>JBBQFV010000015.1:0-12741 GCA_038322405.1 Patescibacteria group bacterium
GCTTGAAAAACGCCCAGATTTAGCTATACTTCTGCCATCTTGCTTCGGGAGAAGTTATGCATCCTTGCCGAATGGCAATATCGTGCACGTGGGTGCGACCAGTTTCCTGGAGGGCGTAGTCAAACCCGGAGTCAACATTGCTTGGAGCATCGTCATAGATGTCGAGCGGGCAAGGGAAGCCTACACATTGTGCCTAAGTGGTCGCAAGCTTATCGATACCTAGAGCAGCGCAACCCACGCTCCTAGTTCTCAACCAAAGGTAATGGTAGAGGTTGCATATCAGAACCAGGCTGGCGAATGGCTGTTCGCCAAACAACGCAATGAGCCATTTAGAGGACTGATAGGTTTTCCGTGTGGGCGGCTGCACGAAGGGGAACGGTTGGAGGAGGCTGCTAAGCGAGAGTTTTATGAACAAACGGGCCTCGAAGCAATTGAACTAGCCTATTATGGCTCGTTTGCTATGGAACTGCAGCTGGTGGGAACCGTTGCAAGTCACCTTATAACTCACCTATTTAAGGCCTTGGCCGTTAAGGGAGACCTTCGCAAAGAAAACCCGGTAAGCACCCCATTTTATTCTAACAAGGTTACGGACAATGCCTTTCCAGAGCTCGCCCATGTTATTGAAAGAGTTAAAGGCAAACCATTGTCATCTGAGTACTCGAGCGACTTAGTATTCAAGCTTTCATAAAAAAAGAACCCCAGATAACCTTGGGCTCACGAATACGCTGCATCACAGCAATCTGAGATAAAAAATCCTACTCTCTTTCTTGACCCCTTTTTTGCTGCAGCTCAGCGGCAGGGCAATGCTTTTTCTTTCACCCTTCAAGAGTGCCTCAGCCGCGGGGGCAAAATTTATCCCCTTAGGAGTGAATACCCAGCTGCGACTATAAGTGTCCTTGATCATTTTGAAGTCAAAGCTCATTTCGTCTTCGACTTCTAACCAATCAGGCGTTTCACCAATCTTGAAATGATTCTGACAAATCTTGGGAAGCATACCAGGGACGATAAGGGTTATCTCCACAGTGCGGCCTACTAACTTTTGTAAAATTCCATGTTCTAAAAATTCAACCATGAAACTTTTTATACCAAAATATAGCTTTATTGAGGAGGGTCAGGTTATAGCCCCTCCAATACTATTGACATTTAAACCTGGACGTTCTATACTACATTGTTAATCAACGGCCACTTTTACGGCCATGTTCTACTCTCTTGTTTCATACTTTATAGATGAATCCTGGGGATTGGATCATCTAAAACACGAAGTATGGAACCAACCATTCAGTCCACACAGGACTTTGTTCAAACGGGGCTATCTGCTCCAATCTTAAGCGCTCTTGCGCAAGCCGGCCTTACCACCCCAACGCCTATTCAGGCGAAAGCAATTCCAATTGCCCGTGCGGGTAAAGACCTTATGGGTATTGCCCAAACTGGTACCGGCAAAACCTACGCCTTCTCACTGCCTATCCTGGAAAAGCTCATGGCTCAACCTGGAAAGGCCCTTATTGTTGTGCCAACTCGCGAACTTGCTTTGCAGGTTGAAGACAGCATTAAAAAGGTCAGCCGTTTGCTCCTACCAAACATTCGCACCGTTTGCTTGATTGGTGGCATGCCTATTTACCGCCAAAAGCAGGACCTTAAGCAAAACCCCCGCATTATTGTCTGTACCCCAGGCCGTTTGCGCGACCACATGCAGCAGCATACTGTGTCATTGCACGACGTATGCGTTGTAGTGCTCGATGAAGCCGACCGCATGTTGGACATGGGCTTTGCTCCGCAAATCAAGCTTATTTTAGAAACCGTGCCCAAGAACCGTCAAACCATGTGTTTCTCAGCTACTATGGCACCGGAAATTTCTCGCCTCGCCTCGGCCTACATGAAAAGCCCTGAACGGGTTGAAGTAGCTACTCAAGGCCAGAACAACAACCTTATTACTCAGGAACTTTGCTATGTGCGTTCTGACGAAAAGACAGGCATTTTGCACTCTATGATTAAAGACCATGAAGGTCGGATCCTGGTTTTCTCCCGCACCAAGCACGGTGCTAAGAAGTTGGCCGAAAAGGTCCGCGATCTTGGCCACTCTGCTGCCGAAATTCACTCCAACCGTTCGCTTTCCCAACGGCGTCACGCATTAGAAGGGTTTAAGAGCGGCCAGTACCGTATTCTAGTTGCTACCGATGTAGCCGCCCGCGGTATTGATGTGCAAAACATCACCCTTGTGGTGAATTACGACTTGCCAGATGCCGCCGAAGACTACGTACACCGAATTGGTCGCACAGGCCGCGCTGGTATTACTGGTAAGGCTATTTCGCTTGCCACTCGTGACCAGGTTCGCGACGTGAAAAGCATTGAGCGCCTTATTCAAAAGAATATTGCTATCTCAAGCTATTCAACAGGAACCATTGCTGAACAGAGCGCCGCTCATTCGATTGGTGGGGGCCAGCGCCCGGCCTACCAACCTGCCGGACGCCCTGGTGGCTACGGCGGAGGTGGTGCCAACCGCAACCGCGGGTTTAGCCCACGCCGCTATCGCTAAGAAAAGAACCGCCTCGCAAGGGGCGGTTCTTTAAATAAACTCACTAACCTCTTGACAAACGTGGCGATATATGGTACTGTATCCCTTGCTAAAATGGAAGGTCAGAGGGTCGAGGCCGTACCGGAAGCGCATTGCCGCGCTAAGGCTACACCCTCTCCGATTTATATCCTCCATTGAGCGTTCGTAGGCCCCCAATGTAGGGGGCCTTTTTCGTGTGTTTCACCATTCATGCCTCGGGCTGTACAATAAGGGTATGAAACTCACTTTTTCCGGGGCAAACCGTGAGGTAACGGGCTCTTGTTACCACATTGAAACTCCCCAGCAGCGCATTGTGCTCGATTGCGGCATGTTCCAAGGCGGCAAGTACGCCGAAGACAAAAACGCCCAACCCTTTCCCTTTGACCCGACCCGGGTAGACAGCGCTGTCATTACCCACGCTCACTTTGACCACATTGGCCGCCTGCCAAAGCTGTTTAAAGAAGGTTTCCGCGGGGCTCTGTATGCCACCCAGCCAACCGCCGAACTCGCTATGATTAACCTGCGCGACTCCGCCCGTTTAGTGATGGAAGAAGCGGAACGGCACAACCACGAGCCACTGTTTACCTCCGAAGACGTTGAACCACTCCAGGACATGTGGAAAACAGTGCCTTACCACCAGGAATTCCAGATTGGTGGCGGTGTTTCTGGCTTTATGACCGATGCGGGTCACATTCTTGGCTCTGCCTCTGTCAAACTTATCCACGAAAAGGAGCAAGCCGTTTTCTCAGGGGACTTGGGCAATACCCCCGTACCCCTTTTGCGCAACGCTGAATGCCTGTATGGCGCCGACATTGTGGTTATTGAGTCTACCTACGGCAACCGCATTCACGAATCGGGAGTTGAGCGAAATACCTTCTTGAAAGATGCCATCCTCAATATCATTAAAACCAAAGGAGTGCTGCTCATTCCCGCTTTCGCCCTTGAACGTACCCAGGAACTGCTCTACGAACTCAATCATTTGCACGCTACTAAGCAAATTCCAACCCTCCCTATTTTTCTGGATAGCCCGCTCGCCATTGCTGCTACCGAAATTTTCCGTCAAAACGTAGACTTCTATAATCCTGAGGCTAAGCAGGACTTGCTCAAGTACGGTGACTTGTTTAGTTTCCCAGGTTTGCGCTATACCACCACTGCCGAAGAATCGAAGCATATTTTGGCAGTTGATGGGCCAAAAGTCATTATTGCTGGCTCCGGTATGATGAATGGGGGGCGCATTTTGCATCACCTTAAGAACTACCTGCAATTTCCAGCAACCACCCTCATGATTGTTGGTTACCAGGTTGAAGGAAGCCTTGGCCGCCGCCTGCACGACGGCGAAAAGCACGTCACCATTTACGGCCAAGAAATGCATGTAAAAGCTAATGTCATTTCCTGTGGCGCTTTTTCTGGCCATGCCGACTACCCGCGCCTCATGCACTGGATGCACTGTTTCAATGGTAAACCACCTAAGAAAGTGTTTGTAACCCACGGCGAGCTTAATTCTGCACTTTCGTTCTCCCAGTCAATTGAAGACGAGCTAGGACTCGCTTCAGGGGTACCTGAATACGGGTCTACTATAGATACCGCCGCGCTTCTTGAAGTGCCTCATGCCTAACTTAGCCAAACCGGCACCTAGCATTACCCCAATCTGCCCCTACTTCTATGTATGCGGCGGCTGCGAGAGTCAGGACATTCCCTATAAGGAACAGCTCACCTATAAGGAGCAATGGCTGAAGGACTTGTTCGCCAAAGCTATAGAACCCAACCTTTGGCAGCCTATTATTGGTAGCCCAGAGGAGTATCCAGTCTATTTTCGCAACAAGATTAGGTTTGGCTTTGTGCACCAGGGGAACATTGTGCGCCCTTCACGCCACCAAAAAGGAAGCGATAACGCCGACATACCCGTAGAACTTTGCTTCCTGCTTTCTCCCACTGCTGACTTGCTCATGAACCTGACTGCCAGGGCAGCAACCGACTATGGCTGGACGCTCTACGACCCAAAGACAAAGAGAGGCTGGCTTAAACACCTACTTATAAGAGAAGGAAAAGTAACAGGGGAATACTTGGTTTCCCTAGTTACCGACGAGGGCCAAGTCGAAGGAGTAGACGTGTGGACCAAAAGCTTGCAGGAAGCAGTACCGGCTTTGAAAAGCATCTACCATTCCCAAAGTTGGGGATCGAACAATACTGAGTTCAACGACACGCTTTTGTGGGGAGAACCCGGCATAACCGACAAGATACGGGAGTTTAGCTTTTTTATTTCTCCCCACAGCTTTTTCCAGACTAACGGGAGCATGGTAGGAACCCTTTACGCCGAAATTGCCAAGCAGGCAGCTTTGACAGGCTTGGAGCATGTGTGGGATTTGTATGCTGGCTCAGCAACTATTGGCATATTTTTGTCCCAAAGTGCTGGCAAGGTGACAAGCATTGAATCCAATCCCGCCAACCATGCCGATGCTGCCTGGAACCTAGAACATAACGCTATCGCCAATGTTTCGCTTTACGCCGGGCTTGTGGAAGACCTGGTGACAAGTGCGTTTTGCCACGAAGTAGGGTTACCAGACATTGTGATTGTCGACCCGCCCCGAGCGGGATTACATGCCAAATTTCGCAATTTGCTGCCTAATTTAAACCCAAAGAAAATCATATACGTGTCCTGTAATCCCGTAACCTGTTACCGTGACCTGCTGGAACTGCAAGGCGTTGGATACCGGGTTACCACTGCGCAAGGCATCGATATGTTTCCGCATACATGGCACTGTGAGCTTGTTTTGACACTAGAGCGCAGCTAGCCAAACAAAAGCCGTTGACATGAACGGTGTTTGTTCGGTAAGGTGAACTCAACGTACTTCTAACCCTTCCGCGCATGGAACCACTTACAAAGCGCCAGGCGGAAATCCTGGCTTTTATTACCGATTATATCGTTGCCCATAACTACGCCCCCAGTTACCGGGAAATTGGCCAGTACTTTGACCTTTCATCTACCGCAACGGTAGCTGAACACGTAGAGTCGCTTAAACAAAAAGGCTACCTTTCCCATGAGGAAAACCTAGCCCGTTCCATACAAGTAAATAAACTTGCTGAAGCAGTAGAAGGCTTTTTCACCATCCCGCTCATGGGAGCAATTGCTGCTGGCCGACCTATTGAGGCTATTCAAACCAACGAAACAATCGATATCCCTCGCGATATGATGGGGAATAATATTTATGCTCTGCGCGTCAAAGGCGAATCAATGATTGAAGATGGAATCTTAAGCGGTGACTACGTCATTATTGAACAAGGCAAAACAGTTCGCGACGGCGACATTGTGGTTGCCCTCATTGACCATGATAATGTTACTCTTAAGCGCTTTTACAAAGAAAAAGACCGGGTACGTTTGCAGCCAGCCAATTCCACTATGAACCCGCTGTATGTTAAAAAGGTAGAAATTCAAGGCAAAGTAAAAGGCCTTATTCGCAAGTTTGCCTAAGCCTAGCCTTGCTCCTCGCAGCCTCAACCCGTAGAATAGAGGTATGCGAGACATTGTAGGGCATCGACCGTTACAGGCGCCCAAACCAGAGCATGCCGCTCTTCCAACCACCACTCCACCTTCGTTTTTGGAACGGGCTTTTAGCCGTGTTAACGTATTTGGTGCGCGAATAAGCAGTTTAAGCCTTAAGAACCCCAAACTACTGGCCCCTCATTCACCCGCACCTTTGCTTATTGAAAAGCCTCAAGCACGCAAACGACTTATGCCACGTGGAGTTGTTACCAAAACAGGAAGAGTTGTTAAACGCGTAGCAATTGCCACTAAGGAAGAGTTAAAGAAACCAGGCCGTAAGACATCAGTTGTACACAGTATTGCCCTTGGGGCTTTGTTTGCCCTTGTGCTGAGTGGCGCACCATTTACCAAACATACTACCGAAGACACAGCGGCAAGTGTTTCTACTAATAGCCTTCGTCGCTACTTACCGAACATTGCCAGCAACGTACACCTCTCCTCGCTTGATGCTAACAAAGCAATCGCCGAATCTGGAAAACCGTTAAACCTGTACGGTTGGATTACCCCTTGGAACGTAGCTTCGGGTTCCGAAGAGACGAACTACAACGCGGCTTCCGCCTTCTGGCTAACCGTAGCCGATGACGGAGTAGCGGTAACGCCAAAGGCAGATTGGTCTGGATGGAATACCTACCGCCAAAAGAACGCCTTGAGCCAAACCTATCTTACGGTAAGTGGCGACCCAAACGCGGTCTACAAGTCACTGTCTAACCTAGACCTGCAAAGCCAGCACATTGCAGCTCTTTTGACTGCTGTAAAAGAACAAAACTTTGATGGCATTGATATTGATTACGAGGGGCTAGGGGCCGCAAACCGCGACCTTTTTACCGGCTTTATCCGCAACCTAACGACTATTTTCCACCAACAGGGGAAGAAGGTGGCAGTTACCGTTGAAGCCCGCATTGCCAACGAAGTACCTATGGACTGGAGTGCCTTGGGCCAACTGGCCGACGAAGTGCGCATTATGGCCTACGACTATCATTCACACGAAACAACTGAACCAGGCCCCGTAGCCCCGGTCTCTTGGGTTGCGGAAATCATTGCCTACGCAAGCGCGCGGATCGACCCAAACAAGCTCATTATTGGCCTCGGCAATTACGGCTACGACTGGAGTGCCCCACTAAGCGATGGAGCAAGCTGGGAAGGTACCGGCATCAGTTATGACCAAGCCCTGAGCTTGGCAAAAGACAATGCAGCAACCATCGTACATAATACTGGCATTGACAGTCGGGGCTACGATATCGGAACTATCCCTACTTTCACGTACACTGATACTCAAGGACGTCAGCACGAAGTTTGGTTCGAAGATGCGGTGTCACTGCAAGAAAAGGTGAACGCTGTGGCTGCTTATCAAATCAAAGGTGTAATGTTCTGGAGTGTCGGCGCTGGTGACCCTGCGCTATGGAAACCAGTTTCATAAAGGAGAACAGTTCGCATGAAGAAAATCGACAGCCTGTCGGCTGGAAAACAAGCAGTACCCACCGTAGAGGAAGTTAAGCCTCACACCGCTGAGGCTGCCGTTGTTGCTCCTGCAACACCCAAGGCCTCAGTTGAAAAGCCCGCGGAAAAGCAGGCGGAGCCAACTCCTGCTCCAGACACCGAGCCAACTGCAATAGAACAAGCAGCTATTTCTGCTCCTGAAACTCCAGTTGACCCAGCAGCAAACCCCGACAGCTTTGATGCTCTTTTTCCCGAACCCGCAAGCATAGGCAAACCACCTTCCTGGCTTTGGTGGGTAATTCTTTTGATAGTAAGCCTCATGCTCGGCATTGTAGGCTATGCGCTTGCTCAAAAGAACCTCCGCCAATGGCTTGCTCTCGACCCGACGCCCACTCCAAAAGTCTCTGCCTCCGCTACACCTAGCCTAACCCCAACGGCTACTCCTTCTGCCATATCAACTGCCACCCCTACGCCCACTCCAACCCCAGGAGCTGTAGACAACGCGAGCGTCACCTTGCGCGTTTTGAACGGCAGTACAACGACAGGTGCCGCTGGAAAGGCAGCAACGGCGCTTACCAGTGCCGGCTTTAAAGTGCGCACCACCGGAAACGCCAAGACTCAGAATTACCCGGCCACCATTGTGTATTACCAGACTGGCCGGCTGGCAGAGGCCCAAGCAGTACAGAATGCCCTCACTAGATATTCAGTTACCTTGCAAGAATCAAGCCTCGCAGACCCGGATATGATCTTGGTAGTTATCGGTAAGAAGTAAGCTTTCCTATGGAACCTGAAGAAAAACCAACTGCTCCTGAAAACCTTGCCGCTGCCGCAATGAGCGGCTCGTTTTTCAGCCGGATTTCCCGCAAAAAACTTATTGCCAGCATTACTGGGGGCCTTGCAGTTATCGCCATTGTCGTACTAGTGGGCCTTAGTTACCACAGCCAAGCCAGTAAGCCGACGGGTTGTAGTAACGACAGCTGCAAGACCAATACAGCAGTGGTGAGCCCCGTTGCTTCCGCTAGCCCTACGGCTACCCCCACCCTTGTCACCCGTAAGCTCGATGGCGTTTTAGTTCCTGAGGGAGAAGAAAGCATCCGTCCGCTTGGGGTAATGATTGAAAACCACCCTGATGCCCGGCCCCAGAGTGGTTTATCTAGCGCCAACTGGGTATATGAAGCAATTGCCGAAGGGGGCATTACCCGCTTCCTGGCGCTCTTTGCAAACCCCGATACCCTAAGCACCCGTGTCGGGCCTATCCGCAGCGTGCGCACGTATTACCTTGACTACGCCAGGGAATACAACGCCTTTCTTTCTCATGTAGGAGGCAATATTGATGCGCTCGACAGTATTCAAGCGAATGGCGGCATTACCAACCTTGACCAATTTGCGATAGGGGAGCCAACCTATAAGCGTGACTTTAGCCGCAGCGTTGCCCTTGAACATACCATGTACAGCACCACCACAGACCTGTGGAAGTACATAGTAGACAACAAGTATGACAAGGCTGCAACGTTTGACCCACTTGTTTTTGCAGACGATGCCGCCCAGGCAACCCGCCCAGCCAGTGAAAAGATTGCCATCAACTTCTCCTCGCCAGCCTTTGCCGTACGCTGGGACTACGACCCAACTACCAATACCTATGCCCGTACTATGGCGGGGACAGCCCACAAAGACGCTGTAGGGGACAAGCAAATTACGGCTAAGAACATCGTCTTGCAAACAGTAGATCGCAAAGCCACTGTAACCCGCATTAACGAGGACGGTTGGATTTACACCCTAACCGGCTCAGGCAAAGTAGTGGTGATTGAAAATGGGGTTGCAACAGTGGGAACTTGGGAACGTACTGGCAACGGGCGCACCCGCTACTACAAAGCCGACGGCACTGAAATGACGCTGACACGAGGAACTACTTGGGTAGAAGTTGTCCACGCAGATACATCTACGAGCTATTAAAAAGTGAGGGACATTTTGTCCCTCACTTTGAGTGTTAGGCTTGCAATTCGAGTGCAACCTTCATAATTCGCTTGCCTATAGCAATTGCCGTGTTATCGTCGAGCTTTTTGGATACCCATTGTTTGCCCCACGCTTCGTCAAGGAAAGTAACGCCTTTAAATAATTTTATTTCAAAGTAACGCGGTACTAAGTGCCAGTGACAATGGTGACCATGCACCGGCCTGTTTGCCAGATAGGCAAAGTTGAAAAGGTGAGGTGAAAAAAGCTTCTTTAGGGCGCACTTGAACACTCGGTGGAGTGCCCGGAGTTCAAGGAGCTCTACTTTGGTCAAGTCATCGAAGTCAATAATGCCATCCCGCTTGAGCCAGAAATACATCCTCCCTAGGTTGTTTCCGCCTTGGTCGCTCATGTACGCATCCCAGAAGATGCCCTTGTGAATAAGGAATTTATCGTATTGTGAATCTGCAGCCATGCAGGCACCATAACAAAAGCAGACCCCTCGTACCAGAGGAGTCTGCTTGTTTAGTGTGAGGATTAGTTACCCCAACAACCGCGTGAGGCGTTCCAGGCATTCAAACCGCCGTTGGCAATTTTGAAGGCTGCGGCTTCGGCATTTGCCTTGGCATCCCAAATAGAGAGGCCTGCTTCGCCCGAAGGCGAGTTGGCATAGGTGCTCGGCATGAACTGAAAGAGGCCGGAAGCAGCCGAGTGGGCATTCTTAGACCCAGGACTAAAGCCTGATTCACATTGGGCAATGCTCAACATGAGGCGGCTCGATACGCCATACACATTGGCAGCATCGATAATAATGTTTTGAATTTCGCTATCGCCGTACTGAGCAACAATGCGGTGGCGCAGGGCCTCGGCAGCAGCTTTCTTAGCTGCCTCAGCGGCCGCTGCAGCTTCTTCTGCGACTTTTTGGGCAGCAGCAAGCTCAGCCGCTTTATCGGCGGCAATTTTGGCATCTACTTCACTTTGGCCAATAATAATTGGCTGCAACGAAGCAGCGTTAACGGTTAGTGCGAGTTGGTCGGTGCGGGCAAGCTGTAGGGCCTGTTGGGCTGCTATGCTTACACGCACCACACGCGGTGAGGGATCGGCGTTATCTGGCCCAGCGGCAACTGCGGTAGCAGGTGCAACTAGAGAAACCGGCCTGAGCACGGTTAGGCTAACGAGCCCGATCAGGAGCAATGCACGGGCCGGACGCCATACTTTCGTAGGCATTCTAAGCCGGTATTGCGACATTTTGTTCTGCACAAGCAGTGAAGCTCGGGCAGCCCCCCGTGAAATTCGGGTTAAGAGCATGGGTTCAATCATAACACTGACTAACTAATTTGTCAATACTGTAAAGGAATACTACAGATTGGTTACAGAATAATGACAATTACTATACTCGAGGCGCGCTCCACACTATGTGGTAGCCTAGAGCTATGCGCGATAACAAATGGTTGGCCGAACAGCTCCACAGCTTGCATACTAAATACTTCTCAGACGTACCCATTGAGAACACCATTTTGGTACGCTTTGGCCGCGAGAGTAAGACCCGCTTTGGAAGTATTATTGCTAAGCCAACCAGCGGTTATCGGGACCCGGTAACCTACATCACAATCAACTCACTCTTTAAAGATGAAACAGTGCCTGAATTTGTCATTATTGGCACACTACTCCACGAATTTGTGCACTATGCCCACGGTTTTCACTCGCCAATCAAGCGTAAGTACCGTTACCCACACCAGGGTGGTATTGTGAACCGAGAGATCCGAGCTCGGGGCGCAGGAGAGACCCTTGCCTTGCAAACCAAGTGGATCAAAACAACATACCGAGATTTTTTGAGAAGCAAAAACCTTATATGAGCGAAAAGAGCATTTTTAGCCACATTATTGACCGCGAAATTCCTGCCGAGATATTTTTTGAAAACGAGCGCCTTATTGTCATTCGGGACATTAAACCAGATGCACCAACCCACTTATTGGCCATCCCGAAACACCCATATAGCAGCATTCACGAAGCAGTTGAGGCGGGAGAGAAAGATCTGGTTTGGGAGCTTTTCACTAAGCTCACGGAAATTGCAGGTGATTTACATTTAAAGGAGAGTGGGTACCGCATTATCATCAACACAGGCCACGACGCCCACCAGACCGTACCCCACCTGCATGTCCACCTTTTGGGTGGCGAATTGCTTCATATGGCCGATCCTGTCCCAGAAGCTTGATCAAGCTGGTAACTTCTGGTACATTCAGCAAGTACTATTCAAGATCTAAAACAGGTTTATCGCATGATTGTTCTCCGTAAAGAGAAAGAAACCAACCAGCAAGTGCTTCGCCGCTTCAACCGTTTGCTACAGGCTACAAACCTGTTGCGTCAGGTACGGGAAAAGCAGTACTTCCAAAAGGAAGACAACCGCTTCAAGCGCAAGACAACTGCTGTTCGACGTGCCAAGATGCGCGACGAGAGGGCTTGGTACTAAATACCTACCATGCTTGTAGAACAGCTTTCCGCTGATTTGAAGCAGGCAATGCTTAACCGGGACACGTTTACTGTCTCGGTTTTGCGTATGCTGCAATCGGAACTCAAAAACGCTTCCATTGCCAAACAGGAAACGCTAACTTCCCAAGAAGAAATTGTAGTTATCCGCAAAGAAGTCAAAAAGCGGATTGAAGCCACGACGGCCTACCGTACCGCAGGTCACAATGAACGGGCCGATGCCGAAACCCAGGAAGCCGAATTACTGTCCGCCTACCTGCCGGCGGCAGTAGATGAAGATAGGGTGCGGGAATTCCTGAAAGAGCAGGCTGCAACCCTTGGTACGCTTGAACCTCGCCACAGAGGGGAGCTCATCCGTGCTGCAGTTGCCCAATTTGACGGACGTCTAGACGGCCAAACCGCTTCCCGCCTCGTTGGCGAGCTGTTCTAGCCCATGCTGACGTTCGCGCTCACCGAAGCCCACGCGGCAGTCATTGGCTTGGAAGACCTCCGCCACTTTATTGAAGGCTATGACGAGGCTTTTCCTGAATTAGAGCTCATTGTAGACGTGGTAATTATTGATGCCGCTGAAATGCAGAAGCTCAATGTTGAGCAGCGCCAGTTAGACGAAGCAACAGACGTGCTAAGCTTTCCCACCATGCCAGATTTTGAAAGCCTGCGCATTCACGCCACCAAACAGCCAACCCTCATTGGCACGGTTGTCATCTGTCCGGAAAAAGTGGAGGAATATGCCGAAAGCATGATCCAAATGCTCCACCATGGGCTTATCCACCTC
>JBBQFV010000016.1:0-12726 GCA_038322405.1 Patescibacteria group bacterium
ATTGTAAAAAAAGCCCAAGAAGAGGCTGAAAGACGCCGGGGCGACCTTATGAAAGAAGCCGAAGAGCGTCAGACCTTTTTGCGTGATTTGGAGAGGTCACTAAAGGGCCGTGAAGAAAGCCTGAATAAGCGCTCCGACGAAGCTGACCGTCTGCGTTCCGATTGGGAGCGTAAAAACGAAGAAGTATTGCAGGTCAAAGATGCCGTACGTGAGATTCGCGAAAAGCAGGAAGCCTCCCTTGAACGCATTGCCAAAATGACCAAGGATGAGGCCAAGAACGCCCTCATGAACATGATGGAGAAGAATCAAAAAGATGACCTCCTCAAAAAAATGAAGGCGCTCGACCAGCAGACAGAAGGCGAAGTAGATGCTGAGGCTCGCCGCAAGTTGGCCACCGTCCTTGCCCGTATTTCTTCCGATGTTACCACCGAAAACACCGTCTACGCTGTCACAATTCCAACCGACGAAATGAAAGGCCGCCTCATTGGTAAAGAAGGTCGCAATATTATGGCTTTCGAAAAAGCGACAGGCGTTGACCTGCTCATTGATGACAGCCCCGATACCGTACTCATTAGTTCCTTCGACCCTGTCCGGCGCGAAATTGGCCGGGTTGCTTTGCAGCAACTTATTAAGGATGGCCGAATCCAGCCCGCACGTATTGAAGAAATTGTGAAGAAAGCCGAGGAAGAAGTAGGTGTACAGATCCGCAAAGCCGGTGAAGCCGCCGTGGTCGAAGCCAAGGTAAGCGGCCTGCCAAACGAAATTGTGCGCATCATTGGACAACTGAAATACCGTACTTCTTACGGCCAGAATATTTTGGCCCACTCCATTGAAGTATCGAAAATTGCAGGTCTCCTGGCCGAAGAACTGGGCGCCAATGTAAACGTTGCCCGTACTGCTGGCTTGCTTCACGACCTGGGCAAGGCTCTCGACCACGACATTAAGGCTCCCCACCACCACATTTCGGCTGACATAGCCAAAAAGTACAAACTCTCGGAAGAGATTATTCACGCCATCATTGCCCACCACGACGATGTCCAAGCTGAGACAACCGAAGCTTGGATCATTCGTACCGCCGATGCCATTTCCGGTGCCCGCCCAGGTGCCCGCCGTGGCACCTACGAAGAATATGTGGAGCGCCTGAAAGAGCTGGAAAGTGTCGCCAATGCCTTTCCAGGTGTGGATAAGTCTTTTGCCATTCAGGCCGGCCGTGAGGTACGCGTATTTGTGCGGCCAAACGAGATTGACGATCTGGAAGCAGCTAAACTCGCCAAAGACATTGCCGCTAAAATTGAGTCCGAACTTACCTATCCAGGCCAGGTGAAGGTGAATATTATTCGGGAGACGCGCCATCAGGCGTTTGCGAGTTAATTATGGAAATTCGAGTACTCTATTTCGGCGACATTGTGGGCGAGCCCGGCAGGGAGGCTGTAAAACAGCTCCTGCCAGAGCTTAGGGACCAGCTACAGCCCGACGTAGTGTTTGCCAACGCCGAGAACGCCAGCCACGGCAAAGGCATCAGCTACGAGCACTACAAGGAGCTTCACGCGCTTGGCATCGATGCCTTTTCGACAGGCGATCACATTTGGCAGTCGCCCGACATTGCTCAACACATGGACAACCCCGACTTGCAGCTCATTCGTCCTGCCAACTACGCCGGTGCGCCAGGTCGTGGCTACTTAGACATTGTCATTAAGGGTAAAAGGCTGCGCCTTATTAATTTACTTGGGCGGGTTTTCACGGGTGCCAATGTGGACAACCCGTTCCTTGAATTAGACAAAATTTTGGCCGAGCCGGGCTATGACCACGCCATCATCGACTTCCACGCAGAGGCTACAAGTGAGAAGAGAATGCTCGGAGAATACGCCGATGGGCGGGCAGTTTTGGTTGTAGGAAGCCATACCCATGTACCCACCGCAGACGCCCGAATTTTACCCAAGGGAACAGCGTTTATATCTGATATGGGCATGGTTGGTCCCGAAGATTCAAGTCTAGGAGCCGATAAAGAACCGGTGCTAAAAAATTTCTTGACAGGCCTTCCGTGGCGCTATACTGTAGCAGCAGGACAATGCGAGCTAGGAGCTGCTTTCGCCACCTTCGACGCTGAGTCGGGCAAGGCAACCCACATTGAGCATATCCGCCGGTTTACTAGGTAATTGAGAAGACTCTATGAACAAAGTCGAGCTGATTGCAGCAGTTGCGAAAAAAACTGGTCTCTCCAAGGCTGAGGCAAATGCTGGTGTCAACGCGATGATTGATCTTGTCTCGGACGCGCTTGGCAAGAACGAGAAAGTCACTATTACCGGTTTTGGATCGTTTGACGTTGGTATGCGCCAGGCTCGCCGCGGTGTGAATCCTCACACCAATGAGCACATCGAAATTCCTCAGATGCGTCTCCCACGTTTCCGTGCCGGAAAAGCCCTTAAAGCTCTCGTGAAATAAATCAATCGCTGTATTGAGGGAAAACGGTTCGTAAGGGCCGTTTTCTGGTATAAAGGACCTTGTGGATATTTGATGCCTCTGTAGCTCAATGGATAGAGCAAGCCCGTCCTAAGGGCGAGATATTGGTCCGATTCCAGTCAGGGGTACCACCTTAAAAGAGCCCTAAGGGGCTCTTTTAAGGTGTATCTTTTCAGGAGAGGGCACAGTTCAACTTCGCCAATACCTTTTGAGCATAGTGAAAGCGAAGGTAGTGCAACGCTTCTGAACCGCTTCAATATGAAATGAAAGGTTCAGAAAGTGAACGTCTTCCAGCCAGAGGCACCAAAGAAAAGAGAGGTCATTGGCCTCTCTTTTCTTTGAAGCATCTATCTAGAAAAAGTAAGTATTAAAGGTTATAGTAGCCATATTCTGAACCAGGCTTTAAACGCGCACTGGTCAGTACCTCACGGTACTGGCGAAGGAGATTTGGAAGTAGTGTTTTACCGCAATGGCGAAACAGTAAAGTAGCGGGTTGCTGACGAGTAGTCTAATTTAAAAGCCCAGGCATTAGCCTGGGCGTTCTATTTTGTGCTACTTTTTAAGAGCTTAGCGCGGCTTTTTCATCATACTCACCCCAATCAAAACGAGGAGCAGGGAGAGGATAAACGCGGCACCCGCTGTCCACAAGGAAGCAGCAACGTAAGGTAGGTTGGCAATCTCACAAAAAAGGCTACAAGCTAGGAAGAACAGCATCAACGAAAGGGTCCATACGCTTAGTAGCATAAGTACAACACCACCAGAAAGGCGCTTGGCATACGCGGCGAGGGGACTGACAGCTTGTTTTATGGCGTCCTCTACTTCGCTGACGAGGCGGCGGCGTAGTGATTCAAACATCTTAGTCGTTGTCTTCTTCGTTGCCCCGGTGCGAAAGGAACATGCCAATAACAAGGCCGGCGGCCATGGCACCTGCGGCAATCATCCAAGGGTTTTCGTGGGCGTAATCATTGGCTTGGTTGGCCTTTTTCACTGCCGTGTCTTTCACGTTACCAAGTGTTTCTTTGGAGCGGTCAAACAAATCAGAGACGCGTTCGGTAGCGTTGCTCATAAAGTTTTCGCTTGTTTCGCCAAAGCTGTCGGCAGCATCCATGCCAAAGTCGGCAAGGCGATTGCTGAGGTTGATCACTTCTTGGCGCAAATTCTTGAGTTCTTTGTTCTGTTCCTGACGGGCCATAATGAGTTCGCTTACTTGGGGGAAGTCCCTCACCTATACACCTGATAGTAAAAAGAGTCAATGATAGCCATTTGCCTCAGGTGTTGATAGACTCAGGGTTAAGTAAGCTCCTATGCCTAAAAACAGCACCATTACGCACGATGTAAGTTGGGAAGCGCTCCTTAAGATAGCGCTTTTTGGCTTTGGCATTTGGGCTTTTTACCTGTTACGCGACGTATTTACCCTCCTCCTCGTGGTATTTGTGTTTGTGGCAGCCGTAAATCCTACTATTGCCCTTTTGCAGCGCCACATGTCCCGCACGCTGGCAGTCAGTTTGTTTTTTGTCATATTAGTGGCGGTCATAATTGGGATTGGCTATATTTTCATCCCGCTTGTACTGCGCCAAGCCGGTGACTTGGTAAAGTCTTATCCGTTGCTGTTGGTTAAAATCCATCCCTACCTTAGCGAAAGTCAACGGGTCCAATTTGATAGCCTGCTTAACCATGTATCTACTGCTGCTTCTAGCACGGTAAATTCTTTTTCCAACAACTTTATTTCTCAAGGTGCCGTGCTGTTTGACGGCTTTGTCACATTCTTAAGCGGATTAGTAATTAGCTTCTACCTGCTCCTCGAAGAAAAAAATGCCCGGGATTTTTTTCACCAAGTACTGCCTCGTCACCGTTTTCAAGCCGTGTACACTACGGTACAAAAAATTTCCGAAAAAATGGGCTATTGGATTCGCGGGCAGTTGGTCCTCATGCTTACCATTGCCGGTGCTAACCTGATAGCCTATCTGGCAATTGGAGTGCCGAACCCGGTTCCCCTTGCTCTATGGGCAGGGCTTTGTGAAGTAATCCCTTACATTGGCCCATGGCTTGGCATGCTTCCCGCCCTGTTAATCCTCATTGTGGCGGGCAATTTTGTGGGAGCATTGCTGGTGTTCATTGTGAGCTTTGTGGTTATCCAACAACTGGAATCAACGTTCATAGTGCCGCGCATTATGAGCAAGGCAATTGGCCTTTCACCAGTATTTGTCATATTAGCCCTTATCGTTGGAGCCAAGCTCTTCGGCTTGCTGGGGGCTATCATTGCGGTTCCAGGCGCCGCCATTGTCTCGGTAATCGTGCAGGAATGGTCGAGCCTGCGAATGATCTGGCAAGAATCGGAAAACATGACCGATGCTGAGGCGGAGGCGCTGTGAAGCCGGTTGCGGAAAACCGCCGGGGCCGGTTCGATGTTGCGGTTGAGGAAACCCTAACGGCGGGCATGGTGCTAACCGGTGACGAAATAAAGTCTATCCGGGCCGATCGTATTCAGTTGACTGGTGCATATGTAAAGTTGGTACAGGGCCGCAAACGGCTGCCAAAACCGTTGGTTATTGGCATGCACCTTTCGCTCGCTAAAGACCCTGAGCGAACCAGGGAACTGCTGCTTAGTGCCAAAGAATTGCGAATATTGGCCGATGAGCTAAGCCAGAAAGGAAAAACCGCCATTCCGCTCAACGTGCTGTTTAAACGCGGTTGGGCCAAGCTTACCATTGGCATTGGGAAAGGCCGGAAACGGTACGACAAGCGGGAATTGCTCAAGCAGCGCGATATCGACAGGCAACAACGCCAAGTATAATGGATACGCGCACCTGGATGCGGTACTGGCGGCGGGCAGTATGGGTAACCGGGTTGCTACGCTTTGTGCCTTTCGTTCGCATGGTTGGGCTGAACGGCTCAATGGTAACTGGCACGTTTCGACCGGAAAGTGACATAGACCTCTATATTGTGACCAAAGACGGGCACATATTTTTAGCCCGTTTCTTAGCCACTGCGCTCATTCAGCTTACGGGCTTGCGCATTAAGCCTGGAAAAGAAGCAGGCATGATTTGCCCAAACCGCTTTGCCGTTGAAAGTTTTGTGGATATCACGCCGCACGACGACTACCATGCCCGTGTTTTCCACAACCTCATCCCTTTATTCGCCGACGGGTTTTCCTATGTTAATTTTCGACAGGCCAATATGTGGATGCAAAACTTAGACCAAGAGTTGCCCGGCCACCGGCCAGTACTGGCGCACGGGGTATTCAGTTTTACTATTCAAAAACTAGGAGAGATTATTCTTGGTTTTCACTTCTTGGAGCAGCTTACCGAACGCTGGCAGCGCAAGCGCATTGCTGACGACCCCCGCGCCCATGCCCCAGGGAGTAAAGTGATTATAAGTGAGCGTGAACTGCGCTTCCATATTCCCAAACAGCTTCATGGCTAAACCCCGCCTCTACTTGTTTCACGGTAACGATACTCGCACTTCCAGCCTTGAGCTGCAGCGCTGGCTTGAGGTATTCACGGCAAAGTACGGCGAGACAACTCAGTATATGTTGCACGCCGACGAACTTTCTCACGACGAATTGTTACAAAAATTACGCCAAGTGCTGGAAACGCAAAGCCTGTTTCCGGAGCCAAAGTTCATTGTATTGAAGCGCTTGACTACCTCTGCAACGCCAGCCAAAGTAAAAGAAGTACTAGCAATTGTTGGAGGCCAGTTATCAGGTTTTAATGAGCTCGTTACTCTTGTCTTTTGGGAAGACCGCTTAGTAGGTAGTGCCCATCCGCTTAATGTATGGTTTGAGGAACACGTAGCTAAAAAACAAGCTGAAGTTAAGGTTTCCAGGGTTCCCCAAGGAAACGCCCTTGTGGCCAGTGTCATTAAACGAAGCGGGAGTATATTAGACGATCAGGCGATCCGCTGGTTGGAACAGTACGCCAAAACCTTAGAGCGGGAACAGCGGATAGAGGGAAAGTTGCGCGCGACTGAGGATATCGCGAGCGACAGGCGGGTATGGACGCTCCAGAGTTTGGTAGAAAGTGCCTCGCTCATAGCTGCAGCAGGGACGGTACGGCGAGAGCAATTAGAAAAGGTAGCAGGCGTTGTGGCCGAAGCAGTCAGTCCTTTTGAAATTATCAATGCTGTGCAAAGTCATAATTGGCAACGGGCCCAATTACTCACTCGTCAATGGGAAAAAGAAGATGAGGCGGCTTACTTTGGCCTGGTTGCCTTGCTGCGCAACCACTTTCGCCGCGAAGGATCGAGGCAGTCGGGATATGCGCTTGAACTACTCGCGGAGATCGAAATACTCAGCAAAAACGTTTCCTTACGCCAAGCCTGGCTGTTAGATGTGTTCTTTGAGCGCTGCAGGGTATTTCAAGGTGAACATGTGCCACTTATGAGCGCAAAGCGGCTCTGGCTCTCGCATGTGCAACGGGTCGAATAGCTAACATATTTTTGGAGCTAGATTGTCATTGTTGTAGCGTAAGCTCGCCCTATGAGGCGAATTTTATGTTGCGTCTTGCTGCTACTACCCTTTGTCTCAATGGCCAAAGCAGCAGATAAAAATGACTTAGTGGTGACAAGTGACCTGGTATTGGCAGCGGTGTATGTGCCTAATACCTACCACACCATTACCATTGAAGCGGGAGCTACGCTCACCGTTTCCCTTGGCGTAACCCTTACCTTTACTGCCGGTGGGGGCATTGAAGGAGCGGGAAAGCTCATAGTAAATGGCAGTTCAACAGCTCCAGTCATATTTCAAGGGGCCTCTTGGGGTTCGCTCATCATGACAGGAGATGTCTCATTAAACTGGTTGCGCATAAGCGGCGCCAGTGGCCCGTTCGTATTCCAGCAGGGGGTGGTGAAGCTTGATCACGTCATTGTGCAGGACGTGCCCGATTCGCGTTTCTTGCTTATTCCTCAAGCCAACTCGGCGGTTACCTTTCATGCGGTTGCCATTGAATGGGGCTTGCTCAAACAAGGGACGGTAGACGTGCTTATACAGGGTCCAGTAGGTGAAGTAGATTTTAGCGAGTTTAGTGTTCCGCGCAAGCTTCAGCTGGGTTCCCTGGCTGTTGCTCATATTTCAGGGGGCTATATAGGGTTGTATGTTACAGGCGGCGGTACAAGTGACGGGTGCTATTTTACAACAGCTAGTGTATTTCACCAGTCTGCAGAGGTTAGTGTTTTTACTGGGTGCAAACCGGAAGAATCCAGCCTGCTTTTTGTACCCGGCTATGGGGCATCGTTCAATCTCTCGTATTTGCTCGATCCTGCTCCTGTACTTCCCCTTAAAGACGGGTTCCGCTTCACCCCTTTTCTCACCAGTTCCTATGATGACTTTTTACATGCCGCCCAGGCAAGAGGCATTAAAACCCTTACGGCTTATTACGACTGGAGGCGCAGTTTGGCAGGAATTATGCGAGATTATTTCATCCCTGCCCTCGATGCACTTAAGGCCCGGGATCACGTTAAAAAAGTGTACATAGTTGCCCATTCTTTTGGTGGGATTGTTGCGCGCTACTATATTCAGTCGGACCAATACCGTGGCGATGTGGCCGGGCTTGTCATGATTGGTACGCCTAACAGCGGCTTAGAAAAAGCCTACGAGCCCTGGGAGGGTGATTCGTTACCGAGTGATTGGCAGGTGGTGAACAACTTAGTGCGCTACTACCACTACAAGTTCAATACGGTGGTGCCAAGCGATCTTATTGCTTTGCGTACGTTTATCCCCTCCCTTAAAGACCTGTTGCCAATCGACCCGGTACTTGCCCGGTTTGGAAAATATCCGTTACTTTCACTAACCCGTGAGGTAAATACTGAACTTATAGACCTCCTGGTTAGTAAGGACAAGCTTCTCCAGCGGGTGCCGCTTCTGTTCACCGTTGCTGGTACGGGCGAATATACCGCCAGCGAAGCGGTAGTAGGCGATGCCAATCCCCATTCTGTGTACTGGCCCGATGGGGAGCCGTACGGTGTACGTAACCGATCACAGGTTGTGGGCGATGGCACCGTTACCGTCACAAGCGTGCAGCTGCCTTCGGTTAGTCAACTCATAGTGCAGGGCGCACACGCTAACTTGCCTGGCGTAGCAAGTGAGGAAATACTCAGCCGGCTCTATCCTAACCGCACTGCGCCCCCACCACGGCCAGCAGAAAGCGCTTCGCGCGACACAGCCCATATCCTATGGTTTGCGTTCGATTGTCCCGTTGCCGTTGCCATAACCCTGCCTTCTGGACTGGTAATTAATTCCAGCCAGCAAAGCAGCGATACAGTAGCAATTCTTTCCGACCCTGAAATGCTATGGATGCTGGTACCTGAGGAAGTTGGTACCTATAAAATAGCCATTACCGCCCTCGCCGATACCCAGGTACGTTGGTGGCAGGGAATCGATACAATCCATACCTATACCCTAAAACAAGGTCAAACGCGTTCTGCTAGCTATGTGGTTGCACCAGCAATCCCTATACTATCTCCCACCCCCACGCCAAGCCCCATAGCCGGCGCAACGCCATACCCTTCCCCCACAGTTACCCCACTGCCCGTTACCGTGGTGGGGCAAAGCGGTCCGGATGATAGCCCACCTCCTGCCGCACTAGGTTTTACCAGTTGGAATCTATCCGCAATTGGCACGGTGTTATTGCCTGAACTGCCAGTCTGGTTACTCCCAGTGCCTCATTTCAAGCGAATTCTCTATCCTATTCCTGCTGACCAGCATTTACCTGGTCCATACCGTTTATCACCTATTTGGGCCGTTCAGCTGTTGTTTTTGGCCCTAAGAAAGAAAGGTTTGCTACAACGCCGTCCTCGTCATCCAACGTAAGGGAGAGAGTGCCGTGTTGGTGACCCATGAGCAACCGGGCAAGGGCAAGCCTGGCTTGCCCTTGGCGCTTACGTGCTTTGCTACCAAAGGCAAAGGTATCGTTAAGATTGCCATCGGCTGCCTGTATGTCAGGAAGGCTAACCGACAATGTGACAGATTTATGGGAGCGGCCTAGGTGAAGCCTTACCGTACTATGAGGGCGGGTATGTTCGGCCACGCCAGCAAACAGGACGCGCAAAAGTTCAGCACTTTCGGCCTTAAAGCCCATCACTGTTGCCGATTTTGGCAAGGTCGCAGTTATGGCCACATTTTGCCTGCGGAAATGGGGTTGGTGTTCCTCCAAAATTTCGCCTAATACCCTCATAAGGTCGAAAGGTTCCATTGTCCTTTGAGGGTGAGCGCTGCGTTGGTTTTGTAAGAAAGTGTGTAGCTCTGTAAGTTCGGTAACGAGAGGGTTTGTGCCTTGGGGCGTTCCCGCCAAATCTTTCAACAGTTCATCTTGAATGGCCAGCAGTTCTTGGTCGAAGTGGTGTTCCGCCTGCGCATGGCGTACATGGCTCGTGTGCTCCAAAAGGGCGTAAACGGTTCCGGTGGAACCGCCCTTGCTCAGTACTGGCCACGTAACAAGGGAGAAATGACGGAGTGGGGTGTCCTTCGTAGTAGTAAGGGCAATACGCTCATGGCGGGTATGAGCTTTTTTGCTCATAAGCTGGGCCCCTGTCTGCTTGCTAAAAGCGCTAAGAGTACCGGCGGGTTTAGGAGTAAGGGCAGCAAATGCCTTGCTTGACCGTATAATCGTCCCTTGGTTGTCGGCATAGCAAAGTGGGAATGGCGCCTGGTCGATCAGAGGCAAACTCAGACCTATGGGAGGTGCAGGTGCCTTTTTAGCCAGGCTCTTGCTAGCGTCGGTCAGGCGTTGCTCAAGGAAGCTGAGGCGGAAACGTTGCCAGGCAATCACCGCAAAAAGCAGGAGCATTGCTGCTCCACTTATCGCGAAGTAAATGACAAGCGATTCCCCCTCCATATCCCCCTCAGTGTACCATACCGCCTTGCCTCCTTACCTTCCCTGTGCGAAACTGGTAGTACCAGCCATAGATTAGTTCTCACGTATGAAGAAGAAAATCCTCGTTGTCGAAGACGAACAAATGCTTGCCAAAATTATCGGCATGAAGCTCGAAGAAGAGCAGTTTGAGGTTATCCATGCCTACGATGGCGAAGAGGCCTATAACATCCTTTCTAAAGCAGAGCAGCCCGACCTTGTGCTTTTAGATGTATTGCTTCCAAAAATGAGTGGTTTCGATGTGCTCGAAAAACTTAAGTCAGATGGCAAAGCGCTTCCTAAAATCATTGTCTTTTCCAACTTCGCCCAGAAGGCTGACGTTGAGCGGGCCCGTTCCCTTGGCGCTATGGATTACATTGTAAAGGCAGCGTTTTCGCCAGCTGAAATATTGGGGAAAATCAAAGGAAGTCTCGATACTGTTTCTGAACCAGAGGGTACCACTCCTGCCGGTGGCAGCAGTGCATACCAAGCTTTTGAATCGCTAGAAGATGTTATGCCAATGTCCGAAGTGCTGCATCCAGATCAGGCAAATAATAATCCTTAGTTCCCCGGACGACCACCAGCAAAGGAGAGGGAGTGTACCCCACGCTGTCGCAACAGGCTTGGAAACCTAAAACGAGTGTCAAAATACGTTTTGCCTTAGCGCAAGGTGCCTTTATAGCGGCCATTATTACGCTGTTGGCAGTTACCCTGTATGTCCCGGTTCGCCAAAGGTTGGTCAGTATTACTGATAATTCGTATAAAATCCTGGTAAATAACTTGGCATCCAGTATTTTTTCACCTTATTTTGCGGGCAATACCAAGGATGTCATTAACGCAGTCCGGCGGGTTGAGGGCCAGCAGGGGGTTAAATATGTAATGGTGCTTGATAAGGACAACCGGGTGTATTACGACAGCGTGACTGGCGACACCTCTCTGCAAGGCCAGGTTTACAGCGACTCCCTAACCTCCCAGGTTACCCGGGGCGATACCGCAGTAGGAAAAGTCCTTCGGGACAGTGTTTTGTACTACAACTATGTGGCACCGTTCATTAGTGAGGACAAAGTGGCGTACACTATTCGCCTCGGTGTCGACCAACAGGTTATCGATGGTGAATTCAACCGCTTTGCCTCACTCTTCATATACCTGGGAGTAGCAGGCATTCTCATTGGCGTCATTGCTTCATACATGCTTGCTGCGCGGCTAACCCGCCCAATCATTGCTCTTACCGAATCTGCCCTGGCCATTAGGGCGGGCAACTTGAATGCGTACCCAAATATTACGACCAACGACGAGTTGGAGCAACTTTCGCACGAGTTCCAGCGCATGGTGGAAAAGCTTAAACAATTTTACTTCCAGGAATACAGCCAAAAGAAACAGGCCGTTGACCAAAAGAAGCGCCTTGAAGAAGTGAATAACCGGCTAAAGGAGCTCGACCGCCAAAAGACCGACTTCTTAAATGCTGCCTCCCACCAGCTACGTACCCCCCTTTCAGTCATTCACTGGTCACTTTCGCTCATAGTGGAAGAGTCGGAAAAGCTGCACATTCCAGATCAGGAAAAGGAATTGCTGACCGAATCGCTCAAGAGTACCAAGCGTATGGTAGACCTGGTAAACGATCTGCTGGACCTGTCGCGCATGGAACAAGGACGTAAGCAGCTTTCATGGGCCAAAGGTAACTACGGCCAGGTGTGCGATGAATTGGTAAGGGCGCTTCAACCTCTTGCGCATAACAAAAACCTCACCCTTACCTACGAACAGCAGGGGGAAATTCCTGATTCGTTCCTTGACGCCAAAGCCTTCTATCAAGTGGTAAATAACTTTGTCGATAACGCGGTGAAATATACCAAAGAAGGCTTTGTGAAGCTCTCCTGCGCCAAAGAAGGCGAAGATCGCATTGTCATGAAAATCAGTGACAGTGGTATCGGTATGAACGACGAAGAGCGCGCACGCTTGTTTACCAGGTTCAGCCGCGGTGAAGAAGCATCTAAAATGTTTGCCAATGGTTCTGGCCTTGGTATGTTCGTGGCCCACGAAATTTTACGTCAACACGGCGGTGACGTAACGGTAGAATCAGAAAAGGGGAAGGGGACGACATTTATTCTCAGCGTGCCTATTTACCAAGAGGAACCTAAGCGGGTTGAGGCTCCAGACGCCGTTCCTCTCATTGATGACAAAAATCAGCAAGCTGATATTGCCCGTACCTCCGAAAGCCGGACTGTTGCCTCCGAGCCCGTCTCTGCGGATACTAAGGATAAGAAAAAGAAGAAGCACTAGGCTTGCATGTCCGAAATTGCGCCTCCGGTAAAACCTGACGCTACCGCGCCACTTGAGTATACCGAGCCCAAGCTCTCTGCCACCGACGCCGAGGCACTTTTAAATTTCCAACGGGACGGCGAAGAGCAAGAGGCTGACCCTATGA
>JBBQFV010000017.1:0-12722 GCA_038322405.1 Patescibacteria group bacterium
TACGAAGGCGCTTAAGAGGCGGCATGCCCAACCGGTCAAGGGATAGAGCACGAAGGAAATGGCAAGGAGGCCTAGCAGCAGGGCTACTATAAAGCGGGAGTACGGGGAAGTAAAGCGCAGGCGAAGGCCAAAAAGCACATACAAACCATAGAGCAGTACGCCGAGCAAGCTAGCCGCGCCAAAGTGGTGGGTGCCAAGTAGTTCGATGCCCATCGTAAACCCAATCAAGAAAGGTGTACTGGAGTCGGCTTTGGCGAAGAAAAGGGAATAGAGTATCCCGCCATAGGCCGCGTACAGAGTAGCTGTATTCAGCGGAGCAAAAAAGGTGAGACAGACAAGGGCTAAAAGTAGGCCTAAAATGGCAAAACCAACTTGTTTCATGGCTGGTTGGTAAGCAAGATAAAGAGCGACTGGACGCTTAGGGGATCGGCGGGAAGCTGCACCTTGAAGGTTTGGGTTGCCTCACTTTTGGCAGATGTAAGCGAGTCGACGCTACCAATCAAAATGCCCTGAGGAAGGGTGCCTCCTAGGCCACTTGTTTCGACTACCGTGCCGTTTGGAACATCGAGGCCTTGGCTAATGTATTGCAGCTCAACCCCGTTGCCAGTTCCCACCAAAAACCCTTTTTCCTGGTTGGAAGTAAGCCAGGCTTGGACCCGTGACTGCAAGGAAGTAATGGCGCGCACTACCGCAGTTTGTTCGCGTACTTCTATGACCAGGCCAATGAGCGACCCTTGGGCCACGGCGGGCTGGCCAACCTGAATGCCCTGAGCACGGCCAGCATCGATAGTAAGGGTGTAATCGAGGGGATTGTCGCCCTGCACCACAATGCGGGCAAATACCTTAGGAGTGTCTTTCGTGGTGCCAGTCACGCCGAGTTCTTTGCGCAGGTCGTCATTTTCGCGCTGCAGGGTTTCGTCGTTAATGACTTGTTTTTGCAAGTCTACCACCTGTTGTTGCAGCTTGGTGCGCTCATCGCGGATAGTGCCGATGTTGGTAAGATTGTCCCAAGTATTGCGCAGGCTTTGGTTATGGGAAGTCAGGAACTCGGCTAGGGGTTTGACACCGCGAATAGCAGCGTTACGCAGTGTAGAGCTAATGGTAACGGGGATGATTAAAAGCACCAGGGCGCCCGCAAGCAGGGCGAGGTAACGCTTAAGCATGGGCTAGCGGTATACGGTTGGGAGCAAAACTTCCTGGAGGTGATCCAGGTTTTCGAGCACCATGCCGGTGCCGCGAGCGACGCAGGTTTGGGGATCTTCGGCTATGAACACTGGCATGTTGGTGGCGTTGCGCAGAAGGAGGTCCAGGCCACGCAGGTTGGCGCCCCCGCCAGCAAGGACAATGCCGCGGTCCATGATATCCGCTAGAAGTTCAGGAGGCGTTTCCTCAACGGTGAGCTTTACGGCATCGACAATGGCGGCAATTGATTTGCTCATGGCCTTGCGGACCTCTTCGTCGCTAATGATGATTTCCTTTGGCAGGCCTGTTACCAGGTCGCGGCCACGCATAGGGAAGGTGAGGTGCTCGCCAAGCGGGTAGGCAGAGCCGATGGCAATTTTCATGGCCTCCGCCGTGCGCTCACCCAGTAGCAAGTTGTACTGGTCGCGGGCAAAAGCAATAATATCGTCGTTCAGCTCGTCGCCAGCAATGCGCAAGCTGCGGGAGGTTACAATGCCGCCAAGCGAAATAACGGCCACTTCGGTGGTGCCGCCGCCAATATCGACTACCATGCATCCGGTTGCTTCTTGAACTGGGAGGAAGGCCCCAATGGCTGCTGCCATAGGCTCTTCAATGAGGAATACCTGGCGGGCACCGGCGTTAAGGGCAGCTTCTTCCACGGCCCGGCGCTCTACCTCGGTCACGCCGTAGGGAATGCCAATTACTACCCGGGGCCTTGGCACCAAAGCAAACCTGGTTTTGTGCACTTTTTCGATGAAATAACGCAGCATTGCCTCGGTCACCTCAAAGTCCGAGACTACGCCATCGACAAGCGGGCGGATGGCCACAATGTGCGAAGGCGTGCGGCCGACCATTTTCTTGGCCTCTTCGCCAATGGCCAGTACCTGTTTGGTCTTCTTGTTCACCGCCACTACTGACGGCTCAGTAATCACTACCCCTCGACCCTTGACATATATGAGCGAATAGGCCGTCCCCAGATCAATCCCAATGTCTTGGGAGATGTTTGCCGCTATTTTGTCGAAGAGTTTGATGCGCATGGTGGCGTTGGGTTCACTCGTCAGGGTACCAGGTCGAGGGGTAGGGGGCAATGATAAAAAGGGCCCCACCTTAGACAAAGTGGGGCGGTGGGTCAGACGTGCCTTGGAAGCAGCTTGGCGCGATTGTGCTTGGCGTAAGGCAGCGCAGTGGTGGTAGGCAACGGGCGGTAACGGGCTGAGGGCCACAGCGGGGCTTCTGCGCCCTAATGGGCTTGTGCTGGGTGGCCTGAGTACAACAGTCGTAGCTTTCAATGAGGGTAAAGGCTCCAAGGAGTGTTCGTCGCATGACCTACTAACCCTACCAAGATTGCCCCTATATGCCTAGGTTAACGCAGCTGGGCCTGATGATCACTTAATGTTTTGGCGAGCAGGAGCTTGCCATTCTTGTACCCAAAGAACAAATACCCGCCTGTAATGGTAGGGCTTTGGGCGGCTTGAATGCTGGCAAAGCTGGGGTTGCAAATTGGGGACGGAGGAAGTCCGGTCTGCAAGTAGGTGTTAAACGGCGAAACGACATTATGGTAATCTGCCTGGGTGATAGCTGTCCAAAATACAAAACTCTCCGGGTAACCGGCAGCCTTATACGCAAGGGAGTCCTTAGCGTACTGTACACTTGGGTCAGCCCCCATGGTCATGCCGACCTTCAGGCGGTTTGCATATACGCCCGCAATAATTGGCCGGTCGGTGTCGTTGGCCGCTTCGCGCTCCACAATTGAAGCGAGTACCAAGTCGCTTGCCGAAGGGCTCAAGGTGTTAGTGCGCTGGGTGAAGTCTGCTCGCATGACATCGATAATGCTTTGGGCTGCGGTGTTGGGGAAGAAGCGGTAGGTATCAGGCTGCAAGGTTCCTTCGTAGTCTGGATGGGCCTGCATGATGGTCTTGAAATCGGTGTAGGAGGTGACGCCGACTGCGGAAAGTTGGGCAGCCACTTCTTCCCAGCGCCTGCCTTCAATGACGGTCACTTTAACGTCTTGGCGCTTTAGTTGGCCTACTGCTAAGTCATGGAGTTTCCTGCTTTGCAGCACGCGCGCAATGCCAAACCCAACCCCCGTCAGAACCGCAACGATGACTATAAGGATAGCAATCAGCCGGTATCTCAAGTGCCCCCCTGTAACTCAAGGTAATCTTGGAGAATGATGGCCGCTGCTGCTGCATCCTTGTCTACTTTTGGATACTTGGCAACTGCGTCCTGGGTAGTGTTGAACTCGTTAATGGTGATTATCTGAACCAAGAGCGCTTGCTTGCTGAGGGCAGTTTTGAGCTGGTTAATGACCCGGGTGGTTTTGCAGGACTGGTCGGTTACATCATCCTCAATACCGAGTGGCAGGCCGGCAATGATGGTATTGACCTTGTAATACAAGACAAGTTGCACAAGCTGTTCGACCAGTATGTTGCCCTGGGGTTGGTTCCACTCGATAGTAGTGAGTGGCTCAGCAGCAATTCCGCTCTCGGAAATGGCGACCCCTGTGCGCTTAAGGCCAATGTCCAGGCCAAGGTAGGGGGCGGTTGTGCTAGTCATAGGTTACTTCTACCACAATGTAGCGGGTAAGGGTTGGGTAGCGCTTTACTGGCCACCAGCGGGGGCTTTGGGTATAGGATATGGTGGCTGTCGGCACTGCTTGACTGAGAATTTGGGCACCATCGCTCAGTGATTTGCCGTTCAGTTGCTTGGCCAGGTCTTCAACCGGTACTACCGGCGCTTCTTTGCCAGATACCTTCACGGTCAAGGAAAGCTGCTTGCCGTCGGAGCTTACCGAATCGACAGTTATGTCTTTACTGGTCACTTTATAGCTGTGGTTGTTCAACTCATTTGTGCGCAAGCGGTCACTAATGGCACTCTCCAGGGTAGGGGTGTTCACAATGCTGCGGTCAATGCTGATGGTGCCCTTAACGTCTCCTCCCGCCACCTGCTCGCCCGCGCTTACGGTACTGGTAAGGGTGCCAAGCACGGTGCGGTCGGTACCTTCTTTGGAAGTGACAGTGCGGTTGCTCAATTGGTCGGCAAGTTGCTTGGTAGCATCATCGGTAAGCTGCTGGGTGAGGACAGTTTTAGCCTTGGCGATGTCGTCAGCGGTCACGACCGTGACTGTCTTGGTGGTGCCACCAGAGGTAGAAACGGTGTTGAAGGTGAGCAGGCCGTTTGTGCCTTTAACGTCGGAGGCGGGGGCGTTGCTTAGATTGCTGTCGGGTCCAGAGGCAGTAGCGGTAATCGGGGCAGTCGCTGTGCCGGGAACGGGAGGCTTGCCGCTAGCTTTGGTGTAGCCGGGGACATCGGCAGAGGCGGTGGTGGTAAAGGTTTTGCCACTGGCGGTAATGGTTGTGCCACTTGGAACGGTGGTGGTGGTAGTTGTGTCGTAGTTGTAAAAAGTAACCGAACCGGTGGCCTTGTCACCAGTTTCCTGGCTGCCGGTAGCGGTGAAGCTTAGGGTTTTATCACTTTTGCCGGTAATGTCTTCGGCGGGCAATTGGGTGCCATCGGTGCTGGTGTCCTTTGTGTCGAGAGAAGCCGTGAAGGCCAGCTGCATGGTCCAATCACTTGCCCGTACCGCAAGCTCAACTCGAGTAAAGGGCAAGAATAAGAAGGCAATTGTGACAATAGCCAAAATGCCGGCCCCACCAAGCCAAAGTGACAATTTTATGACCCGTTTTTGCATGATGGTCGTTGGCTGAGGAGGGAGTTTTTCCTTTTTCTGCTTTTCCGTTCGGGTAGGCGATGGGGTGACGGTTTCGACAGTATCGTTGCGAGTCACCTTGCTGCGGGTCAGGGGTACCGGCTCGGGAGTTACCACGGCAACGGGAGCAGGAAATGGGACAGATTGGACAACCTCGGCAGCTACCGGTGGCTCAGGTACACTGGCGGGCACAGCAATAGGGGCGGTAGGAGCAGTTTTAGGCTCATCCTTCAACATGGCTTGGGGAATAATGATTGGCTCGGGGGCTGTCCCCGGAGCTGCAGTTTCGTCCGCATCTTCATCTTCGTAGTAACGGTGAATGCGCACGCCTGAAATAACCTTGGCATCATCGACAGGCACAGCAGAGGCACCACCGCTCAAAATTTTAGCCGCTTCTTCTTCGGTGTTCGCAGCAGCAATGCCTAATTGGGCACAGAGGTTGCGGCCAATGTTGTCGGTAGAAACAATGATGATTCTTTTGCCGGCGTCATCGGCTGCCCGGCGGGTAAGCTTGAGGTTGACGACGCTTTGTAGGAGCGTAGCCCCTTTTGGGGCAACCAAAGCCACTTCGGTACCTTCGGCTCCTCGGAGCCGTTCAATGACCGTGGTAATTTCGTCAGCAGATTCAATGTAGAGGGAAGTCATAGGTTACGAGCGCAGGCCACGTAGGAGGCGGTTCATGGTGTTGGATACCCGGTTATCGGCCCCTACCAGGTCAAGCGCAATGTTGGCCAGGGCCATTGGGGTGACGTCTTGCACGTTGGTAAGGCGGTGGGTGGTATCGATAATGGTGCTGACCTGTTCTGGTTTAATGTACTGCACCTCAGGTTGCTTCGCAAACGGCAGGCCTTTGGTCCACTGTTTCGTCTCGAGGGCCTTTTTAAGGTCGGGAAGCAGGCTGCCACCGCCGCAAAGATAAATTTTGGTAGGGAGCAGCTTGTTATCGGCAAAGCGCTCAGAGCTCGCAAATTCCTCAAGCGCCAGTTCAACCCCGGACAACCAGACCACTACGTCTTTTTCGATAAAATCCTTGACCCGCGCCTGGTCCTTGTCGTCGAGGCGTTCGTCGGCGTAGGCCAGCTTAATTTTTTCAGCCTCGGCAAAGCTCAGTTTGAGCTCGTTAGCGATGCGCTTGGTAAATACGCGACCTCCAAGGGCGAACATTTTGGTGCCTTCAAGGCCACCGCCGCGCACCACCGCAATGTCGGTAGTGCCGCCGCCAACGTCAATGAAAATACTGGAAATGTCGCCCGATTCCACGTCGCCCAAACAGCGGGCCACGGCGTACGGCTCGGTGGCCACCGAGATGAGGTCAAGGTCGAGGCCATCAATAATACTTTGCAGCGCCCCCAGATGCACGTTAGGCGCGTAGGAGGTATAAATGCTCACCTCTACCTGGCGGCCCTGAAAGCCAATTGGATTGCTCACCTTGTAGCCGTCAATTTTCACGCTTACCACCGCCGAGTTGACCAGTTCAACGTCAATTTCGGCATAGCCGGTTTCCCAGGCTAGTTCTTTGCGCGACTTTTTGAGGATTTCGGCTTGGGCCCGGGTAATAATGTCCCGCAATTCGTTTTCGTTGATCGACTGGTTGGGGGTAGGGCGGGAAAGAATAGTCGTAGTGGTAGTGCCTTTCACCAGTTCCCCAGCAATGCCCACAATTACCTGCTCAGCAGTACGGCCGGCTTGCTCGAATGAGGCATCGATAGCTTTGGCAGCGGTGGCAATGACGCCCGAAATGTCCGTGACGTGACCACCTTGCATGTCAGAAAGGCGTTGGCGGGCTTTACCTTGACCAATGACGTAGCCTTTTCCTTCGCGAACCTCAAAAAGGAGCACCTTCACAAACTCGGTGCCTATATCGACGGAGAGGGCTGTAGGAGTAGGGGACTCGCGCCGAAAGAGTTTCATCCCTGTCATCGTACCATGAATTAAGGCAGAGAGCTGATATACTGAGGCTATGAATTTCGGAGGGGTAAGCCAAGACATGGAGACAGGTTTGGGAGCGGGCCTGGCACTCGGCCTGTTGTTTGCATACTTGGTTATCCGGCCGATCATAGTGCACCGGGCCCGGCGCCAAATGCAGAAAACCAAAGACGAGTTCATTGGGCTTTCTTCACACTACCTGCTTACGCCGATCAGCATTATTCAGGGCGCTTTGGCCAAGCTGCAGGAGCAGGAAAGCACATTGAAGGTGGAAGATCGCCAAAAGCTCTATGGGAATATCGAAAAAGGACAGCAAAGGCTGTGGATTTTAGCCGAACAATTTGTGCTGGTCAGCCAAATTGAACAGGGTGCTTTGAAGCTTAAGTTGGAGGCCGGGAGTGTGAGTGACGCCGTACAAGGAGCTTTGGCGACTATGGACATATTTGCCCGGGAAAAGGGTGTCCACCTTGAGTTTAAGGACAGTACGAAAACCCTTCAGCAAGCCCGTTTTGACCACCGCCGCTTCAAGCAAGCGCTACTGGCAATAGTCGATAACGCCATTAAGTTCAGCCCACAGGGAGCTACGGTAAAAGTGACTGTAATTCAGGAGCCCCACAGCTTTGCCATTGAAGTGAATGACGTGGGCCCGGGAATGTCTTCCGATGCCGTGCGTACTGCAACCCAGGCCTTTGCCAGAGGTACTTCTTCTTACACCTTTGACCACGAAGGCATTGGACTTGGGCTCTACACGGCCAATTCCATCATTCGCGAACACGGCGGGGAATTGCGTTTCGATACCCAAAACAAAGGGGGCACCACCATTACCCTCAGGTTCCCAAGCGAGTGATTTATTGGTAGGGTTTAGCTATGAATCAGCTCAGTTCCGCAGAGATTAGGCGCCGGTTCCTGGCGTTTTTTGAAGCACATGGCCACGCCGTGCTTCCTTCGGCATCGCTCATTCCCGATAATGACCCGACCGTCCTATTTACTACCGCGGGCATGCACCCACTGGTTCCTTACCTGTTGGGCGAGGTTCACCCGCAAGGCCGCCGCCTGGTAAGCAGCCAAAAATGCCTGCGCACTGGGGATATTGCCGAGGTGGGGGATAACCGCCACCTTACCTTTTTTGAAATGCTCGGCAACTGGTCGCTTGGGGATTATTTCAAGCATGAATCGATTCGCTGGAGTTTTGAATTACTTACCTCGAAGGACAAGGGCTTAGGCTTAGATCCAGCTAAATTATACATTACGGTCTTTGCGGGAGACGAGGATGCTCCACGAGACTCTGAATCTGTTGGCATATGGCAAGAGTGCTTTAAGGGAGTGGGAATTAAAGCCTCGACGGACGTAGCAATACAAGAAAGCGGAAGGGTGTTTTTGCTGAGTAAGGAATCGAACTGGTGGGGCCCCGCTGGGCAGACAGGACCATGCGGCCCAGATACCGAAATTTTCTATGATTTAGGGGAAGGTGCGGGTGCTCAAACACTTCCGAATGGCCTGCCAGACTTTGAAAGTGGCCGCCTGATTGAAATTTGGAACAACGTGTTCATGCAGTATCGAAAAGACCTGGATGGCAATTTCCAGCCCTTAGACCAGAACAATGTCGATACCGGCATGGGTCTTGAGCGCATCTCGGCAGTTGTGCAGGGAGTAGCTACCGTGTTTGAAACAGACCTGTTTTTACCTTTGCTTACCGTAATTCAGGAACATGCCCAGGTTAGCGCTAAAGAACAACGCATCATTGCCGACCACCTCAAGGCTGCTTCCTTCCTGATTAGCGATGGCGTACAGCCAAGTAATAAAGACCGGGGATACGTATTGCGCCGCCTCATTCGCCGGGCGGTCATGTACAGCAACCTGGACGAAGACGCCCAGGGTCTCGAAGGGCTCATACAGGCAGTAGTCCAGAAGCTTATCAACATGTACGGCGAAGCATATCCAGCTTTTACGACCAGTCAAAATCAGATTATCGAGAGCATTTTGCAAGAGGGGGAAAAGTTCCGTAAATCCTTAGCCAAGGGCAAGCGGGAAATTGAAAAACGAAGCGCTATATCAGGAAAAGACGCGTTTGACCTGTATCAAACCTATGGATTCCCCTTAGAGCTAACTCGGGAATATGCCGAAACCCGTAATGTACAGATTGATGAAGCTGAATTTGAACAAGAGTTCCGAAAGCACCAAGACCTTTCCCGCACGGCTTCGGCTGGTCAATTTTCAAGTGGCCTGGCTGACCACTCTGAGCAAGTGGTGAAGTACCACACCGCTACTCACCTACTGCACCAGGCGCTCCGTGACGTACTAGGTCCCCACGTCGAGCAAAAGGGGAGTAACCTCACGCCGGAGCGTTTGCGCTTTGACTTTGCCCATCTGGAGAAAATGACTCCAGAACAACTGGAAAAGGTAGAAAAGTTGGTCAATGAGAAAATTGGGGCCGACCTCATTGTGACCCGCGACGAAATGGTGCCCGCAGAGGCCTTTGAGCGAGGCTACATTGGGCTTTTTGGTCACATGTACGGCGATAGGGTCAGTACCTACGACGTAGGTGGTTACAGCCGCGAAATTTGCACGGGCCCGCACGTTGAGCACACCAGTACACTCGGTTACTTTAAAATCCAAAAGGAAGAGGCCGTAAGTGCGGGTGTACGGCGTATAAAAGCTGTTTTGGAATAGGTTAGCCAACCTGGCCAGGGTATTGACGGTTTGCGCCCATTTTGGTATACTTCATAAGTTGCGCAAAACCGTAACACCAATTTTGCTGGTTTGGAGATTTGACATGGATGAAGATATTGACGAGGTTCTCTGTTTTTTAGCCGAGAATTCGATAAGGGAATATGCCCAAGTGCGCTACCTCAGCGGCTTGCTTGATAGCCTCGTGGCTAAAGATTGTTGCCGGTTAAAAGAAACGGTATGTGCCTATTCAACAAGTTCCCTTGATTCCTCGCCGCTGAGCCCCTGTGCCTTAGCGGCTCTCGACCACTTGACGATGGAACACCACCGTCGCTTACTCGTCTTGCCCCTTGGTAAAGAAAAGAAATTTCGTTTCGTACCTGTTTCTGATCACTACCGTGGCCAGCTGCAAAAGAGAAGGGGAACCTTCTTTAGCTTAGATCCTCACGATTTGGATACCGCTAAAGCGGAGCTTGCCAAGGCTTGGGGCGACGAGTCTGCCTTTGCTGACATCCTGCATATCTATGGTGCACCGCGCCTGAATGTGTTGGATAAGCACCTGGCCCGGATGTACGGCGTAAAGGTTCATACCCTCTGCTTTACAATGCGTGAACTGGTTACCCAGGACCCACTCTACACCTTGCCTTTGCGAGAAAGCATGCCACAAGGCCTGACTCTGGACATTGTATTCCGTTGGTTAACGGCCCAATCGGCCAAGGCAACAAACCGGCTCCGGCTCGTTCGTGCCTAAAGTTCCTGCCCGCCACTCCTATAGGTGTGGCGGGCTTTTTCTATAACTCTCAGGTTAAACCGGCTATATTTTGATATCTCGACCCCCAATACCAGAACAAAATAGGCCTCAAAACCATTGACAGCAGGCTATATTTTGCTACTATTTATCTCGTTCACGCAATGCGAGCGCTGCCTCTGGCTCTTTTTTATTATAAGGGGCGCGCGAGCGAGCATTATAGAATACTAACGTTTGCCATGAAAGACATCCTGCTTACCAAAGAGGGCATCGAGAAGCTGAAAGGCGAACTCGAACAACTTATTACGGTAGAACGCAAGGAAATCATCCGAAAGATCAAAGAAACCCGCGAATACGGGGATCTTTCAGAGAACGCAGAATACGATGCTGCCCGCGAGCAGCAGTCAATGATCGAGGGGCGCATTGAAGAGCTAGAAGCGCTCCTGAAGAAGGCTAAGGTCATTGATGAGGACCATTCGAACCACGAGAAAGCCATTATTGGCGCTCGCATTGCGGTAGAAATTGAGGGAGACAAAGAAGTGTACCAGTTGGTAAGTTCGGCCGAGTCCGACCCTGCCCACGGTCATGTTTCTGTCGAATCTCCTTTGGGTAAGGCGCTTCTTGGCGCCAAGGTTGGTCAAACAGTCGAGGTATCCATTCCCGATGGTGGCACCATTGCCTACAAAATTACCAAGATCAACTAATCGTTTCTCGGTTTAAGAACCCGGTCGCAAGGCCGGTTTTTTAATAGAAAAAGGCCCGCGGTGGCGGGCCAAGAATGGAGTAGGGGCAGAAGCGCTGAATGATGAGGGTTGCGGAACTGCCAAGGATAAAAGGGAGAGGAAGCAGGATAACTATCTGGCCCATAGCTTGAATCTAGCAAAATGTCAGAATTAGGACAATAAAATGACAGGTTTGAGCACAACGCCAAAAGCGGCTACACTTAACCTGTGAATTACAGCTTTACCGACCTCGACCCGTTCGAAGCCCGCCGCGCCAAACTCCAGGCCTGGCGTGACTTGGGCATCGACCCGTATCCGGCTGTCACCCCGCCCCACGAGCGCATCGCAAAAGTACGGGAGCAGGGCAACCAACTGGCTATCGATGACCGGCACGAAGGAGGCTCTGGTACAGCTGGCCGCATCACCGCCCTGCGGGGCCAAGGTGCCCTCATTTTCATCGACTTGGAAGATGCCTCGGGCAAACTGCAGCTCATGTGCAAAAAAGACCTGTTGAGCGAAGAGCTGTTTGAGCGCCTCCAACTGCTCGACTTGGCCGATTTTCTCTGGGCCCACGGCACGTTATTTGTCAGCCGCCGTGGAGAACTGACCCTAGAAGTCCAAGATTGGCAGATACTGGGCAAGACCTTAAGCCCTCTGCCCGATGCCTGGAAGGGCATACAAGACCTGGAAACCCGCCAACGCCAGCGTTACCTCGACCTGCTGGTAAACGACGGCGTGCGTGACCGTTTCCGCAAGCGCAGCGCTTTGGTGAGCGCCATCCGCCATTTTATGGAAGAAAAAGGCTTTATGGAGGTGGAAACCCCGGTTTTGGAGCACATCCCCGGTGGCGCCGATGCCGAGCCATTCCTCACCCATCACAATGCCCTGGATACCGACTTTTACCTGCGCATTTCCCTTGAACTGCACCTGAAACGGCTAGTAGCCGGTGGTTTTGACCGCGTTTTCGAGATTGGCAAAGTGTTTCGCAACGAAGGAATGAGCCCGCAGCATCTGCAAGAATTCACCATGTTCGAGTTTTATTGGGCCTACGCCGGTTACCAGGAGCAAATGGCTTTCGTGCAGGAATTGTTTCAAAGGGTGATTCAAGAAGTGTACGGCACCCTTCAGATTGAACGGGGCGAGCACGTGCTGGAGTTTGGCGGGGAGTGGCCGCGGGTTTCCTACGTGGAGGTGGTGAAACAGTACTCTGGGGTTGACGTGCTAGAAGCAAGTGACGAAGATCTTGTTGAGCACTGCCTGCGCCACGAATTGCGCACTGGTGGCGGTGACCAAGGAGCCCCTGCTTCTGCCGATGACCTGCGCAAGCTTGGCCGTGGGCGGCTCATCGACCTGCTCTATAAAAAAACTGTCCGCCCCCACCTCATTCAACCTCAATTTTTATACGATTTTCCGGTTGAGTTTTCGCCGCTTGCCAAGCGCAAGCAAGACAATCCTAAGCTTACCGAGCGTTTTGCAGTGCTTGCCGACGGGTTTGAAATCAGCAATTCCTACGGCGAGCTGAACGACCCCCTAGACCAGCGGGCCAGGTTGGAAGCCCAGGAACAGTTACGCCTCAGTGGTGACGCCGAAGCCCAGCGCATGGACGAAGACTTTTTGCGCGCTATGGAGCACGGTATGCCGCCAATGACCGGGTTTGGTGCCGGCATTGACCGCGTTGTGGCCATTTTGTCAGGGGTTGAATCGGTGCGGGAAACTGTCCTATTTCCTACCATGCGGCCTGAGCGCAACGATAACTAATAAGAAAAGC
>JBBQFV010000018.1:0-12365 GCA_038322405.1 Patescibacteria group bacterium
TAGAGCCAAAAACACCTTGACAAATGGCCAGTTTTGTGGTAGAGTGTTCATCACAACGAGCCAAATGCAAACAACGCATCTGCCGCTCGGAGGACACTAACAAAATGATTCGAACAATTGTCACCGTCCTCTCGACGGCAGTCTTAAGTTTTCTATCGATAACATCTTTCGCGCAGCAGGATGGGGCTGACGAAATAATCGTCAACCCGCCTGTTACGGCCCCCGAAATCCCGATCCTAAAGGCACCGTTACCGCTGCCAACACCGCCGGTGCGAATTCTCCCACACGTTAGTCAAAACGTTAGAAAAAAAAAGCTTCGTGTCCATCACGAAGCCCTTCATCGAACTGTGTGCAGCCATCGGCCAAAGCCGACGGTTGGTGGGACGAGATGGATTAATCCAGGGAGAAAAGTAGTCAAAGGGGGGAGGATTGCAGTAGTTGCAAGTCCCTGGGGGAGTGATTTGCTCCTTTTTTTCTCGATAGTGGCCATAATGATCGGGGCGCCCCTTTGGGCTGCCCTACGGCACAATCAAAAAGTTTACTCTGGTACAACCGTACCAGAGTAAAAACAGATACGTAAAGCCCTTCATATTATGAAGGGCTTTTTTTTGTTGTTATTAAATAAGATCCTCAGTACAATAAAAAAAGATATTTAATTACTACCTATGTCTATCACTGGCATTGCGTATGCAAGTGGAACTCCCACCTACATGGATCCAACCCTCTTAGTGGAAGAGGATGTATTTAAATTGTTAGGGGTTGCGGATGCCCCTGAAGATAAAAAGCAGAAATTGTTTGACACAATGATGAAAAGTATTAATAATCGTATTTTTTCACGTGTTTTAGACCTGGTGGATGATAAGGACGCAGAAGAACTAGAACGAGTGCTTGAAGAAGATGGCGACATCGATGCATTCTTAAAGGCCCGGCAGATTGATGTTACTTCTATTGCAGCTCAGGAGGCACTCATTTATAAGACGGAGCTTGTAGCCTTAGCCGCTGCTTAAATATGTCCTTCGAAGTACCACAATCATCAGTCTCAGCTCTTAAAACGGCTGCCGAACTTGCTATGGAGCGAGAAGAGTTGCTGCGGGGAAATATAGACTTAGATTCCCAAGATATCGAGGATGAAGACAGTAATGGCAATCTTAAAACGGCGGCTGAACTTGCTACGGAGCGTGATGAGCCATTATTTATTGACAAATTACCGAATGAAAATAGTCATCCTTTAGAGGCTGCGCCTCCTGTAGTATCCGATCTTACCCCTGAAGATGCATGGGAGGATTCAAAAAATGCCACAGCAGGCTCAAGCTCAGGACAATCAGGAAGTTACTCAGGAACAATTCCCCCAATAGTATCCGGGAGCCATAGCCCCCACTTTGCATCTGCAGCAACAATGCCGGTCTCAGGAGACATTTCTAAGCAACTTGAATCAAACGTTTCTCGAGGTGCGTACGTTTCTGAAGATAATTCTCTGTTACATAAAGAGCTATATAAGGAAATGGCCTCGCGAGGTCCTGAGGGACCAATCGAAAAGCGTCTCGAATTTGCTGATGACATATTAAAGCAGTTAAACAAGCGTGAGGAGCAGCGTCAAAATGACCGCCATAAAGTACGTCCATTTGGGCGTTTCACACCTGCCTTTATTGAAAAGGGCTTAACTTCGTTTAGTCGAAAAATAAATTCATCTAGTGCTGGAAAAGTAGCTAAAGTAGCTGGAAAAATTCTACTGGGAAGCGCAGCCGTTGGTGCATCATTAGCAACTGGTGGTGCTGCCGGTATGGTTTTGGCTCCTCTTCTTTTTAGTGGGGGTGTAAAAGCAGCGGTAAGTGGTGTAGTAGAAGGGTTTCAAGAAGTATTTTGTGGTTTTAAGAAAAATCCCGAAACAGGCAAGCTTGAGGTATCGAGCAGCCGTAATGACCGTATAAAATTAGAAGCTGCAAAACGGTCCTTTTTTGCCAATGCAGCTTCTGAAATCGAAGCACTTCGTAAGCAGACTGGAGAAGGAATGTTCACTCACAATGAATTAATTCTTCAAATTGACCAGCTGGCAGGAGAGCTTGAGCAGGCAGAACGCAACATAATAATAAAAGAAGAAAATAAAGTTATTAAAAACGAAAACTCCCGCAAACGTTTGCGTGGATTGCTTAGCACTGCCGCTGCACTGGGAGCTGGATACCTTCACGGTATTCCAATGGGTTCCCAAGATTTCGATCACGACAAAGTGAAGCACATGGTAAACTTTACCCACCATGGGTTTGGTTTTGAATACAATCCTCATGAATATGCAAAAGCAGCAGGTTTAGCTGCAAAAAGTGGAGATTCGCTCCACACATTTTCGGCGCTTATGGGTAATATGTCTCACTCCTTAGGTGGGTTACCACCATCGGAAGCCTATGCAGGCCTAGGGGCCGCAGGTGGCGCAATGATGATGTGGACAGCTCGAGAGGCTATGGATAAGTCTTCAGTAGACAGTCCAGAGCTAATGGAGAACGTTCAAATCTCAGGTTCTCCGGAACGTAATTCTTATGGTTCTGTGGATATTACCTCAAGGGGGGTAGTTTCTCAGGAAACCTCGTTGCGTAAGCCTGAGCTGAGCGGTGATAATTCACTAAGTATTCCTGAGAAACCAGAAAGGCTTAAATCTTTTGAAGAACGCATTTCACCTCGGTTAAGGGAGAATCCATATGCCAAACTAGATCATAACTTGGAGATTGCAGACTATTATAAGCGCCAGAAGAAAGAAAATGTAGATCATGCAGAAGCGCTTGCGAGCCAGGTAGGGGAAATGAATCCTGAATGTCGTATCTCAGTGTGTGTGCCTGTCGCTGGTCACCAAGAAGGTAAGAATATCTATTCAACTCTTGAGTGGTATGCCAAGCAATGCAACGCTGATAATACACCAATTGACCCGAGTACCTATGAGGTCGTTTTGTATGTAAATCATCCTGAAGATAAAGAGCCAGATTCTACCCTTGAGGAAATTAAGCGGTTCCAAGAAGATCACCCAACCGTTCCTGTAAAAGTTATGTATGAGGCACTTCCTCGTGATAATGCAAATATGCGTTTCATACGTAAGTCTCTTAACGATGCTACTCTCGCTCGTCAACAAGATCGATCAAAAGCTACAGAGAACGCTCCCGACCTAATCATGGTTTCTAACGATGCAGATTGTATTGGCATGTCTCCTTACTATCTCGCGCGACTTACAACCCAGTTTGATGAAGCTGAAAAGCGCGGAGTTATTCTAGATGGCATAGGTGGAAAGTTAGACTGGGATCCTGAGGCTTACAGGCAATATCCATTTGTACACACCGAGACTCGGTTTTTCCAATATCTAAACGACCAGTTCCGTAATCCACGAGGCGGGCCCGGTCCTGCAGTGCAGTCTTCAGGAGGAAATTTTTCCTTTAAAAGTAGTATCTATGCTGCAGTTGATGGCTATCGTTTAAACGAGTCAAAAAATGTAGGGGAAGATAGTGACTTAGGCAGAGATATAAAGTCTGCGCGCACCAATCAACATACTTTGGCATATGGTGGAAAGCATAGCTTAGTCTATACGGATGCTCGGCGTTCTGTAGAAGCATTTAGACAGGGGATATCTTTTTCTGATCAATGGTCAAATATGGCTTTTAGCCCAGATGATGAGCTACGTAACCCAAAAAATGAGGTAGATGAAGGGGAAAATATTTCTGAAATTCTCGGCAATACGGAAAAGTTAAATGGATTTAAAGCACGTATCGAAGATATGGTAAATCGAACGGCTAGCTCCTGGGGAATGCACGCGGGAGATCAGCATCTGCAAAGGGCTCTTGGTATGCTAGGCGTTAATTACCATCAGGAAAATGACAGGGTAGTAATTGATAGTATCGATAATTTAACCCATGGATTAAAGGAATATAGCGAAACAGTTGGTCAGGAGCGTTTTAAGCAAAACACTGAAATACGCCCTGGCGGTGTAAACTTAGATGGTTGGTAAAAATGGCTGAACTTTCTAGCTTTTCAAATCACCCCGAAGGTCCAGTTGTAGAAGCTCAAGACTCTCCATCTAAACTAGCTACTTCTACAGATTCCTATGTTACTCAGGAGCCTCGGGTAATGGAGCCCGTTTCAAAAGGTGTAGTTGCAGAAATCAAAGTATTTGCTTCACCAGCTTCTGAGCCCTTGCAACCTGTAACTTTTTCCTCAGAAACCCTCCTCGCAGCCCACCCAAACACCCCAGAAGGCTACCAAACGCTGTCCCAACAACTGGCCCAAGCGCGCGAAGGCTAGTACCCGCTCCTTTCAAGCCGTACAATAGATACAAATGGACGGCACTTTCGATACCCCAGCGCCGAGTAGCAGCAGCTCGCTCGTGCTTATCATTATTGGCATCCTCCTTGCTATTGCCTTGGTGATGGCGCTTGTTGTGTTTTTAAAAAAGCGGGCTTTTGCCCAGCGCAAGCAACTGCTTAATCTAGGGGCGCGCAAAATTATCTTGCCGAAACAGGCTGAGGATGCCGACAAGCGAGACCCTAAAGAGCTCATTGCCCTTATGGAGCCTGTTTTTGCTAGCATCCAGCATGTAGCAGTGGAGGGCTGGTGGAAAACGCTTTGGGAAGGCCAGCCAACCTTTTCTTTTGAACTTGTAGCGCATCACGGGGAAATATTCTTCTATATTCTGGCGCCTAAAGAATACCTGCAACAGTTGGAGCGGCAAATTCACGCTCAGTATCCGGCTGCCCATATCGAGCCTGCCAAAGACTATGACATTTTCCTAGAAGGCGGTGGGGCAAGCGCGGTTTCAGCCCTCGAGCTCATGAAGGCACCTATTTTTCCTATCCGCACTTTTAAGACCCTCGAGAACGACCCACTTAACGCCATTACCAATACCCTCTCCAAAATAGGAACCGGCCAAGCGGCTATCCAGTTTATTGTGCAACCGGCCCCCCAAAGCTGGCAGAAGCAAATAGAGGATGCGCTGCAAAATGTCCAACAGGGTAAGCCTTTTGAGCATAAAAAAGAGGGCATGACCGGTAAGGTAGGGGACTTTGCCAAAGACGTGGGCCAAAGTGCTTTTGGTAAGCAGTTAAGCGAGCAAGAAAACGAGGCTCAAAATGCAACAAAGGGAAACATCCGGTTAACTGCCATGCAGGAACAACAGGCTAAGTTACTAGTGGAGAAGGGGAGTAAGGTTGCTCTCAGTGTGCAGGTGCGGGTAATTGCCCGGGCGGAAACTGATGGCGAGGCCAAAGCCCAAGTGCAAACCATGCTTTCTTCCTTCAGCCAGTTCTATACTCCCGAATCTAATGGCCTCAAGGAAACCCACGCGGGGGAAAAGACCCTGATTGCAGATTATATTTTCCGCTCTCTAAATCCGCATCAACCAACCTTACTCCTCAACACCGAGGAGCTGACCAGCCTGTTCCATCTGCCAAACCTTAACCTCAGCACGCCAAACATCCATTTGCTTGGTGCCCGTAAGCTGGCCCCACCAGCCAACCTGCCAAAGAGCGGGGTAGCCCTTGGGTACTCCAATTTCCGGGGCGAGGAACTGCCAATTTACCTGCAATATCCTGACCGTATGCGCCACCTCTATATGATTGGAAAAACTGGTGTCGGTAAAACGGTGCTCTTCCAAAACATGGTGCTGCAAGATATCCGCAATGGGTACGGCGTTTGCTACCTTGACCCAAATGGCGATGCCATTGAGTGGATCCTCAAGCACATCCCGCAGGAGCGCATTGATGATGTCATTTTAGTCGATCCGGCAGACACGGCCCGTCCACTCGCCCTTAACTTGCTGGAATTTAATCCGGAGTTTCCCGAGCAAAAAACAATGGTAATCAACGAAATGATTTCCATTTTTGACAAGCTCTACGACCTCAAGGCGACTGGTGGTCCAATTTTCGAACAGTACATGCGTAACGCAATGTTGCTCATTATGGATGACCCCGCCACCGGCAGTACCCTCATGGAAATCCCACGTCTGCTGGCCGATCCAGACTTCCGCAAGGCTAAGCTACTCAAATGCACCAACCAAGTAGTCACCGACTTTTGGACTAAAGAAGCCGAGAAGGCCGGGGGAGAAGCGGCCCTTGCCAACATGGTACCTTACATTACCTCTAAGCTAACCCAGTTCACGAGCAATGACATTTTGCGACCAATTATAGGTCAGCAAACCAGTTCTTTCGATTTTCGCAAAGCCATGGATGAGCGCAAAATTATCCTGGTCTCGCTTCCAAAAGGCTTGCTTGGTGAACTCAATGCCAAACTGCTTGGCATGATTATTTCCGGCAAAATTCAAATTGCCGCCTTTTCCCGCCAAAATGTGCCAGAAGAAGAACGGGTCCCATTTTTCCTCTACGTGGACGAGTTCCAAAACTTTACCTCCAAAACATTTGCCACTATTTTGTCTGAAGCGCGCAAGTACCGGCTCTCGCTCAACATTACCCACCAGTACATTGAGCAACTTGATGACGAAACCCGCAGTGCGGTTATGGGTAACGTGGGGACGTTAGTTGCCTGGCGCATAGGGGTCACCGACGCCGAATTCCTCCAAAAAGAATTGGCGCCAGTCTCCGTTGACGACTTGGTTTCGAGTGACAAGTTTAATTTCTACGTGCGCATGCTTATCGATGGCGCGCCAACAGTTCCTTTCAATGCAATTTCATACGCCCCTGATATTCATGAGAATAGCCAAATTGCCATGGCTGTGCGTGAACTCTCGCGTCTTACCTACGGGCATGACAGCGCGGGGGTAGAAGAAAGCATTCGCATACGCACGCAAATTGTGGTACCATCAGGCACGACAACACAAGTATAAATAGGAGTAAATATGCCTAAAAAGGCAAAGCCCGTAGAAGAACTAGGTGATGTAGTGCTCGACGTACCGGAGGTTCCGGACATTCCTGAAGAGCCGGCTCATACTTCTAGCCGCACAGACGCCGACATCCATACTCAGATGGACGATGACATTGACTACCATTTTGATACTAAGGCAGTTACCGAACACGCTGCAGAAGAACCTACAGTAGACCACGACCGCGTCTACCGTCTCATTGAGAACATCGAGAACGACCTGCGCGCACTCAAGCAGCTCATGAGCGGCACCATGGCCCCCCGGGTTGACCACGCCTTGCGCGTCGCTAGCGCTCCTGTTGGCTTTATGACAAGTGGCCAAGACGCGGGCATTGACGGCAACTTCGATGGCGAGCGCATGGTCGATACCGAAGGCAAAGGCTACCAAGTGCCGCCAAACTACGCGAGCAAAAGTAAGCTGGTTGAGGGTGACCCACTCAAGCTGTACATTACGCGCGACGGAAAATATGTATACAAACAGCTTGGACCAGTCGAGCGCACAACTGTTCCGGGGACCCTCCAACTGCAAGGAAACCATTATGTTGTCGAAGCCGACGACGGCCACGTGTACAATGTACTTACGGCCTGCGTAACCTACTACATGTCCCTCTACGGCCTCGAGCCGAACGGCCGGGTAATGGCCATGATTCCGGCAGATCGCGAAGCGCATTGGGCGGTTATCGATAACGTGCTTTAGAACCTAACTCCCTCTATTATGCTCCTTTGGCGCCAAGGTACTGACCTGAAACGGCGCGCAGAATGGCTTGCGTCGCAGACTTTTGTCGTACTCGCAATTCAAATCCCTAAGGACAATGACAAAACCCCAAGCTCAATAGAGCAGTTCTTTGCGGCCCTTCACGGCATTTACCGCAACGACCGCCTGGTTCAAGAATATATCAGCATGGAAATTGTGGCTGAGAAGGAATCCATCATCTTCTATGTTTTCACGCCTATCCACTTGCGCGAATTCATCGAAGGGCAGCTATATGCCCAGTACCCAGACCTGGAAATCAAACAGGTTCCCGATTACACTGGTCAAGCCGATTTAGAGAGCCTTACCGTTGCTACCACCGAAATTTTGTTGGCCCGTGACGAGGTATTTCCCATCAAGACCTATCCGACCATTGAGGTTGACCCGCTTGCCGGCATTACCGCGGTTATGGCCAAGCTTGAGCCTAAAGAGCGCATTTGGCTTCAGCTGGTCATGCAACCGGTAGGGGATGACTGGCAAGAAAAAGGGGTCAAGTTTATCCAAGCCATTCGGGACGGCAAAAACCCCGAGAAGAAAGAGGTCAGCCTGGGGTTGTTTGCCCGTTCCGCAGGAAAGGCAGGCCGTCTCATGTCCCGGGTAGCCAAAGAAGCTTTGACTCCTGGCACAGGGCTCGATGACGCAGAAACCACAAAAAAAGACATCAAGCTTTCGGCTCCCCAAGAAGCTTCAATTAAAGGCATTGAAAACAAAATCCAAAAACTCGGGTTCGAGACGCTCTTCCGCTTAGCCGTCATTAGTACCGACGAACTGACTGCCCGCGCCCGCGTACAGGCTGTGCTTGCCGCCCTCAAGCAGTTCAATACAGTTTCCATGAACGGCTTCATGGTAGGGAACATTAAGATTAACGACTTTCCTTCCTGGCAGCAATATATTAACCGGGAGTTCGAAGATGTCGGCAAAATTCTCAGTATTGAGGAGCTTGCCTCGGTGTACCACTTCCCAACTGCGCAAGTAGAAACAAGCGCCATTTCCTGGTCTGGTTCAAAGAAAGGAGAGGCCCCTTTCAACTTGCCGCTCAAGACAACAGTCGATGCTGACAACCTTACGGTGCTCGGCATGACCGACTTCCGTAACCAAGCGCAGGAATTCGGGGTCAAGACTGACGACCGCATGCGTCATATTTACGTCATCGGAAAGTCGGGGACGGGCAAGAGCACCCTGCTCGAAAACATGATTATCGACGACATTCACGAAGGCCGGGGAGTAATTGTAGTCGATCCGCACGGCGAGCTGGCCGACAAAGTTATCGATTCGATTCCCGAAAGCCGTATTAAAGATGCCGTTGTTTTCGACCCAGCAGACCGGGAATTCCCCATTGCCTTCAATATTCTCGATATCACCCATCCGGACCAGAAGGGGAACATTGCCTCTGGTTTTGTGGCGGGGCTTAAAAAAATCTTCGGCAATTCCTGGGGGCCACGCTTGGAATATATCCTGCGCAATGCGACCCTGGCCATTTTGGATACCGACAATCCGACCATGCTTGGCATTCCCCGTATCCTGACCGATGCCAGCTTCCGGAACCAGGTCATTCCCATGATTAAAGATCCGGTAGTGCTCGACTTCTGGAAAAACGAATGGGCCGCTAAAGAGCAACGTCAACAGGTTGAGGAAATGGGTTCAATCCTTAACAAGGTTGGGCAATTCCTTTCGAGCAGTGTCATCCGCAATATTGTTGGCCAGCCAAAATCCGGCTTCGACATGCGCGAAATTATGGATCAAAAGAAAATTCTCGTCGTAAATCTCTCCAAGGGCAAAATAGGGGAGGACAACTCCGCCCTGCTTGGCACCATGATGATTACCAAGGTGCAGCTTGCCGCCATGAGCCGTGCCGATGTCGACCCATCGCAGCGCCCGCCCAGCTTCCTCTATGTGGACGAGTTCCAGAACTTTGCCACCGAATCCTTTGCCACCATCCTTTCTGAGGCGCGCAAATATAACCTCGGCCTAACTATTGCCCACCAGTACATTGCCCAAATGTCGCCTGAAGTCCGGGACGCCGTATTCGGTAACGTAGGTACCATGATTTCCTTTCGGGTAGGCTCCGACGACGCCTCAGCCCTTAAGCCTGAATACGCCCCAGTTTTTGATGAAAATGACTTGGTAAACCTGCAAAGGGGATTTGTATACATCAAGCTGCTTGTCGATGGCCTGGCCATGCCTGCCTTTTCTGCCCGCACCATGCCACCTCGTCCTGTGTTGGAGCATTCGTTCCGCCAGGACGTTATTGAGCATTCCCGTTCTAAGTACGCGCTGGCCAGGGATGAGGCAGAAGCGATTATCGATGAAACGGCAGGGTATAAGCGTCGCCGTGAAGCAGAAGAGGCAGCTAAAGCTGCATCACAGCTTTTGCAACAGCAGCCATCGCCCTCCCGTCCTAATGCCCCTATGGCCAACCGCCCAGTGCCACGGGATGGGGAATTTAAGGCTCCCATTTCCCAACCTGTCCAACAGGTTACACAGCCTACGCCAGAACCAGCGCCAAACCCAGTACCGCCGCCGATCCAGGTTCGTGAACCTGAAGCAAATTCCCCTTTAGAAGAACGCGAACAAAAACCGAAAAAGTCTCAAATTGATCGTCCATTAAAAGTGATGAATGGTCGCTCATACAAAGAGGTAGCGCAGAAGGGTGGCCTAAAGTGGATAATTGGCGAACCTGAAGCAGAGGCACGCACTCGGCGTGAAGCTCGCAAAGCTGTAGAGGAGGGGAGTACGGACACCGAAAAAGGGGAAGATACTCCGACCAATGAGGTATTGAACGGCAGTAAAACAGGGGAAGCTCCTATTGGGCAGCCAGGCCAACACGTAGCTGAGCAGTTTCAACAGCGCTCCATGAGTAATTTGACTACGCAGCCTCAGCAGCAAAATTATACTTTCAAGTCCCCCGCGCTACCCGCCCCTCGTACCGAACAGAAAACGAACATAGCAGCGCCAGCTAAGCCAGCTATAGCACCTCAAGTATGGGATGCAGCCTTTGGGGGTAGCGAGGACGAGCCATTGAACCTCCATGAGGGCGATACTATTAAATTATAATAATTAGTTATGGTAGCTAATTATTGCCTTTTTCTCAAAGGTATTAGCGCTCAGCTTCTTTCAGGTCATGTCGCTAAATACGACCTATAACGCCGTAGAAGATTCATTGTAAGACATTAAAATATATGAATAACAAATCAGCCTCTACACACTCCATGCACAACTCAATGCGCACTTTTTTGCCGCAATCGCCGCCGGTACAAAGTGCACCGAGTTACGGGTAAATGATGCAAAGCGTCGCCTGCTTTCAGTTGGTGACTGCATTCTATTTTCAAATCGAACGAGTCCTTCATCTCAGCTTTTGGTCATAATTACCTCACTTACTCCCCTATTGAAATTAAGCAGGACAGGGTGCTTTATATAGGTATTCAACTCGTCTAAAGGAGGGAGAATAATTTCTCTACCTGCCGGATTGCCTCTTCAGCTACCTCATTAATTACGATCTCCATTCCCTCTTTCTTGGCCCAATTGAGTTCTTTCTGAGCTTCTTTTACGCGTAAGTCCAGGTCTTTACCGGTAGTACCACGGCCCTCTAAGCGAACCCGCTGTTCTTCTTCCGAAGGTGCAGCCAGGAATACCGAACAGGCGTTCGAATAGGCTTTTTTAATCTGGCGTACTCCTTCAATATCTACCACAAACAGTACGTCCTTACCGTTTTCCAAAGCCTGCTCAACAGAGAGTAAGAGTGTCCCATACTGATCGCCATAAATTGCCGTGTGTTCCAAAAGCTGTTTACTGTCGATCAGCCAGGCAAACCTGATTTTATCCACAAAATAGTAGTGATAGGCATACCGCTCGCCTTCGCGCGGCAGGCGGGTAGTGACCGAAACGGCCCGCACCACATTGGGGTGCCGGGCCATAATTGCGTCGCTCACCGTACTTTTGCCAGAACCTGAAACCCCGGCAATGATAAGTACTTTGGCGGGCATTACTTCCTTTTGACAGGTTGGGGGTTCCTTCGGTCGGAAGCCAATTGCCAACTGACGAGTAAAGGAGATGCGTTAAAGATAGAAGAATAGGTCCCAATCGCCACTCCAAGAGTCAAAGCCAAAATGAAATTCCTAATCGAGGCGCCACCGAGCAGCAAAAGCGAAACCAACACGATAATCACCATCATAGAGGTGTTGATCGAGCGGGCAAGCGTCTGGTTCAAACTTGAGTTGGCAATGTCCTCAAAGCTCTTGGTTGGCGTGCGACGTAGGTTTTCCCGAATGCGGTCAAATACTACAATGGTGTCGTTGACCGAGAACCCGAGAATGGTAAGCAAAGCGGTAATAAACAAGGCATCTACCTCAATAATGGGGAAAAAGTGTCCAATAATCGAAAAGGCGCCGACGGTAAATAAAATGTCGTGGCCAAGGGCTAAAATGGTAGTGGCAGCAAAGCGCCAGCTGTTCGTGGGTCGCGGTACGGAGCGGAAGGAGAAGGCAATGAACGCCACAATAGCGATAATAGCTATTATAACGGCCGTTACGGCGTTAGTAGTGGTGTCTTTGGCAATTGACCCACTAATGTTCTCAAAGCTCGCTTCTGTGACGTCCTGACCACTAGCTTTGAACGCGCTAATGACTTTATTCCCCTCGTCGCGGGCGATTATGCCGTCCTGGTTAGCAAACCGGATGATCACATCCTTGTCCCCGCTTGTCTGAACTGCTGCTTCCTTAACTCCCGCGGTCCCAATGTCTGCCCGAATAGTGTCAATGCTTGGACGGTCACTCGT
>JBBQFV010000019.1:0-11716 GCA_038322405.1 Patescibacteria group bacterium
CGCCAAAGCTATTATTCGGGCCACGAGGAAAGGCATTGAAGCCTGGGCAAACGGCACATATCTGGAGGAACTTGGGGTAAAGGAAAATATTTGTCTTGCTGTAGCCTTGCGCCGCCAAGAGCTGGGACTTAATGTGGGCGACCGTCGTAACCTACCTGTTTCCGTAAAGACCCGCATTGGCTTTGCTAATGTCGTCATTGAAGAATGGGTCAAGCATCTACTAGAAGAAGAACCGGTTTGTATTTCAATCCATGGCCGCACTTTGAAACAGCTGTATACCGGCTTTGCGGATTGGGAAGCAATTGGTCGAGCTGCTCAAGTTATTCACACGACGCCTACGTTAGTAGCGGGCAATGGCGACGCAACTTCCCTTGCCGATGCCCAGGCCAAGGTGACCCAGTACGGGGTAGACGGCGTGCTTATTGGCCGGGCCAGCTTTGGCAACCCGTGGGTGTTTACCGGCCACGTAGCCAGTTTTAAAGAGAAAATGGCAATTGCCCTTGAGCACGGCCGCTACCTGAATAGGGTTGTCGACGAGCGGGGCTTTATCCGCATGCGCAAGCACTTGGTCGATTACACCAAAGGCTTTGAAGGAGCTAAAGAGCTGCGCCAAAAACTCATGAAAATTACTTCCCTCGCTGAACTGGAAGCAATTCTGCTAGACTGACCCCATGACACTCGACCTTACTGCCAGCATTGTTAATTTCACAAAAAGTTCTGGCGGCCTCATAGCCTACGCGGTTATCTTTGCCATTTTGTTTGCCGAATCCGGTATTTTAATTGGCTTCTTCTTACCTGGGGACAGCCTGCTCATCACGCTCGGATTTCTGGCCTCCAAAGGGGTTTTTAACCTGCCCCTCCTGCTCCTGGTATGTTCCGTAGGCGCAATTCTCGGTGATTCAGTTGGCTATACCTTTGGCCGAAAAGTAGGCCCTGAATTGTTTAACAAAGACGACTCCCGCTTCTTTAAGAAGCAAAATTTAAAGCGGGCACACGAATTTTACGAAAAATATGGAACCCGGACCGTGGTACTAGCTCGCTTTGTACCGTTTGCCCGCACCTTTGCCCCAATCCTGGCCGGTATGGGCAAAATGCGCTACCGAACCTTTTTGAACTACAACATTCTAGGAGGCATTGGCTGGGTACTGCTTATTACCCTCATTGGCTACTTCCTGGGTCAGAAAATTCCTAACGTAGATCACTACATTTTGTATATTGTAGGGTGCATAATCCTCCTCTCAGCAATCCCTGCCTACCTGGAATACCGGGCCCATAAACGACGTGCTGCCCTTCCTAAATAAGGAACTTGCCTCGGTTATAAATTACCTTGGTTGAGCCATCTGGCAACGTGGCAGTTACCGTGCGGGGCGCCGTACTGATGATATCAGTGTGCACTACTGACTCGTTGTAGCCCATAGCCCGCCATCGCTCAGGACTTACCGCAGCTTGGTCACCGGGGAAGGAATCTTTATAGGCATTACCGATGGCTACGTGGGTGTTGCCTTCGGGGCCTCCCATGTTCTCGTCAAAGAGCGTTTCGCCCATCGGTTTAGTGATTTGGGAAAGCCGGCCATCGGTAAGTGAATACTCGCCTATGAAGTTGGCTCCTTCGGTCGCAATCATTTCCTTGAGCAACCCCTCGTTTTCATTAGCCGATGACTCAATTATGACTCCTTCTTTAAAGGTCAGCTTAATGCCACTAATTCGTTGCCCATGGGTATACAATGGCTGATTGAACGAAATGTGGCCCTCAGTGCGACGCTTATCTGGGGAAATAAACAACTCAAAGCTTGGGATATTCCGACCAGAACCACCGAGCCACTGTCGATCAGGACCAAGACCGACTACCAGGTCAACGTCAGGACCCGTCATATGTACTTGCTCAATTGCCAGCTTATTAAGCTCACTACGTAGTCGTTCTAACTCTGTTTGGGTAGCTTGCCAGCGGGCTATGGGGTTTGCGTCCTCCAAATAGCAGGCCGCCCTAATTTGTTCCCAATATTCTTCTTCACTCATGCCAACCTCTGCCGCCATAGCTGGCGTGCCATAGAGAGCCAGTGTCCAAGTAAACTTGCCTTCACCTTCTTTAGTTTCCCGCCATTCCCGGTATGGCTTCATGGATTTCTGCCGGCGCATAAGCTTTTCGGGCGCCACATCCTTTAGCTCGTACTTGTCCCATTCCGCCAAAATCATTACCGAATGGTCGATTTGCTCCATCATGCCTTTATAGTAGGCGGCCGGAAAAAAATCGAGCTGCTGGTCGGTAAGGGAGGCGTACATGGCGGCGAGTGCGACGTTATCGGGAATGAACTGCATAATGGGGTTTGCCCCTGCCTCGAGCACGCTTGTGCGCAGTGGTACATAGAACGGTTTGGCGCATTCTGGCACTACTACATACACTGTTTCACCGGGTTTAACCCCCTCGCCGCTATTGAGGGCAAATTTAACCAGAACATCGGCATACTTTTTCAGCAGTTCGGCAGAAGGGATGTACATACGTAAGTAGGCTAGGGTTTGGGTTCCATGCTAGCATATGTAGGTGAATCATACGCCTGCAACCCGCATCTTGCTCATCCGTCACGCCCAAACGGTTTGGAATGTTGAGCACCGCTATGCCGGAAGTGGCGAAGTGGCCTTGGCACCAATCGCAGAGCAGCAAATCGCCCATCTCACCGAACGGTTGAAAAATGAACGGATTGACGCAATTTATGCTTCCCCACTCACCCGCTGCCTTATTACCATCACCCCGACAGCCGAAAATCACGGCCTGCGCATTATTAAGCGTGAAGAATTGCGCGAGCGCAACTTAGGCGACTGGGAAGGCCGCGCACCGCGCGAAATACACAAGACCCATGACGGGTACCATTTTCCAGAAAGTGCCTATGATGGCAGCTTCCGGGTGCCAAATGCCGAGCCGCTTGACGAACTTGAGGCCCGCTTGCGTGCCATACTGCATGAAGTAGTGGAGGCACACCCAGGTCAACACGTTGCGCTCGTCACCCATGCCGGCCTTATTTGGATGCTTCAAAACCGGATAGTCCAAAATCGACCAAGTCACGTACGTTGGGTAAGCAATTGCGCCGTTGCCTCAGTAGTTTTTGACCAGGATCATTTCCTGCTCGCGGGCATTGAAGAGCAAGACAGCTACCTTTTGCCTGCGACGCACGTGCATATAGCACATTGACTGGGCCCATTTTTCTTACCCCTAACCTCTTGTCATGATTGCAGTAGGAAAACCAGTACCGACTTTTTCCCTTTCCGATGACCATAACGAAATAATCAGCAACGAAAGTCTTAAAGGCGCTTGGACAATCCTTTATTTTTACCCCAAAGACGACACTACGGGTTGCACAGCCGAAGCCTGTTCAATCAGGGATTTTGGCGCCGACTTTGGTAAACGTGGTGTGAATGTGTACGGCGTTAGCAAGGACTCAGTTGTCTCACACACCAAGTTTAAGAAAAAATACGATTTGAATTTCCCTTTACTTGCCGATACCGAGCATGCCTTGGCAGAGTCGTTTGGCGTGTGGCAAGAAAAAATGCTCTACGGCAAGAAATATATGGGAATGGAGCGCAGCACGTTTGTACTTAGCCCCCAAGGGAAAGTTGTAGCCGCCTTTCCGAAGGTCAACCCTGTCGACCACGGTATGTTCCTCCTCAAGGAACTTGATGAGCTAATGGCTTAAGGCTGAGACAAACGCTACGGCATCACTAAAAACCTGGAGGGACTGGGCAAACCGTTCTTCTTCCTCTTTGAGGAATGGCTGCCAATCTGCTGGTAGGGACAACCGGGCGGCAGTCAGATTACTTAAGAAAAGAACTCCTTGGCTTACTACAAAAGGAACCCCCACTTTTGTAAATGCCTTACGCAGTTCTTTGATGGAAGTATTAGTCACATTGGCGCGCAGACAGTCACCGATAGGGGTACGGATGCCACCCTCCTGGTCTTCCCGCCAGTCATGGGCATCGTCTAAGTGCTGGCGAAAGGTTAAGTACGCAGAGAGTACTTTTTCAAGCCTTAAAAAGTGAGGGTCATTTTGGCTAATCCCTGCGGCGTGGAGTACCGCTAAGGGACCAAGGGCGTGGCCAATCGAACGCTCTGAACCTGGTGGAAAAGCTGCTTGTGAAGGATTAGTTAACCGAGCGTGAGTCAATTCCCAAGCATTTGCCGCATCTACCCTATCTAATAGGCCGGTGATTGCAGGGAGAAACCCTTCCCCTGCCGCCTCAACGAAAAGCTGCACACACCTGCGCGTCGCCCACTGAATGGAAGGCAAAACGTTAGGGCCGGCTTCTCCATCTAGCTGATTGTCGGCCAAGGTATAGGCGAGCCAACCCCAAACGGTCGCTTGCTCCAGCAAGTCAATCACCTGTTCGGATACGGCTAACCCCGATACTTGCCGGAATGTCCTGGCAATTCCTGCCAGCCGTCCCTCAGGGTCACCTTTCGTTAACGTGGCCAGGATTGGCCGAAAGGGCACTACTAAGAGGTCAGGTAACCCTCTTAAGTCCTTAGTAACTTTGATATAGGCTGGATATTGCCTTTGCTGCTTTGGTTGCTGGGGCATGAAAGAAAGGGCGGCAAGGGCAAAACCCGTTGTAGCTAGCATGGAACCTGAAAAAACCGGGTTAGAACCTGCTTTTTCAATTACAAGTGGCTCCCAGAGCCAGCTACCATGTGGAGATTGGAGGGTAACAAGCTTAGTTTTTAGTTGGTCCGTAGGAAGTTGGGTATAGGCGCAACATAGGATGGCCGCGGCCAGGCTAAGCGGCCCTTGTGGTGGGTCTTTTTTCAGCAACTGTCTGACGTATAAAGAAGTGACCGGAGGAATTATCCTCAGGAGTAAGAACCGTGTTACCCACTGGTTGGCATAGTAAGGAGAATGCACATCTTTGTAGAATGCATCTGCTACAAACGCTTGGAGGCCTGGCAGAAATACGCCACATTGGCTAAGTGCCCAGGCAGCATTGGCATTCACCACAGGGTCAACGTCGTGCCATGTTGCCTCATTTGAGCACCACGTCCGGTAAGGGCCTCCCGGCGTTTCCTCTAAGCTAATGAGAAGTTGTACAAAGGAGGCTTGCTCTTCTGGAGCTAACAGCCCTTGGCGCGCCCGCAAGCCAATGAGCAAGGCGGTGTCATCAAGGTCATCAGGATAAGGTTCGGATTGGGTTTCAAGACTACCTCCAACCCAATAATTGCCCCTACCCGAAGCAGGCAATCGTAAGGCATTTTCTGGCACTTTAAAACTTGGGTTAAGTGTGCCTGCTAAGAAAACAGGAAAGTGGGTGGGACGAGATATAAACTTGTTGCCAATCTTACTTACACCAAACCAGTTCTCAGGTTTTGCTATGAGCTTTTGCAATGCTTGTTCGCCCTTCTTGAGGGATTCTGACAGCATGGTGAGGAATAGTGACAGTTAATAAAGTTTCAGATTCAGAACTCAATACCCCAATTTTGCCCTTTAGTTCTGTTTCAATTAATTCCTTAACCAGGCTAAGGCCAATACCTGATCCTTCATCCCGCTGCTTAGTGGTGAAATAAGGTTCAAATATATGTTCAACATGCTCAGGCTTAATCCCAACTCCTGTGTCTTGAACCAACAGTCGGTAATCTTTTGCAGTTTTTTCTAGCTTTACCGCAATAGTTCGCCGTGCTGGAGGTACTAGCAGGCAGGCATCTATCGCATTGGCTACCAGGTTTTGGATTATTTTATAGATTAGAATAGGATCTGTGTAAAATTCCTGATCTGCACCCTCACAGTGAAGGACAATCCCGTGCTTGCGGGTACGGTATTCAAAAGATTGGAATACCGACGTCACTTCTTCTTTTACCGATACTTTTTCATACGCAGCCTCCCTTCGCATGTGGCGACGGGCGCCCGTGACTAGGTTTTCTAACCTTTTAAGCGTCTCTTCAGCCTGAGAAAGATTTTCATAGTTCTCTTGTGTCTTCTTTATTAATTCAATTTGTAACCCAAGAGCTGTTAAAGGATTAATAATGTCATGCAACAAACCACTAGCTTCCTTTCCATAGAGGACAAACCGGTGAAGATCAGTAACTCTCTGAAAATGTTCTTGTCTGAGCGATTTTGTGCGCTCCACCACTATTTCCTCTAAATGCTCGCTTTGATTTCGCAAAGCCGACTCAGAGGACTTGGCCTGTATGTATGCTAAGTGAAGTTGACGATTAAAAAGCCAAGTAACCACAAAGATTACGGTCATTGTTGCCGCATATATCACAACGTCACCGTATGAGTAATCGTTATCTTTCCATTGTGATGCTACCTGATAAACTCTAGACAACTGGAGAATACCTATAACAACATAGGATAATACCGCAATTGAGCTTGCAATAAAGAAACTTGTAGCTCCAAAGGCAATCCCTGCAAGCGCGACACTTAAAATTATCACGAGTAGGCCCACAGGTAAGTCATGTCCCCAAAAAGATATGAGCCCAATCCCAACTAACATTAATTGGGAAACTAAAATAAAAGCAGCTGAAGTTAACTTTTCCTTTCGAGCCAGGTGCACAACAAAAGTATTCAAAAGTAAGAATACAGTAGCGATTACTACTGTTGACCATCCCGAGTTGAGATGTTGGCCTTCAAGTTTAAAAAATAAGTAAAGACTCACAGCAAGAATGCCAAGTATTTGACATAGACTCGCTAGGGCAACAATAACTGTTGCCCTACGAGTTTCAATATTTAACTCTTCGGTTTTCCTCACTACTCTATTCAAGCCAGGGTGCGCTAGTTTTTTCAACCTCAAACTCCCCACTTTTAATCCCTTTCCGAGCCTCAGGATTTGTGAGCACGCTCACGGTAATGTCTTCCATCTACGCCTTTCTACCTGGGTCTAATACGTAACCAACACCAGGCACTGTGTGAATAAGCTGGGTAGCCGTAACCTTCGATAAGGCCAGCCGAAGCCTAGTGATATACACCACCAAGGCATTTGACTGAGGCTGATCATTGTTTTCCCAAATAAGCTCGGCCAATTGGGTATGCGCACGGACCCTTCCGGTATGCAGCATGAAATCTTCGAGCAATAAAAACTCGCGATTACGCAGCAGTACCAGTTTTGATTCGTACGTGACCGTCCGTTTGCTGCGGTGTAACACTAACTTGCCACAGCGCATTTCATCGTGCACATGGGCCCTTCTGCTCAGTGCGCGCAAACGGGCTTCAAGCTCGCGCATGCTGAAGGGTTTGGTAAGGTAGTCATCGGCACCGGCATCGAGCGCATGCACTTTAATAGCGAGCTGATGCTCAGCCGTCAGCATGAGCACTGCAGCAGTGCCATCGTGCTGGCGAATACGGGGAATAAGATCAAGTCCTGAACCATCGGGGAGGCCAATATCGATAATGTACAACGCGTTCGCATGCTGTTCCAGAACGTCTTGGGCTTCCCGCACCGAACAGGCATGAGTAACCTTATACCGCGAAGCTAATGCTGCGGAAATGGCCTGTGCCAGGTGTGAATCGTCTTCAACGAGAAGGAGTTGCATACTATATACCCATCACACCAACCCTACATCCACTACATGAATAAAAGATGAACTTTATCGCTTAAACGTGCCAGCCAAGGCCTTTTCATACAGGTTCATAAGCTCATCCATACAGTGTTTTCGTTCGTGAACCCTTTCCACAAGCTCCCTTCCTCCCAAGCCATATTCTTCCGCTTTCTTAGGGTCATTGAGGGCGGCAAGGATAGCTTTGGCGAAGTGGCTCGAGGTGGCTACTGGCGATAAGAAACCGGTTTCCTTATGTTTTACCAATTCTGGAAGGGCCCCGGCGCGCACCGCGACGACCGGCAGGGCTGCCGCCATTGCTTCAAGTACTACAATGCTCTGGGTTTCAATGAGCGATGGTATGACAAATACGTTTGCCCTGGCATACCAGTTCTTTAAAATTACCGAGGTTGGCTTGATAGCTCCCGTAAAACGGATGCAGTCACTCAAATTGTTCCTACGCACATATTCCCGATAGGTCTTTAATTTTCCCCCATCGCCTACAATCACAAACTGGACAGGGTGTTGGGCCCGTACTATTGCCGCAGCCTGAAACAAAAGGAGAAGGTTTTTGTCTTCGTCGACCCTTCCCACACACAGCACTATGGGCGTTTCGTTTTTGCGTCGTTGGGCAATGTTGGGAAGGGGTGGGATATCTACTCCATTACTAATTACTACAATAGGTACTTTTGCCCCCGCAGCCACCAAGCCCTCACGCACAATATTGGTAGGACAGGTCATGACCGTACATAAGTTAAAAAACTCCCGCACATACGCCTCAATCATGCTGTACAAGGTTTCTTCAGGAAGCAATTTGGCCAGGGGGAAATAAACTGCTGCCAGGTTGGTGGTAAAGTGCTGGGTACCTACTACTACAGTTCCCCGCCTCCGCCCCCAGCGCAATCCAGCTGCTGAAGAACCCCCCAAGTCTTGAATATGTATTATATCCGGTTTAAAACGGCGTAAAATGGCACTCACTGCTAAGTGTTGGCCCATTACGTAGCGCAGTTTCTTTTTAAATGGGCTCCTAATGGAGCGAATGCGCTGGATTACAATGCCATTCTGTACTTCCCGGTACGGTTTTCCCTTAGGGCTTGGTGCTAAAATTATGACCTGGTGTCCCCTTGCCTTTAATTCGGCAGCCGCGTTGGCGCAAAAAACAGAGACTCCAGAAATGGACGGGGGGTACGATTCTGTACAAATGGCTACTCGCATGAAACCATCATAGCTGGTTTCCTTCTATTGACACCAGGTCACAACCTGGTATAGCAGTACTATGGCTACAAAGAAGAAAGAAGCTACTAGCAGTAAATTCGATGTAGGTGGCTTTATTGGCACCCTGGTGGGCATTTTCATTTTAGTGCTGGTCCTTTTCCTGTTGCGCAATAAAATAGGGGCTAAAATTGACCAGTGGCGCAACAGCGGGATTAGCGTTGCCCCTGCCCCAGTCCTCCCTATCATTACTGTTTCCCCAGCACCAACCACACCTACTCCCAAACCTGTTGTAGTGTATACTCCCGTCCCTACCATTATCCCAGTTATAGTGAGCACGCCAGCTCCGGTTCCAGCCAAATTGCCAAAGTCAGGGCCAGCCGATGAGCTTGGAGTAGTTGCACTGGCTGCGGGCGGCATTGCCGCTGCGGCAGGAACCGGCCGTTACCAGCTTTTGCGCTATAAGCTCAAGCGGCAGTCAAACAAAATCAACATAGTATAAGCTCCTCCGGGAGCTTTTTTGCTCGCAGAAAGGGAAATAAGCCTGTACTATCGCACTATGAAACATGAGCGCGTCGCCATTGTTGGAGGAACAGGGCTGATAGGCAAAGCCGTCGCCCAACTTCTTTCGCAAGAGGGTTGGCAGGTGCGGATTATTTCCCGTAATCCTGAAGTGGCCCAGGTTCTTCTCCCTGGCATGGAAAGTTACGCTAACCTTTCCCCTGCGGGCCTTGCAGATGTCCAGGCAGTCATAAACCTAGCTGGCGCACCCCTGTTTGGCAAAGTCCCCACCAAGGCCTACAAAACGCTCATCCCGAGCAGCCGCATTCAAACTACCGAAAAGTTGGTGGCTTGCTGTGCTGCCCTTCCCCATCCGCCGCGTGTACTTATCCAAGGCTCAGCTGTGGGAATTTACGGCAGCGATTCCCGCAACGACGCAGCCCAAGACGAATCGGCGGAATTAGGGAAGGATTTTCTCTCCCAGGTTTGTCGCGATTGGGAAGGAGCGACTAAACCCGCGCACGACTTAGGTATACGGGTAGTATACCTGCGCAGTGGCCTTATTTTAGACCCGGCAGGCGATGGGCTTTTAGAAGCTTTGGTCCCTCCCTTCAAGTTTTTTATGGGTGGCGTGATAGGCAACAAATACGCTTGGAAGCCGTGGGTGCATATTGCCGATGAAACGGGTCTCATATCACATGCCTTTCAAACAGATATAAGCGGGCCTCTCAATGCGGTATCACCTGAGATAGCGAACAACGGCGAATTTTTCCGGGCTTTAGGGCGTACCCTGCACCGGCCTTGTTGGCTTCCAGTACCCGAGTGGATCCTTAAACCCATTTTCAGGGAAATGGCGACAGCGATTTGCCGCGGGCCGCGTATTGTAAGCAGTGTTGCACCTAGCAGCGGGTACGTTTTTAAGTACCCTGAGCTTCTTTCTACCCTCGATAGCATTTATCCCTCATGAATTATTGGCTCATCAAAAGTGAACCTGACGACTTTGGCATTGACGACCTCGCCCGTCAAGGGCAGGAACCATGGACCGGGGTGCGTAACTATCAAGCCCGCAACCATATGCGCGACTTAATGCAGGTTGGTGACCAGGTCCTCTTTTACCACTCCAATGTGCCTCGTCCTGGAATAGTTGGCCTTGCTGAAGTTCTCACCAAACCCTACGCTGACCCAACTCAATTTAATCTAGAAAGCGAATATTTTGACCCTAAAAGTATCCTTGAAAATCCCCGTTGGCAGCTGGTAGATATGGGATTCGTAGAAAAATTCCCGCACGAAATATCGCTTGAAGAATTAAAAAATGACCCATTCTTTGCCGATATGTTAGTAGCAAAACGGGGTCAACGATTGTCAGTCCAACCAGTAGCCAAGAAGCATTTTACCGAAGTATTGCGCCGCTGCCGCACCTAATGCGGGGCAAAATGCTCCCGGTATACTTCGATAGTAGTAACGAGCAGTACCATAAATACTGGCCCGTAAATTACGCCGAGGAACCCAAACTGGGCAATTCCGGCAAAAACGCCAAGCAACGTGAGGGCAGGCGGCAAGCTGGCTTCTTTGGAAACAAGCCGTGGGCGCAGAATATTATCTGCGTTAGCGACAATAAGGTAATGGGCGGCAATCTGGAGTGCACCTTGCCAAATATTACCAGTGGCTATAAGAATTATCCCAGCTGGAATGGCTATCACGCCCGAGCCCAACGGAATTATGGAGATAAACGTAGCGAGCAGTCCTAAGAAAACGGCATAGGGCACCCCCACGATCCAAAGAAAAAAGCCCGTCAGCACACCCTGCAACAAGGCAATTACAAGCGTACCCCGCACCATTGAAACGGTCATCGAGGTAATGCGCTTGGCATAGAGGCTATCTATATCGTCGTTAAGTGGGCTTAGCTGGTGCAAGTAGACATTGATCTCGTGATAGTGGGTAAATACTGCCGACATTACATATATCGTAATAAAAAGGGCAGGAATGAGAAAAGTTAACGTTCCGCCTAACCCTTGAACGCCGTGCCAAATTGAGGTTTGAATACTAGCAGCCAAATCGAGCAGCTTGGCATTCGCGGCCTCAACGGATAGTTGATAGTGGATACCTGGTATTTTGGCCAGCAGGTCGTTCGCTCGCGGGATGAGTACCGCTACGGAAAAGTCGTTCGTAAAAGTAGAAAGAGCCGCCGAACGGGCAAAATCGCCTACTACCTGGGCAACCAGCGTGCCCACAGCTACAAGCGGGATTACAAAAGTGAGGAAAACTCCCAACATGGAAATTGGCACTACCAGCCAGTCCCTTAACTTTGTTACCCGACGCAGCCAGGCGTAGAGCGGATGGAACAAAAAAGCGAGCAAGCCCGCAAAAAGCACCACCATAAGGTAAGGGCGCAAGAAAAGGACCGCCAAAACCACGACAACTGTAAGCAGTACATAGAAAAAACGCCTGGCGTGGGGGGTATGCTGCATACTTCTATCGTACAGCGAGGGG
>JBBQFV010000020.1:0-11454 GCA_038322405.1 Patescibacteria group bacterium
CATTAGCGCGCGAGAGACAATTGGCAATTTGTTGGCCACCAGAAATAAAATCCTGATAGCGCAAAAAAGAATTGTACCGTGAAACAGCAGCGGAACCAATAATGGCCGCCACCGCAATGGCAATCGTAAATTCGATAATGGTAAACCCTCGTGCCCCTCGCATAACTATAGTATATACCACTGGAGTATCGCGTGTCCCCAAATGAGGGCAATCAAGGCACCAAGCGCCAGGTACGGGCCAAAGGGCATTTCTATGCCCAAGCCTTTTTTAATCCTGGTCGCCAGAACTACTCCCACCACAGCCCCTACCGTAACTGCGGCAAAAAGGGCAGGAATGATGAGTGGATAACCAACGAGTAGCCCTACAGCACCGGCAATCCAGACATCGCCATCGCCCATCCCCTGTTTGCCAGTGAGCAATTTCCAACCATAAGAAAGGATCAGAATTGACCCGGCACCCACAAGCAGTCCGAGACCCGCTTCTTGCCAAGTTAAGTAACCGCTCAATATATTACCCAGAGCACCGGCTATCCCTGCCCCAATGGCATACTCGGGGCGAATTTCCATAGTACGCAAATCGGTTGCACTCATGACAAACAAAGCTGCGAAACCAATAAACAACCCGGCACTGAATAGAGCGCTTTGAGAAGAAAATGTACCAAATGAGCTATAGCCAAGCCATACCGAAAATACGGCAAGGAGAGCGACCGTTGCTTCACCAATTGGATACTGCCAGCTCAGCTTTTTCTCACACGAACGGCAGCGCCCTCCTTGCATTGCAAAGCTCACAAGCGGAATAAGCTCAAACCAGCGAAGCTCATGCTTGCAGTGCACACACTCGGAGCGTCCGGTCATAATGCTGGCGCGCCGGTCATCACGCAGTACGACCACGTTTAAGAAGGAGCCGAAAATTACCCCAAACACGGCGGCCGCACAATAAATGAAAAACAGTGGCATACTTTTGTCATTGTACGTTATAGTAAACGCATGGCGACAGTCCTTCCCCTTTCAGTCAAGAATATCCGCAAGTCGTTTGACGATTTTACTGCCGTCAAAGATGTCTCCTTTACCGTAAAACCCGGTGAGGTGCTGGGCATTGTGGGTCCCAATGGCGCTGGCAAAAGCACCACCATTAAAATGGTCCTCGGCCTGCTCGCTCCAGACTCAGGCACCATTTCCCTGTTTGATAGCACTGCCGATGACCCAGCTGTGCGCCGGCGCATTGGCTACATGCCCGAAACCCCGGCTTTTTACGCTAAACTCACTGGCTTTGAACTCATGACCTACGTGGGCGAGCTTTTCCAGCTCCCCAAAAGTCTCATTAAGTCACGCTCCGAAGAATTGCTTAAACTAGTAGGCCTTACCGATGCCGCCAAGCGCCAAGTAGGTGGCTATTCCAAGGGAATGACCCAGCGCATTTGCCTGGCCCAAGCGCTTATGAACGAACCCGAACTCATTTTTCTCGATGAACCAATGGACGGCCTCGATCCCATTGGCCGCATTCGGATGCGCGAAATTTTGCTCGCCGTTAAGAAACGGGGTGCCGCCATTGTGTTTAACTCACATGTCTTGAGTGACGTAGAAATTATGAGCGACCGGGTGGCCATTATGGACAAAGGAGTGCTTAAGGCCTGTGACACGGTTAAAAAACTCATCCCTAAGGGCAAGACCCTAGAAGACGTATTTGTCTCAATGGTGGAGGTGAACAATGAAGCGTAAGGCTGCTGTCAGACCTGTAATGAGCAGCTCGCAATTTCGGGCCGTATGGATAATTGCTAAAAACACTTACCGCGAATTGATCCGGGAACGGCTGCTCTATGGCGTGTTTTTAATTGCCGCCCTAGTCACAGCGCTCAGCTTTTTCTTAAGCACCGTCTCTCTGGGGCAAAACGCCAGGATTATGCACAACATAGGCTTGGCCACCATTCATCTCTTTACCCTATTCATCCTGATATTTGTCACCACTAACTCAGTTGCAAAAGATTTGGACCGCCGCACCGTATATTTCTTGTTTCCTAAGCCTATTAGCCGGGGCCAGTACGTAGTTGGGAAATACCTTGGGCTTTTGCTCCTGCTTTTTACAACCCTTGTCATTTTAGGTGCAGTATTCTTGCTTGGGGTGAGCGTCACTGAAAAAGGGTTAATTGGGGCAGCGTTTATTAATTTAGGCTATTCCTTCCTGGAGATTTCCCTACTCATTGCCATAGCCCAACTCTTTGCCAGTTTCACAGCCCCCCTCAATGCCTCGCTCTACAGCATTGCCCTGTATATCATTGGCCATTCTCTTACCGCACTCCGTTTATTCGTAGCAGACGCTGGCAACCAGGCCTTACAGCATGTCGTTTCCTTTTGCTACTACATTCTGCCTAACTTGGAAAAGTTTGATGTGCGGGCGGCCACTCTCTACGGCATTAGCATTCCTGCTTCCCAGGTATTTTGGAGCATTTTCTATTGGACTATCTACACCGGCCTTATCCTCACCCTTACGACAAGTGTGGTGCGCAAGCGGGAATTCTAACCATGGTAAAAGTTACCCGTGTTGTAACTTGGCTACTATGTATCGGGGCATTGGTTAGCCTTGCAACCTCACAGGGCGCCTGGGATGCAGCCGCCGCACCGTATCAGGCACAAGTTAAAAAAGCAGCGTTAATGCTTGCTGAGCCTGCCCTGCCCTCAGTACCAGCACTTAAGGCCCTTAGCCTAAACCAAAACTCGGCAATGGCCGACCTTATTTGGCTGGAGAATATCCAGTACTTTGGCCAAGGGAACCCTTACGGCCAATACCCTGCTATGGGCTCGCTCCTCAACACCATTACAGAGCTCGACCCGAAGTTTAATTACCCCTACCAGTTTGGCATGATTGTACTGCCCTTTATGAGTCAGGCTTCAGCAGCAGTAGAATTGGGTGAGCGTGCGCAAAGAGAAATCCCCAATGACGGGTTGCTCACCTTTTACCTTGCTTCTGTGTACCATCTCAACGTAAAAGACTATAAGCGGGCCGGCGACCTGTACCTCAAGGCTTCTACCCAGCCTGGCGGCCCTGGCGCATCAAAAGAACTGGCTGGTGTGGCCTATGCCTCAGATAGCAATTCCCTTGCTGACCGTCAGGTGGCACTTGCCTTTTGGAAAACCGCTTTAGATAACGCAAAAGACGACAGCGAACGTAACGTAGCCGCCAACTGGTATGCCCATATGCAAATTGTATATGCCCTTGAGCTTGCTGCTAAGCAATACAAGACCGATAAAGGTACCTACCCCCAAAATTTAACAGACCTTAAAGATGCCGGATATATTTCCAGTATACCCAAATCTCCTATCGGCCGTTTGCTTATTTTAAACGCAGCAACCGGACGTATTAATTTCAGCCAAGTCTCTTCTTAGTCGTTCTGGATTTGCAAACCATCGACTATCCAGCTTGATCCTCCAGCCCAACCTTTCGTGTTATAGATATTCTCTAAGGTAGCAAAAAGGGTGAAGTTTTTATTATTGTTGCTTGATTGATATTTATACGTGTTATTACCCGTATTAAGAGGATCAACAGGCATAATCCGGATATAATTAGGCACTAAGGTTGTGCTTAATACGTCACTTGAACCATTGATTGTGGTTTTAGTGGTAAGGGGTACGTACGTCTGCGGCGTTTGGGCACTGTAGTAAAGTGAAAGCACCACCTTGACCTGGTTGAGGTCATTGATGCGTTGAGCATCACGTGCCCTAAGCCGAACGCTGTTGTAGGAAATAGAGGCTATGCCGGTAAGGATACCAATAATAGCGACGGCAACCATGAGCTCAATAAGGGTGAATCCTCTCTTTGTGTGCATAGGTATATTGTACTGTGCCTCTAAACACAAAGAAAGCCGGCGCTTGCGCACCGGCCTTTCTTAAGCTGTAACTTACGATTAGTTGCAGATATTACTCGTAGGAGGAGCAGCAAGGAACGCTGGGGTAGCAGCTGCACCACTCTTGCTCGTGCCATCATTGATGATGAAAGTAGTGTCGGTAACAGTGCCTCCGCTTTCTACTGAAGTTGCAATACAGTAGCTCACTGACCCAGCCGAAGCTATAGTAAGGGCAGGAACACCCTGTACAGTACTTGTTACGTAGGAATAGACTTCCTTAGAACCTGGGGTTTTCCCAAGGACCAGTGGGTAACCAGCGTAGCTAGTACCAACGACTGCCGCCGTGTTAGAAAACAAGGTAGTAAACCCACCTGCGTTGGCAGAGGCAGTGAGGGTTGTACTGGCAGTATTGGCAGCCGATGGAGCAACGCCGTTGAAGACGTTGTCAATGTTCTGGGTAGTCTTCCAGGTCTCAATAGATTTACCTGCTTCGGTAATGTCTGACTTGGCACTGGAGTTACGGGCACGGACCTGGGCACCAGCAAGCTGGGTGATAACGAGCGTTGCGAGAATACCGATGATCGCAATAACCACAAGCAATTCGATAAGTGTGAAACCGCGCTTTTTCATAGTTTAAACACTTGTACTGATCTGGTAGATTGGCAGCAAAATGGCAATGACCAATCCGGCTACCCCAATACCCAGCAAGATAATGACAATAGGCTCAATGAGACTCGACATACCCGCTATCTTAGAATCGACTTCATTCTCATAATACTCTGCAAGCTTAATCATGACCTCAGCCATTTTTCCGGTTTGTTCCCCTACCGAGACCATCTGGCCGACCATAAGGGGGAAAATTGGGTTGTCGGAAATAGGGACACTCATAGGAATACCGCGCTCTACCTGTTCACTTACAATTTGAATGCCCCGCTGGTAAAGACGGTTGTTGAATGAATCGTTAATAAGGCGAAGTGATTCAAGCAACGGTACGCCAGAGCCTAACAACAATCCCAGTAGTCGGCCAAACTGAGCCATATTGCTTTGCTCAATAATTGCGCCCATCACCGGTACTTTAAGAGCAAAATTGCTAAAAAAACGAATGCCAGATTCACTTTTAAAGAAATACCTAATCCCCAAGATGGCGGCACCTACAATAAGAATGACCAAATACCAACGGTTAATCATGAAGTCAGAAGTAGCTATGAGGATTTTAGTCGTAATAGGTAATTCCCTTCCGGAAGAAAGAAACAGCTCACGCAACTGCGGGATTACCTTAAGCATCATGAGAATGGCCACACCAATCATGGCAAAGATAATGAAAATTGGGTAAACCAGGGCGCCTTTAATTTTGCTGCGCACCTTTACGTCTTTTTCCATGTTGGTGGAAAGTTCCCCAAGCACGCTTTCCAGCTTGCCGGTAGCTTCACCGGAGCGCACGACGTTAATGAACACAGCATCGAAAACGTCTGGATACTTGGCCAAGGCGGTAGAAAAGCTAAAACCGTCTTGCACGTCATTAAGTACACCTTCCATAACGTCCCGGAACTTGCCACGCCTGGTTTGGCGGATGAGCAAGCGCATAGATTGGGAAAGGGTAAGCCCGGCCTCAATCATGGTGGCCAGCTGGCGGGCAAAGAGCGTACGGTCGTTTAAGGTTACCCGGCCAATAAACGGTAGGTAGTCGGCCATTGTTTTAGGCACGGTGATCGAGATTGGCGTAAGCTCATTCTTTTGCAAAATTTTCTTAGCCGCCTCAATGCTTACCGCTTGCACGATACCGCCAACTACTTGGTTATCCTTGTTCCGCGCGCGGTAATTATAGTTCTGGACCATGGTAAGCGTGCAATACAGTCATCAATAAATCATCATTTTGAGGGCCTTGGCGTCGAGAGACCAAGCAAGTGCGTCATCGACTGAAATTTCCCCTTTGTTCACAAGCTCAGCAAGCGACTTGTCGAGGCCGGTCATGCCCTCGGCGGCAGAGGTTTGGATGAGGTTTGGAATTTGGTAGGTTTTGCCTTCTCGAATGAGCGAACGTACGGCGCTATTGGCCACCATTACCTCAGTCGCCAGTACCCTTCCCCCTTGCACGCGCGGTAGGAGACGTTGCGAAACAATGCCAAGCAATACCTCGGAAAGCTGGGTGCGCACCTGGCCCTGTTGGTGCGGCGGGAACACGTCAATGATACGGTCAGCTGATTGGGCCGCAGAGTTGGTGTGCAGGGTGGTAAGCACTAAGTGGCCAGTTTCGGCCATCTGAAGCGCGGCTTCCATAGTTTCCAAGTCGCGCATTTCCCCTACCAGCACTACATCTGGATCTTCACGCAGGGCGGAACGCAAGGCCGAGGTAAACGACGGGGTGTCGCTACCCACTTCGCGCTGGGAAACAATGCTCTTTTTATGTTCGAATACATATTCGATAGGGTCTTCAACGGTAATGATGTGGCCGCGGCGCTCGGAAGCGATTTGGTTAATCATGGCCGCAAGCGTGGTAGACTTACCGTGCCCTGTTGGCCCGGCAATAATGACAAGCCCTTGGTTATGGGTGGTGAATTTGGTTACCACCTGGGGAAGGCCAAGTTCTTCAAGCGAGCGGGTGGCGGCAGGAAGCAGGCGCAAGCTAATCGAAAGGGCACCTCTGGTGAAAAAGACGTTGGCCCGGAAGCGCAGTTCACGATAGGTAAACGAAAAGTCGAGCTCTTTGCGCGTACTGCTAATACGCTCGAACATTTGGGGGCCTATAAAACCCGAAATAACCTCTGTTGCCTTTTCAGGAGTGTAAGCAGGGCCATCGATAAGCAATAGCTGGGTATCTACCCGAATAGTTGGGGCAACGCCGCCAATAATGTGAATGTCGGAAGCGCCACGCTCAATAGCGTAGTCGAGCAAGGTGGCGAATTCCTGGTTGAGAGCTGTCTGCTGAAGCATATATTTATTGTACCATGGCACCCCGGGAGGTAGTCACGTAATTGTCAATTATTTGATGTTTCGCGCAGTACCTCATCGAGGGTGGTAATGCCGTTTGTAACTTTGATAAGGCCATCCTCGTACATAGTGAGCATGCCGTCTTTTTGGGCCTGGGCCTGGATGTCGTTGTTTGGCGCGTGAGAAACAGTAAGGTCGCTAATGGCATCGGTCATGGTAAGCACCTCGTAAATACCCACCCGGCCTTGGTACCCTTTGCCGCCACACTCTTTGCAACCCATCCCCTGGTAAAACTTAACTGCCTTGGGTAAGCGGGACGCATCGGTCGGGTTGATTTGAGACAACCGCTCAATATCTTGTTCAATCTGCATTTTAAAGCCAGGCGGAAGCGATACTTCCTTCTTGCAGTACGGGCATATTTTGCGCACTAAACGTTGGCCAATAGCCACGTTGAGCGATGAGGTAATAAGGAATGGCTCAATGCCCATGTTGCTTAAGCGTGGAATGGCCCCGGCCGCATCATTAGTGTGCAGGGTAGAAAGCACCAAGTGACCGGTAAGCGCAGCCTGGGTTACCATGTTGGCCGTTTCCCCGTCCCGAATTTCCCCCACCATTATAATGTTAGGGTCTTGGCGCAATACCGAGCGTAGCCCCTCGGCAAAGGTAAATCCAATTTTTGGCCTGATCTGGGCTTGGTTAATGCCTTTCATTTCGTACTCCACCGGGTCTTCAAGGGTAACCACGTTCACGTTCGGTGTGGCAATGCGGTTCAAAATGGCATAGAGCGAAGTAGATTTTCCTGAACCGGTAGGACCGGTAGCCAAGGCCACTCCAAAGGGTTTTTGAATTGCCTGCATGAGGTTTTGGTAAGCCAATCCCTCAATACCGAGCTTTTCAAGCGAAGTGATACCCTTCCCTTTGTCCAAAATACGCATTACCACCTTTTCGCCGTGTACCGTTGGCATTACCGAGACACGCAGGTCGACTTGGGTATCGTTAAACGATACGTCGAAGCGGCCGTCTTGAGGGACGCGGGTTTCATCAAGGCGTAAACGGGACAAAATTTTGATACGGCTTACCATTGCCGCGTGTACGTCTGGCGGGAGTTTGACAACGTCGAGTAGCTGCCCGTCTACGCGGTAGCGGACACGCACTTCGTCATCGAAGGCCTCAATGTGAATATCGGAAGCTTTTTCGTGAATGGCGTAGGAAAGCACGGCAGCCACAATGCGCGGAATAAAGCCCTTGCGGATGTGTTCCTTAAGCTCTTCGACGCTATTAATTTGCCCTTCTAGCAATTTACCAATGTCGCCCTCGTCGTCGTTCACGGTTTGGGTTGTGGAGGAAGCTGTTTGAGTCACCGCTACTGATGGCGTTACTGCGGCTGGGCCGTTTGGCACTACCATAGGCGCTGGCATTGTTGCCGAACGGGAAGAAACCCCAGTGCTTGGTGCCTCGCCTGTCGGCGTAGGTACCGGTGGCGTGTTGGCCAATTTTTGTTTGTCTTCCTCGATACTGTCTTTCACGACATCATCTACTTTTTGGCTTCCAAAAGTGTGGGCCACGCGCTGAAATAGGCCCGCAATGCCACTCTGTTCTTGCTCGGTTGAAATAATGGCGGCTTGCAAATCAGGCACCGTAACATCACTGGCCAGTTCTTTTTGTTCAACCTGTTGGGGAGCAGGAATGCTAGGTGGCTTAGCGGCATCGAGGCGGTCTTGCTCTTTTTTTTTGGCTTCTGCGTGTTCTTTTTGTTCAACTTCTAGCTTGGTGGCGTAGTAGCCAAGTAAATCGTCAAGGTCCTTAGGTCCTACCTGAAGCAAGTGGATGACAATGTCGTTGCTCTTTTCAATTTCCTGGGCGAGGTGCCTGGTAGATTCACCTTTGCTGCCATCGGTAAGGAACCAATAGGTTTTGGGCGGAAAAAAGTCGACGCTCACCAAGCGGTGGGCCGTGGCATAGTCGAGCGGGACCCTTTTCAGGTAATTGAGCGCAACCGATTGCCCAAGCTTAAAGAGTGGCGGCGGTGGGGTAACGGTTGGTTTTTTAGGAGCAGCGGGCACAGAAATAGGCACAGTTTTTGGCACATTCGGAGGCATAGGCGCACTCACTGTTGGAACAGTGGCTCCAGCTTCATTTGGATATTGCTTTAAAATTACTCCCAAGCTTTGGGCATCGGTCTTATAGAGTTTTATGGTGCGGCCCACCTTGCTTTCCATGTCTTTGATTGCCGTGAAAAAGCCTTGTTTGAGCTGTTCCGGATACACGATGGCCAAGTGCAGCTCCGTTTCTGTCTCTTCAAACGCCACTACCTGGAAACGTTTCATGGTATCAAACGACACGCGCCTCAAAATGGCCGGATCAATACTCCGACCCTTAAGGTCTACAACGGGAAGGCTTGGAGCTATTGCCACTGGCGTACTCCTTTATTGGCCAATCTGGGTAATATCCTTTTTACCAAGCTCACTTGGACTGTAGGTTGTGGCATTGCCTGCCCCACCTGGATTACTAAGCGGTACTGTTGAGAGAAATATGCTTTGCGCATTATCGGTATTTAGCTCGGTGTGCAAAATACCAGTGTCATAGTTACCCGGTGCTGCAACTACAGGCGTCACAGCGGTGCCTAGGTATAGCATGACCAAGTAGCCGAGGCCGGCCAGTGCCACCACAACCGCTACTATGCTGCCTACCGCTGCTGGAGTGAGTGCTAAACGTGCCATAGATGCTCCTTATTTGGTAGTTGTGGAATAGGCCGCAGAAAGGGTCTGGGAACGTACCACCGCTGCGATGCTCAGCGTAAACTGGTTGGATGGAGCACCTTTGTCTTTATCCAGCGTCTGGGCAAGGTTAAGGGTTTGGATGCTGATAGGGCGAGTATTTGTCTCAAGCGTAGCAATGAAAGCCTTGAGGTTGGTATAGGTACCTGTCGCGCTAATGGCAAGGGGTATGTGCACGGTTCCATCGGTGACATCTTGGACTGGTACGCTTACCTGGTAGGAAGGGTTGGAAATACCCTTGGTAAGGGAATCGTTCATGAGCGCTTCAAGCTGCAAGTACAGGCTTGGGATAGCTTCAGTGACCGGATCGGTCGAGGCCACCTTGTCAAAGTTCACACTGTGCGCAGTTTGCATGGTCTCCATACTGGAGGTGAGCTGGGTTTTTGCTGCCTGGAGCGTTTGCACGTCGGTCATTGCCCCCGCCAGCTTAGCTTTGTCAGCTTCAAGTTGCTGCCGGGCCGTGGTTAGCTGTGGCGCAAGGAACTCTAGGCTCACTACAATGGCCACGACCAAGAGTAGCCCGCCAAGTAAGACTAGGTTTTTATTACGGGATGATTGCTTTTGCTGTAAGGTTGGCATGGCTATTTGGTCACTTCCTTAACTTCTTTCAAGCTGCCCTTGTTCAGTACAAGAGGTTGGAGGTTAAGGGTAAACGTGAAGGTGATATAGGAACCAGTCGCTGTGGTAATTTTCGTCACTACAGCAGGTTTGGCGCTCGAGAAATAAGTTTGGCCGCCGGCATCGGTAAGGGCTTGGAACACCTTAGCGTAGGTTTCGTAATCGGGAACCTGGCCGGCCAGAGTCACTCCGCCAGTATCGGACATTTGCAAAGAAGTAACTGCCATGTCTTTTTCCAGGCGTTCGGCAAACTTGTCCAGCACTGCAGGCCAGCGCTTTTGAGTATCGAAAATTGAGTGCAAGCCCTTGGCCTCTGCCGTGATTGAAGCCAGTTGAACGGCAGTCGGCTTGAGATCGTCAAGGTTTTTTTGGGCCGTGCCGATTTGGGCTAACACGGTTGTGTCCTCGCTCTTGGCCGAACTGATTTGCAAGAAGAAGAAACCGGCAAAAACGAGGGCAATAATGCCCCCCAGTACTAGGATTAGTGGCCCAGCCTGGACAGCATCCGGCTTGCTCGTCGAGATAATAGTTGTTGGATCTGTATATGTAGCCACGCGGTTCCCCTCCTTTAGTTACATATAGTATACAAGCCCGGATCTGAAAGGGGCAAGTGCCTGAGGTTTTTGAGGTGTGGACGGGATTATCAGGTTTATGCTATGGTAGCTAGGCAATCGCTGATAGCGTTTGTTTTTAATATAGATATTTCATTGTCCTGTGCGCTTGAGACTGGTGTCGTCAGTGTATCGCTTCGCGATACAAGGACCATCACTCGGATAAAAGAAATATGTAAACACATTGATTTCGCCCTTGTAGCTCAGTGGTAGAGCACTTCCATGGTAAGGAAGGGGTCACCGGTTCAATCCCGGTCAAGGGCTCCAAGAAATTTATTGCCTCATATGTTCAAAACTGCGTTTGCACCAAGATGTGCAAGCCGATCGTTTTTCACATACTCGCAATAAATGTTGTTAATTTGCCTCCTTAGCTCAGGGGTAGAGCAACTGTTTTGTAAACAGTGGGTCGTCGGTTCAAATCCGACAGGGGGCTCCAAGACCTTTCCATAAAAAAGTGAATGATGCTAGTGAGAAATGGCCGGCTTTTGCATTTTTGCAAAAACGCAATTTCAAACTAACAGCATGAACTCTCGGGCAGATACTCAAGTGGTCAACGAGGGGAGACTGTAAATCTCTTGGCATATGCCTTCCAAGGTTCGAATCCTTGTCTGCCCACCACGCTAATGTCTTGATGGTTCCAAAACCGGGCCTCATGACATGAGCAAGGTGACAATCCGTTTC
>JBBQFV010000021.1:0-11117 GCA_038322405.1 Patescibacteria group bacterium
TGGGGCTTAAAACCGAGTGCCTTGAAAGTACTGCCAAGAGCGGGGATGCCAGAGAGTAGTTTGGTCACTACTACGTCTTCAAGATACTTCTTGCCATAGGCGGTAGCATTGTCTGCACTCAGGACCGTGTGGGTATTGGCAGCGTAAGCCGTTCCAATGGCCGAGCTTAAGCCATTCAAGGTGTAGTCTTTCGATTGATACCAGCTATAGGCAGTGCCGAGGGGCAGGTTGAGGGCATCATCGACCCGGCAAGCGGCTACTTGCTTAGTGAGGGTGCTCATGAGGCCTCCTTTCCCCTGGAAGAGGGATTGGAGGTTGCTGGCCTTGAAACAGCCATCCTGGGTAATACCACTTGGCGCCTTTACACTGCCGCTGCCTGCCTGTTGCAGGTTGAGCGAGTGACCCGCGGCAATTTCGGCCAGTAAGGCTTGGGCTTGTTTTACCTTGGTGCCTATCGAGCTCACTTCTCCCCCAACTACTTGGAAGATAGGCTCAAACTGGCGACCCTGATCGATAATGGACTGGATTGAGCCTAAATCTCCCGCCGTAGTAAGGTCTTGGAACGTTTGTTTGATATCAGGGGAAATATCGGAAAGGCCTTGGACTTGGGCCAAGATTTGCTGAGCAAGCACCTGCACTTGTTTGAAGCGGTCAGTATAGAAGGCAAGGCCTTGGGCTACCTGGTTGGCTTGGTTAAGGAGGGTATTTACTTGGCCATTTGCCCCGCTGATTGCACTGTTAATGGCATTTTGATTGGCTGTCTTCCCCCATAGCGTAGTGAGAAGCTGGTTTTGCCCTACCCGTGTAAATACCTGGGAAGCAAGACCTTTGGTAAAGATGCGGTCAAAGTCATCTTTGGAAAAGCCATTGCTCGTCCACTTGTCGGCACCAATGCCGAGCTTGCCTAAGGTATCGAACTGGTTGAGGTTGGAATTGATGACCGAAACGAAGGTTTGGATGGTGGGCGTCTCGGTAGTCATGGAACTGGCAACGTAGGACTTGCCAATGAGCGTTAAGAGCTCAGGAGTAATTTCGCCACTGAGAAGGGCGTTGACTGGGTCTTTGGAATAGAGCGTGGTACCAGTCATGGTACCGTCGGTGGCTGTTTGCTGGAAACTGCCGGGCAAGCCAAGGCCAGCGGAGCGGCCACTTTGTCCCGCGGCATTGAGGCGGGCGAGTAAGCCATCGGCATAAGAGCGGGCTTGGCCCAAAGCTGTCGATACCAACTGGAGGGCCGCAGTAAGGTCAGAAGTTTGGATACTGCTCGAACCTCCTTGGTCTGCCAACTGAAGGTTAGCTTCAATGCTCGACAGTCCCTTTTGCAAGGCGGGCACCCAGTAACTTTCAATGCGGTTGTATTGATTGCGGGCCACGGTAGGGTCAGCGCTTACCTGCTGGTTAACATCGGCAGCAGTACCGAAAGTTTTATTGTTGGTATCGGTAAGGGACTGGATAGCTAATTGTTGCAACTCAGCGGCAGTGTAGGCGTTGGCAGTGGCTAGCGAGCTTATGTTGGGCAGGGTTACATAGCCGGTGAAGCCTGGGACGCTGGTATACCCCGCACCCCTGCTATTAACGGCATTGAGGACAACTGTTTCGTCGGCTGGCAGGGCGGTATTGAGCGCAAGGCCTGTGTAGTATTTAAAACCAAAGGTATCTTTTACAGTGCTTACAAAATTTTGCACCTCAGGAGAGGTGTTGCTCGAGGCATAGGTGCTTACACTGCTGGCAAGGGCCCCAAGGCCAGAGGCGAGTACCCGGGCCCCAATGAGCGCCTTATAGCGGGCAAACTCAGCATCGGTAGGGTTTTTGATGAGCCGGGAGGTGGGTTGGTCGTAGTCGCTGGCGTTGTAGCCATAGCTGTCGGTACCACTTGAACCGTTCTGTTGATAAGCCAGACTAAGCGCTTCATCCATAAAACTGGTGGAACCGGGGCTAAAAAGAACCTTGACCTTCGGAATGCTCATTACCTTTTGGAAACTTGCTTCGCGCATGCTTCCTTTGTTCAAGTTGAAGCGCTGTTCAATCTTGCCGGCCCCGAGCCTTTCCAAGAGTTCGGTTTGGGTTACGGTACCAAGGGGCAACAAGCTGTCTTCGCCTACGCCAAGGGTGTTTTCTATTTCGCGCCTTCCGACGTTTGCAAAAATATCGGCCGAAGTGGCGCCGAGGAGCGAATTATTTGGGAGGTTGAAGGCTTTTTCAGTAGTAGTGCGCCCAATGTTTTGGATAAGCTCGTCGACTGTCTCACCGGAACTGAGGGCGTTTGCAGGAAGTCCAAGCTGCTCAGACAGGTAGGCCCGGCCTATTTTGTCGAGCAGCGACGGGAAATCGACACCGCTCAGCGAGCCGTTGGGCGAATTAAGCAGTTGGCCAAGCAGGGATTTGCCAATCAGTTCGGCTACGTCCCCTAAACTTTTGATGTCGTTTACCGAGGACAAGTCGATATTGGCAGTGAGGCCCATGCCATCAAGGAGGCCGGCAAGATCGAGGCTAAAGCTGGAAAGGGCAGTTTGATACAGGTTGGGCCCAACCAGCGGCGCGCTTGCCACGCCGTTGTCGGTCTGCCAGGAAACCTTCAGTGGGATGCTGGTGTACTTGTAGCTAACGCTGTCCCCTCCAATACGGTGCTGTTGGGTAATGCGCGTGGTAATGCGCACATTGTCGATTTCGCTAATATCGACAGCCTGGGCAATTAAGTTTGGATGACTAGCGTCAGCAGGGTTAGTGTCGTAGGCGTGGGCAGAAGCCTGGTCATCAGCCTCGGCTTGGGCGGTATCGGTAGCTGTCGGCGCGGCGCTTGCGGAAGTAACGGATGAAGCGGAAGGGCTCGGGCCTTGCGCAGCGCTTGCATTGGGGGTTGGGGTGTTGTCCCCTATAGCTGCAAATTCGGTATTCTTTGGCGCGTACTGCAAAATTTTGGCCACCTTGATATGCTCCCGGCCAGCGCCTCCCCGATCTTTAGGGGTAACGAGGTAGTCTAAGGCCTGCAGAATGCGCAAGTCGGCCTTTGGGGCATCCCAGGCACCATTTGGAAAGGCACTGTCGTCATAATGGGCAGGCTTTGTCTCGCTTGTGGTTAGCGGTTTTCCGTCGGAGCCAAGGACAGGGTTGCCGCTTGAATCGAGGACAGGTGTAGTGACGGTGCTTTTGGTTTCGTCACAGGTGCCATCGGGTAGGAACAGGGTGCAAGGCTCCCCGGTAAGCGCAAACTGGTCGGTAGGGTTTTGCCACTCCAGCTTTTTGGTGGGGTTGAGCAGGGTATCGAAATAGGTGGCCGTATCTAGGTTAACGGGCACGAGGGAGTTGATCTGGCCCATGTCCAAAATAGAGCAAAAGTCATACACGCCAGGTGTAGTAGGATCTTGCCAGCCTCGGTTGGCGGCTACAAAGGCATCGAAGTCGGCCTGACTGAAGAAAGGGTTTTGCTTGAGCAGGTTAATGTCGATGCTTGGGTAGGTATTAGCCAGGGCCGCTTCACCCGGGTCAGTAGTATCGGTAGCGGCGGTGGCCGCAGGAACATCGGCCAATGTTTTGGTGGTGTCGTTGGTTAAAGAGACCGGTTTAATGATTGGTGTATGAGTTGTGGTAGCGTCTGGGCCACCGTCTGGTCCACCGTCGCCTTCTGGTGGGTCGTCGTTAGGAGTAGGAGTTGGGTTGGCATCGGCATCAAACGTTTCGTCGATGTTGTTCTGGCCTCCTGTAAACTGAGAACCGGCTGCTGAGCACTGAGCGGTACCTGTTGGGGTAGCGGTAGGAGAAGGAGTTGGATCGGCCGCGGCTACAATTTGCAACGAAAGTGGCGAGCAGAAAATAAGCTCAGCTAGGAAGACTAGAAATATGGTTTGCAGGCGCTTCATTAACTGGTGGGCCTGATTATGGCCTGAGTGTGGCGGTGCAAGCGGTTATCGAGAGTATCAGTGTAAATTCCGTTATGAAGAATACTCGAAGATTCTACTACCTGGTTATTGCCCACAAACATGACCGCGTGGGCGTCGCCTGGGCTTGACCCTCCGGCATACGTGTCGTTACCGGAAAGAATAATGTCTCCTGGCTGCACGGTATTGCGTACGGTATCGCTCGCTATGCCACTTGAGCTGTTCGACTCCATTACGAGCGTGAAGCCGGCGTTGCCCGCTTTAGCGGTGGTATAAAGGCCGATGGTAGTATATGAAATAGTTGCCCTCGTAACACCTGCTTGATACATCACCAGGCTCACAAAGCTGGAGCAGTCTGTATCCCCGCCCTTATTATCGATAAGCTGGGTGCGATTAGCTTGACTGTAGTTGTACTTGGTATACCCACTTGCCGCATTGTCCGCTGCGTACTGCAGGGCAATGGCCACCACACCTGAGCTAGCCATTTGATCCAGCTTATGGGCGTTGGCAATAAGGTCCTGGGCTAGCTTGGTAGTTTGGGCAGTGGCCCCAGTCCCAACCTGTTGTTCAATTGAAGTTATCTCCCCCAGCATAGTGTTGATAAGGGCAAGGGCCGCCGCCTTGTCCTTAATCCCCGCATACGCCGGATCATTGTTTTGTAACTTTTCTGCCAACAGTTTTAAGTTGGTCTGATACTTAACCAACAGGTCACTGTTTTTCTTTAAGAAATCTTGGGGGTCACTGGCAATGCTGAAAGTCTTAAGGAGCATTTGCAGTTGGGTATCTGCCTTCCCAACGGCAATAGGTTCCGGCTTAGTCGCCCCGGCGGTCGGGTTGTTCCCGCCAAAAAAGCCGATGCCAATGGCAATCAGCAACGCAAAAGGCGCACCAATCAGAATCGCACCCATTACTATGAGCCCTGCTTTGCCCTGCTTGTTCTCTGCCCCTGTTTCCGTCATTGATCCTCCGTTACTGAGCGAGACCGACTGTGTACACCGCTTGCTCTGTATAGAATACCAGGGAGTCGGTGCTACCGAAATAGAACACTCCCTTGATTGGGTCGTTTGATGGCAACGAGTACGGCACTGTCGATGATGTGCCATTGGTGTTTTGCAGGACCAAAGCGTTATTTCCAGGATCAGGCAGGTAAAACGAAGTTCCAGTACGCCAGGCACTCGTGCGTACCAATCCTGGTGTTGTAACCGCGGTATCTTGTCCACTTGGTAAGTTATGCAAAACCAGAGCTCCGTTTTTTTCGAGCAGTACAGTGCGCTCGTCCGGGCTGAAGCTGAGGTCATTCACGTTTCCACCGCTGGTTACGGCAGTGAAGGCACCAGTTGCCAGGGTATAGATCCAGGCGTTATTTTGGGTATCATCGGCTGAACGGTTGAGCACGGCAATGAAGCGGCTGCCCGGTGACCAGATTAGTTTAGGGTTAGTAAAGCCGGAAAGGTCAGCTTTACGGGCAATGGTCTGATACTGCTTGTCGCTTAAAATGAGCTCCCGCTCGCCGTTAGAACCATAGAGGGCGGAGGCAATGCGGTTGCTGTCGGTAGGGTCCCATACAGGCGATAGCACCCCTGGCCCCCCAACCCGTTGGAACAGCTGGGATTCAAAGTTGAAAATAGGTAGTTCCAGCAGGTACACGCCGTCGGCACGGGTTACCAAGGCCACATTGGCAGTGGTGGGCCACTGAACGTCGGTAATTGGGCTAATGCTTTGCTCGCTGACCGCCACCTGTTCCTGGGTGCTGGTATCGACCCGGTACATGCGGGTGCTGTTATCGCCTAAGTAAAAGACAAATTTCTGGTTAGGAACCGGCCGAACAAAACTAATGCCTGCTGTCGCCCCAGTTTGGCTGCTGGTGATTGGCATGAGGGTGAATACTGGACGCAGGGTTACCGTCTTGCCAACCGGAATGCTTACATCTTGGGTGTAAGGAAGGTAATTTTGCCTGGTAACAACGAGGCGGTACGTGCCAGCAATAACCGGGATACTGTCGCCGTTTTTGTCGTAGGTAACAGCAGTTGGTGCACCGTTAAGGGTGACCGTGCTGTCGGCGGGAGTTTGCAGCACGAGTGAACTTTGTTGGGAGCGGCTGTACAGGTATATGCCGGTCACCAGTATCAGCACAACGGCAGTCGTAATGAGGACAGTCTTAAGCTTGATGGACCGCTTACTAGCAGCAAAAGGGTCACTCATAAGGTAATTCCTCCGGCTATGAGCGGGATAAGGAACCTGATAAGCAAGTAGAACATGAGCCCACCAAGGACGCCTACAATCCGTTGTTTGGCCTTGGTTTGGGCAGCTAACGAACCTTGGGCCAGCATGTATTCTATCCCCGACCAGACCACTAAAATAATGGCGATGATAATGACATAAGGCATGTTGTCAGTCAGTACGGTGGAGAGATAGCAGGCTATTCCGCCACTTACTACTTTTTGGGTCAATACCCCATCAACACCGTTAGGGTCTGGTTCAGGGCAAGAAACATTATCAGTTATCGGGGTTACTCCCCCGCTGACGTTATTCACACCTCCTGCTGCTGCAGCACCAACACTAGAATCATTGCTGCCAGCCTTAACGCTGAGAGGTCCGGAAAGCGCATAGGCAAAACAGGCGCTGAGAAGTAAGATCCAAGTAGAAAACTTACGCATGGCTACGGTGACCCTTCTATGGGATCAGGGTCTGGAGTAGAGCTTTGCTTTTGAATAGGGTCCTGGGGAATGAGCAGCATGATTGCCAATATGACACTGGCCAAGAGTATGGCGATTGCGTAGCGCAGCGGGTGATGGAAAGGAGGGGTATTCATGTCACTTATATAATACACGCGCTGAGTGCGTCGTACCCTGCTGTAGCGCACTCAACGTATAGTGTAAAGCAGCTTTCCCGTGAGCGGGGTTATTCACCACAATGTCACCTGCCCCATCAATACCGACCAAAACTACAAAGTGGCCAGCACTGGAGTAAGGTGCCGTGCCATGACCTGAAACAATCACAGGCGTGCCCTGCCTTAGATAATTTAGGATTGTATCCCACTGGTTAGTTACGTCTTTCTCCTGCAATCCATACTTTTTAGCGATCGCCGGGAAAAAGCTCCAGGCGGTTCCACCCGGATCGCGATAGCCATTATTTTCACTGAAGCTAGCTAGGTCTTGGATCAGACTTGTTGGGCTGCCACTTCCGCCTACTCCATTAAATTTGAGTACCATGGCTGCCGATACTATACCGCAACCACTGTCCGCTATGTTACGTCTCGAATTTGTGGAGCTCGGATACGCGATGCTTGCATAGTCACCTTGGTGATAGAGGGGTACCTTAGCTTCTGTCCCCCCACTGGCTACCGTGTCGTGAGTAAGGACTTTGAAATTAGTGAGTGGGCCAACAGAAACTGAATCCTGTAAGTCGCTGCGTAAGAAACCAACAATAATATTGTCGGTAGACTTGGACATGTTATTACCTACCCCCAAGTAATCAGAAACATTTTTGCCACTTCCCGCTACCCTTCCCACAAACCCTTTTGGTACCTGAAGGCGAGGCGCCGGCCCATCTGGCCCGTACTGCCACAGTGCTTGTTGGTTAGGGCCAAGTGTGCTCCCAGTAGGGTTTGGACCATAGTCTGCAGCCATAAGAACGACGGCTCTATTGGTAGCTGGAGCATAAATAACAATCTTTCGACCCCAAAAGTCTTCTTCTGGTTGCTGTGGGTTTAATGTACATTTCGCACTGAAAGTTATCTTGCAATATCCCCAACGTGCCACGGCGTACCAGTTCAACTCATCATCAGTCATGGTTTTTGTTTCACCAGTTGTCATGTCTTTATACGTTGCCGTTTCGTTAGAAAGACAAGCTAAGCCATCTACCTTATTCCCAAGTTTTGGTTTACCAGTATCTATATCAATTACACAGGCATACTTTTTTCCATTGCTTGAGGTGTGCCAGTAGGCAACGTCTTCCATGGAAAAGGTGCCACTTGAGGCGTCTATAGAAAGCTGTGCAGGAACGCCATTATTGATGCCCGGAATGTTGACGTCTAAATAAGGACTCATTACATCAAGGCTAATGCCGTTCGGGTTGGATAAACTGCTGCTAAATGCGCTGGTACTAGGAATACCAATTCCTCCTGGTTTGTCCCCTCTTCCATTAGATAGGCCAAAAAAGGCAAGGGCCAGTACTGTGATGAAAAAGGCGATGAGGACTACCGGGAAAAGTAACAGCTTCCAGTTGGCAGCCAGCAAGTCCCACCAGGCTTTGACATTAAAGCCCCCGCTTTCTACGATCCGAGCAATAGAACTGGCAGTTTTTTTACTGTAATTTGCTGTCTTCTTTACTTTTTCTTTCGCAGCAGAATCTTTGTCACTTTCGCTGTTTTTGCTTTTAAACACACTAGTGGGCGCTGCAGGTAGGGCTGGATTCCCTTTGGAAAAACGGGATAAAAATTTCTGGACGCCGCTTTTACCCTCAGCCGCTTTTACATTGCTTGGGTTAGGCAACGGCTTGCCTAGGCGATTACTCAACTGCTCATTGCTTACCCTTTGGGTAGGCAAAGGGCTATTTGGACCTGTAACTTGGTTCGGATTGTCCGATGTTGCGTAGTCATGACTAGGCTGCGTAGGCGAGGTTTGCGTAGGCTGCTTAGTCACATAGTCAGGCGTGGCATCCTGAAAGTCTTCCCTTTGGTTAATGTAATCCTGAATACTCGGTGCAACCTGTTGCTCAGAAGAAGCCTCTTCCTCAACAGGTTGGGAGAATTGTGATTCTTGTTCTGGATCAATGACGGGCATGATAAGGCGCCTACGCAGCCTGTGCACCTGAGCGCATAGCCAGGAGCTGCTTAGGGTCAGAAGTTATAATTTGGTCTTCGGTATAAGAAGCGGTAACCTTGATAGCAACGTGGCTTAGGCCCGCAAAGAATAGTCCTTCACCTACTGAGGCATTAAGCAATAAATACTTTTCTTGCTCAGTCAAATTGAATACGCCTGCTACCACATCAATTGATGAGGTGGATTGCTTCAACAGTATTTGCATGGCCGAGTTAGAGACCACTGCTTTGCCGTACTTATTAGACAGAAAGTCCTCAACGTCTTGGGAAATAATGGTAAGTCCAAGGAAGTATTTGCGCGCCCGTTTGGCAAGTCCATACAAGAAGCGTGCGGAGTCTTCGTACTGCATCATCCACCAGGCTTCGTCTACTACCATCAAACGACGCTTCAAGTCCCCTCGCACAGAGTTCCAAATGTAGTTAAGCACCATAAAGATGGCAATTGGGCGCAAGGCTTCTTCTAGGTCACGCACCGAAAACACAACAAGCCCACCAGTGAGCTTAAAATTAGTGGGCTGGTTGAATAAGCTGGCGAATGTGCCATCTACATATTTGTTGAGGCGCAAAATAAGGTTCTCAGCCCCGCGTAGGTTAGCCAGTACCGACACCAGGTTCTGCATGACCGGGGGAGGATTCTGCCAACTTGAAGGGTCGCTGGTAATGTCTTTAAGGGCATAGGTTTCGTAGAGCGCCTTGTCAAGAATGGCGTCTTCTTCGGCAGTTAGGCCACCGGCCATGAGACGAATCAAACCGTGCAGGGTAGTGATGTTGGAACGCAAGGCATCTTCGGTACGGTCTTCCTCGTGGTTGGATAGGGGAAGGTCGAACGGGTTGATACGCTTAGGGGAGTTGAGGCTAATTTCCAGGTATGAGCCACCCACAGCGGCAGCCAATTTTTCATACTCATTTTCTGGATCGATGATAATTACATCGGTACCAAGCATGAGGTAGCGCAAAATTTCCAACTTTACTAAGTAAGATTTACCGGCACCGGAAGTGGCAAATACCGTTGCGTTGGCATTTTCCAGGTTAAATCGGTCAAACAAAATAAGCGAATCATTGTGCCGATTAATGCCATACAAAATGCCTTCGTCGGAAGTAAGTTCGGCAGAAGAAAAAGGATAGGTAGTGGATAGGGAACCAGTGTCCAGGTTACGCCGAATGCCAAGCTCATCGTTGGCAATAGGGAGGGTTGAGTTAAAGCCCTGTTCCATTTGGACAAGCGCTTCCTTGGTGTAGACAAGCATGCCTCCCAGAGTGGCGGAGAGCTGTTTGGTTAAGGTCGTAAGCTCGTCGAGCGACTTGGCGTAAATGGTGAAGTAAAGCGAGTACTGGAACAGGCGGTTCTGCCCTTGGGCAAGCGTTTCACGCAACTCATCAATGTCTTTTACGGCAGTGTCCATTTCAGGGTCACGTACCTGGCCTTTTTCTGCTTCTATCTGGCGGGTAGACTCCAGCTGGGAAAGTTTGCGCCGCAGTGACTGCATGACCTCCTGAACGTCCTGGGGCACGATGAACATCCCAATGTCCATGGTGAAATCGTAGTTGATGATTGGTGAAAGCCAATTGGTGTTGAGGTAACGGGGGTAGGTGTAGACAAACAGGGTTCGCACAAAGAAACTGCCCATTTGGATATGGTTGGTAGTCACCACAAAGTCGGCCGGGGCAATAATGTCTCGGGTAGTGGTCAGGCCTTGTTCGTAAGCAGTAAGCGCAGCGGTTTGCGCCGCCTGTGCAGCCTGCTCATCACTCGAATTACGATGGAAGAAGGGGATATGCATAGTCGGCTAAGCAGCGGGTGGTTCGACAGGTAATTGATCTGATACTGGTGAGTTATCAATAGCTTGAGTAGGCTGCGTAGGCGCCTGTGCAGGCTGTAGGGTGTTTGATGAGGTGATAATGCCGGTATTCATGTCAGTAATTTCACCGCTCAAGCGTTCTTCGGTAGCAACGTCAGGGTTGTATACCCCGTAGAACAGTTCGATAAGCTGCTTGGTATCCATAAACTCCGACTTGATCCCAAGTCTGCCAAGACCTCCGGCAATAATGCCGGCCCGGTTGTTAGCTTCAGCCCTAAAGCGAGTAAATTGCTCCTGGTCCATTACTGGTCCAGTAGGCTGGCGGTGCATAATGTTGCCAATTTGCATTACGTTTCCTTTAGTGGCTGCGTTATAGTTGATAACCACGTAAAAGCGCTTAGACATAATGTTGGCCACCGAAATGAGCCGGCGGACAAACCCTACATAATCTTCAATTTGAATGCGTAGCAGGTCATTGGTCATCTGACGCTGCGACTCTTGCAGGCGCATAAGGTAGCGTTCCAGGTCCAGTTTTTTCGATTGAATGACAATTTGGATAGGAAAATCGAGTGAGTTAAGGAAGGACTGATAGGCGTAAATGATCGCATTCTGCTCGGTGTC
>JBBQFV010000022.1:0-10993 GCA_038322405.1 Patescibacteria group bacterium
GTTTATATGGCCATACCCCTTGGCCCACGAACCTACTTTCCATACGCCATAGCCACCAGCTGCCGTGATAATGACAGCAAGGGCAATAACCCAGGAAAAGGCTGGGTAAGGAGTACGGTCTATTGGTTGTTCGTCGTAAAACGGCGTGTCTTCAGCCATCCTAATTCCTCCTGTAATACGAGCCTACTATACCCCAGAAACACCACCAAACCAACTGCGCTGGCTACGAGCAGCTGCAAGAAAAGTCCGCTCACCCGCTGGGTGCCAAGCAAACCGGTTGCGGTATAGAGCCAATCCATAACCCTCAAAGCAACCCAGGTAGCAAAGCCGCTGAATACCCCACAAGCCGTATACTGCACAATGCGCGGCAGGATAGGGATAATACCCAGCCGGACGTCTTTGTGCCGCTTGAGCACAAACAAATAGAGGCCACACTGGAGTACCGATTCGATAGAATCGGCAAGGGCAAGGCTAGATACATTGCCTTGGAAAACGTGGATGCTCACTACGGCCCACCCCACACCAAATACCCCGGCAATTATCGAAAGGATCATGGGGGTGCGTGTGTCCCTTAGCGCGTAAAACATGCGCGACAAAATGACAATGAAGGCAGTAGGGATGATGCCCACTAAATAAGCGAGGAACGTGGCGATGGCCAGGTTGGTTTCTTCCCAGGTAGCGTGGTGTCCTAGGCTAAAGTACAGCCGCACCACCTGGGCCCGCAAGACGAAGGCCAAAATGAGGGTGGGAATGAGGAAAAACAGAACCGTGCGGAAAGACTTTTGAATGAGCCTGTTAATGTCTTCCCAGCTGTTAGTCGCCACGTAAGCGGCAAGGGTTGGGAATATGGCAATGGCAAGTGAGTTCACCAAAATGACAGTAGGCGTGGTTTGCAGGTCGTTCATGCCGGAAAGAATGGCAATTGACCCCCCGGCCAGGCCTGAGGCGAGGGCAGTGAAGATAATGAGCACAAACTGGTTCATGCCCTGGGAAAGGCTGCGTGGCAGCATGAGACGCATGAGTTCTTTAATTTCGGGGGTAATTTTAAGGTTCCAACGAGGCGTATACCCACTGCGGCGCATATCGATGAACTGCACGCTGAAGTGCAGGAACGCGCCAATAATGACGGCGTAGACAATGGCATCGATACCACTTTTGGCGGCCATAAAGCCTCCCACAATAATGGCGGCGTTATAGACAAGCGGGGCAATGGCCGGCGAGGCAAAACGGCGGAAGCTGTTCAAATAGCCGCCACACACAAACGACCAGGCGAAGAACACGCTTTGCAGCATGAGGATGCGGGACAGACGCACGGCGCTGGCAAAGCGTTCAGGGTCAAAGCCATGCACCACTAGGCGCATGAGCGGCTGCATGAAAATGGCCAGCACAATAGCAAGGGCGCCAAAGCTGAGGGTTATCCAACTGAAGGTCTGGTCGCTAAATACCCGAGCCTCGGTTTTCTTGTCCTCAGTGAGCATTTTGGACAAGAGCGGCACAAAGGCACTGCTAATTGCACCAAAAATAAGCACATTGAAGAGGAAGTCTGGAATGCGGAAGCTGGCGTAGTAAATATCGAGCTGGCTGTGGTCAATGAGCCAGTAAAAAACGACGTTGCGCAGCAAGCCTAGGATGTTGCTGAGCAGGGCGGTAATGACCAAGAGAAGCGAAGCTTGTTTTACGCTTGCCGGCCCGTTGGCGAATAGTCCGGCGAACCGGCGGAAAATACTACGCATGAGCCAAGTATACCCGTTTTAAAGGATATCTGGCTCAACCTTCAAAATGCCTGTGTCGGCTTCGAGAAGTTTGGTTAGTTCTTCACCACTTACCGTTTCTTTGTCGAGCAGTTGTTCGGTCAGGCTGTCGAGGGCCTTGCGGTACTTGGTAAGTACGACGGTAGCTCGCTTGTCAGCTTCTTCAATGAGGCGGGTAACCTCGGCATCAATGGCTTGGGCTTGCTGTTCGGAAAAGTCGCGTTGTTCGCTCATGGAACGGCCAAGGAACACTTCGTGGGCAGGCTCGCCAAAGGTGCGCAGGCCAAGTTTTTCGCTCATGCCGTATTCGGTAATCATGCGGCGGGCCATATTGGTCGCACGCTTCAGGTCGTTTGATGCGCCAGTAGTAGGCTCATTAAAGACCAGCATTTCAGCTAGGCGGCCACCAAGCAGCATAGCGAGTTCGTCTTGGAACTTGGCAAGCGAGATTAGATGCTTGTCCTCTTTTGGCAGGCTCCAGGTAAGGCCGAGGGCCATTCCGCGACTAATGATAGATACCTTGTGAATATCGTCAGTGTGCGGCAGTACATGCCCTACAATGGCGTGACCAGCTTCGTGAACGGCAGTAATTTTTTTTTCTTGGGCCGAAAGCACGCGGGAAGGACGCTCAGGACCAACCAGAATTTTCTCTACTGCTTCGTGCAAGATTGCCTGGGTAATCTCTTTGGCGTCGCGGCGGGCAGTCAAAATGGCTGCCTCGTTCATGACATTTTTAAGGTCGGCAGGGGAGAGGCCGGCGGTTTGGTTAGCAATGGCATCGAGGCTTACCCCCTTGGCCATAGGCTTTTTGTTGGTGTACACGTTGAGCACTTCAATGCGCTCGTCGCGGGTTGGCAGGTCAACTACAACGCGGCGGTCAAAGCGGCCAGGACGCAGGAGGGCAGGGTCAAGTACGTCAGGGCGGTTGGTGGCAGCCATTACAATTACGCCGCCATCGGTGTCGAAGCCATCCATTTCAACCAGAATTTGATTGAGGGTTTGCTCACGTTCGTCGTGCCCACCACCAAGGCCAGTGCCGCGTTGGCGGCCAATGGCATCGAGCTCGTCGATGAAAATAATGCAGGGGCTCATGCGCTTAGCCTTGGCAAACAAGTCGCGCACGCGGGAAGCGCCTACACCTACGAACATTTCTACGAACTCAGAAGCGGAAATGGTAAAGAAAGGAACGCCAGCTTCGCCTGCTACTGCTTTGGCGAGCAAGGTTTTTCCGGTTCCTGGAGGGCCAACGAGCAATACGCCCTTTGGAATTTCGGCGCCAATAGCCCGGAAGCGGCCTGGGCTCTTGAGAAAGTCTACTTCTTCGGCCAACTCTTGTTTGGCTTCTTTAAGGCCTGCCACGTCTTTAAAACGCACCTTGGACATGTTGGCGAGTTTGGCCTTGGATTGGCCAAAGCTCATGGCCTTCATGTTCTGGCCGGCAGTCGCCCTGAACATGTAAATGATAAGGCCTACAATAATAAGTGCTGGGAGCAGGGTTTGCAGGATAATAATCCAAACTGCAGTGCTGGAGTCGAATTTAACTTCGATCTGCGTTTTGTCTGGAGTAATATTGTAATCTTTGAGGGTGTCGTTCTGACGGAGGGCTGATTTGACCTCAGCACCGTCTTTCAGGGTCACCACTAAGTCAGTGTCGTTGGAAACGACAATCTTTTTTACATCGCCTGTCTGTACCTTGTTGGCTACGTCGGAAATAGGAAGGCTGTCTTCCTGTTTGCGGTTGGTGTTGGCAGCGTACGAAAGTACGGCAAACGCAATAAGGGCTAGGATTATCCAAGCAAAATTGCGGCTGCAACCTGGTTGTGGGGGTACTGGCACCCGTCCGCGGCCGCGCCCACGGCGAGGAGCAGGCTGGGGTACTTCCTGTTCCGGCTGGTCTAGATCGTTCTGCTCACGTTCGTCCATGGAGAAAATCTTTAAGAGGTGGCTTGATTCGAGTACAAAAATAAGGTAGTATCGCTACGCATTCGAATCTTCCAATAGGGTCATTATAGGCAGAAACAGAGTAACTGTAAAGTTTACTTTCCATTCCCTACTTTCGATGCCAAACCTGAAGCGGGGTGGAGCAGCCTGGAAGCTCGTCTGGCTCATAACCAGAAGGTCGTTGGTTCAAATCCAACCCCCGCTACCAAAAAGAAATAGCCTTCTTAGCGAAGGCTATTTCTTTTTGCTCTTGGTTGGATTTGAACAAAGGGAAGGGTCGGAAAAACGTATGGTTTTCCATGGAGGAGAGAAGCGAGGCCTTTAGCCGAGCGATGAGAATCGTGGGTCACTTGTACCCGGAGGGTATCTCATACAGTAAACAACGAGCTTGCAAAGTTGTTTATGGGTTCAATTCCAACCTCCTTAAGATACTGCTATTCTGGGCCTAGGAAAAAGCTAAAAAAACCTACGCAAAAACCGAATAGCGACATTGCAGACTTCCTTTTCGAGGTCACTTCGCTTTCAGGCGTCCGACGCAGTGGCATGTAACGGCTAGGGGTTCCAGAACAAAGGACACATTTTGGGATTCTTTATACTTGTTCTATAGTAGCCCCATGGCTACATCCTCGGACCTGCAAGGCGCGACGCTCGATCAGCAAAATCAATTCGATTCCAAAAACCTTGGCGGCAGCCAGCCTGCTCTTCAGGTTCCAGCGGGATCTGACGCACTCCAGGTATCTCCGAGCACGCTCGTTGTAGTTGGTGCCAAACAGGCAAATGCCGAATCGTTTCCTGTTTTCGATATCGCAATTCTCGCCGTAGTACTTATTGTGGCAATTATTGGCGTGGTTGTGTGGTTTAGGGATTAATAATACTTCCTAGTCTGAAGTCTGTACTCACAGCAACGATTAAGCCGTAAAAGAAAAAGAGACTATGCAGTCTCTTTTTCTTTGGTGGCAGAGGCGGGAATTGAACCCGCGACCAAGAGCTTATGAGTCTCCTGCTCTACCTCTGAGCTACCCTGCCAGGGCACATGTCCGAATCTATCAAAAAACCACCTTTAAATCTAGTTACTGGACACTCACCACGGCGTAGTCACTGCTGCGGCCAAGCAACTGCATAGGAAGTGTGCCAACCCGGCGCGGCGTAACTACAAAGGTCAGGAACGGCACTACTTCACCCCCACTGCGCGTTGGCGCCGTGCAGCTCACGCTGAACGTACCGGTTATCTCATCATGTTCCTTGTGGGTGTACTGGCTGCAAATAGAGGCAGCACCGGTGCTAAACTCCACACTCATATCGGTTGGATTATACTGCAGTGTCGCGCTGATGGAGGCGAGGCTGCCTCCGTTGCTATCGATATACACGGGGACAAATACCGGCTGTCCAACGCTGCCGCTCACCGCTGCCTGCTTAAAAATGGCGCGGGGCTCGGTAAGGATTGAACTGCCGGTGGCGACGGTATCTACTAAGCGCACCGGATCTAGTACAGGATGGCCAATCCAGGTAGCTAAGCCACCAGCCAGCAGAAGGAGGGCAAGGGCAGCACCGGCAAGGGCGTAGGTTTGGGTACGGGTGGTCAAGGTCATACTTCCTCCTCTTCTGTAGTTTTTCGCTTCCGGACTAGGAGGGCGGGGAGGCAAATTACTGCGAGGGCCACGATTATCATGGCAACCAAGTCAAAACGCAGGCGGATGCCGGTTTCCGAATCTACGTAGGCGGCCCCCATTGTCACAATTACGTCACCATTCGCATTGCTGAGGGGTAACGTGCGCACCAGGTAGCGCACGCCACTGCTAGCCACGGTAAACGTGCCTGCTTTGCCGGCGTGAGCAGCGAGAAAGGTATCGATACTGGTGCCGCTCAATGCGTTTAAGGCCTTGCCCTCGCTCGCTGCCAGGGCCGTTATGCCACGACTACTCAACAGGAATAGTGGGTAAGCGCTTCCTGCAATGCGCGTCGTAAGGTAGCTTTGGTCAATCTGGGTGCCGGCTACTAGGGTATAAGAGGTATCGCCAATTTTGAGCGGATGCGTACTCACCACCAGAGGAATTGCCCGCTCGGATAGGCTGAGACCAGTCGTTGTGCCGGTGTCGAGGCCGGGAATGCTGACAGGCCAGGTATCGCCAAAAGCGGCGGCCGGTTGGGTACGGGCCAGTACAACATTGCTTTTGCCAAGCAGGGTCAGGTAAGAAACTCGCTCCTCTACCGCCAACCGTTGCAAGGTAGCAATAAGGAGGGGATTGCCCACGCCAATCTCCAGGTTAGCAAACTCCGGCGAGGTGCTCAGGGTAGTTACACTTTTGGTCAACCGATCCTGTTCAGTGGTAAGGAGGACGCTTCGCTCGGTTTCCAAGGTAGTCTCTAAGCTCGAAGTGGCTTTCTGTTCGGTAACCCAGGTGTGAATAAGGAATAGGGTAGGGGTACCGGCACTCAATAGCAAGGATGCAAGTGCCCACAGGGTGCCAGCATGCTGAATTTTGCGCGGCAAGGTACCTTTAGTGAGGAGGCGCCAGTAAAAATCGGCGGCAATAATGGCGCCGATAAGCGTATAGAGCCAAGCGTGGCGAAAGGTGACACTGGCGAGGAGGCCGACAATGCCCCCAACAAGCGCTATAACGGCAGCAAGGAAGGAGAGTGGGGTTTTGACCCGGAGCCAGTGGTAAAACGCAAGCAGGGCGAGCCCAAAGCAGGAGGCGAGAAATACCAGGCCGACCCCGAGTTCGATGGCGGGCAGGTGATCCGGCAACCCAATTTGGCCCGCGAGCCAATTGGCGGGGCCGAGGAGAGCTCTGAGAAAACTAATGAAGTGCCCCTCCATAAGTCCTAGTTGGTGATGGTTAGGCTATCTACCATTTTGGCAATGCGTTGGCCATCAGCTGTGGTAGGGTCTTCGTCCTTTACCCAAATCTGGAGGATGCCGTATTTTGTCCCAATAATGTAGGTAACGCCGCTGGTGGCTGTTTTTTCGGTGGGAGTGACTATCCAAGCCTGGTGACCCTTAAAAACCCCCTTGGCAGTCGTGTTGCCATCGGCGTAGAAGCCGGCACTTTTCTGCCACCACTCATCGAGGACATTGGGGGTTTCTTCCTTGGAAAACTTCATAAGATAGCCATCGAAGCGCAGAAACCAAATGTTGTCCCCGCCAATAGTTTTAACTTTATTACTGGTGTTGCTGGGGTAATGGATGGTAAAGCCAAAGTCGGTATCGGTGTAAGTTTGCCATTCAGTCAGGTTGAACGGTATGGCAGCCCTTGATTCCTTGTACTGGTCGGCAGGATCGGCGGTGGCTTTTGCAGAAGGCGCTGTAGTGCTGGCACCAGCAACGTCACCCCCCGATGCGGCTATGTTTTTTTGTTGGACAGCTTTTAGGCCTTTCCAGCCTCCCGTAAGTGCCAACGCCAGAACGGCCAAGCGAAAAACAAACTTCTTAACGCGGCGCTTTGGACGCAACCGTGCTTCTTTGGCGGGCTTTTCCTTTTTTGCTGCTTTGTCACTCTGAAGCTCGGCAACCGGAGTCTCAACAGGAGCAATGACAGGGTCAGCTTGTGGAACAGGTTCACTTACCGGAGCAGGTACCGAGGTTTGGATTGGAAGTATGATAGGGATACGGGCCGGGGGAATTCCTGCTTCGGTGGCGGACTGAATGCTTCCCCCATACTGAGGAAGTGGTGGCAAAGGTTCAGGAACCGCAACAGGCTCATCTGCGAGGTTCAGAATAGATTGTATGCGGGCAAAATTATTCTGATTTTCCCGTTGCACCGAAGCCAAGCTGTTGGCCAGCTGCTCTTTTTCAGCCTGGAGCGAGGCAATGGTGGCAAGGAGTGGCTGGCGGGCACTTTGAACCTGGTCTTCTAGCTCGCTCCCAGAAGACAGTTGGTCCCTGAGTTGATCTAGCTCAGCAGTGGTTTCTAAAATCAGGGCAAGTTGCCGCTCCTGAAGCCGCGCTATTTGCGCGTTCATTTTGTGGCGGTGATCGACTAGTCCTTGGGGAACCTTAAGCTGCTCCTCAGAAGGAGTAGCAGGCTGTTCATTTTCAGGGAATGCCGGGGAGTACATGCTCTATCTATCGTACCACGCTCAGGCTTTTGTCGGAGGCTCTTCGGCTTTTTTGGCGTTGTCTACCGGCTTGTTATATTCTGGCTTGATTTGGCGTAAAATATTCTCTTTCACTGCTTGGAACTCGTCCTTAAACTGCTGTTTGCCCTTCGGGCCCTTTTCGCTCAGCAAGTCCAGTTTTCCTTCTAGGGAAGCTAGTTCCGAAAGCTCAAGTTCAAAGAGGCGGTCAAGCGTGCGACGGCGGCGGCGCTCCAAAATGTACAGCCGATACCCAAAGAACACAATGGCAAAAGCAATGAGTAAGATTGGAATCATGGTAAGGAGCAGGGCAATGATTCCCGACAAATTGCCCCCTGCCGATTTGAGTTCCTTAAGGGAGCCAAAAATATCCTTAATGGCCTGGCCAATACTACGCCTTCCGGAAGTAGCTGGCCCTGCTGCTTGGTCGGTAGCTGCCGGAGTGGGGGTAGATGGCGGAAGGGTAGCTGCGCTAGGGGCGTCAATAGTTGGCGTAGGGGCTGGGGTATTGGCGGTAGAAACGCCTGCAGCAGGGCCACCTGGGGTTGGGGTAGGCGTAGCGCCTGGAGTAGTGCTAGGCTTCGGCGTTGGGCTTGGCGTTGGGCTGGTCTTTGGACGGGCGGTGGCAACGGTAGGGGCGGGGGTTGGGGTAGGAGTGGAGCTTGGAGGCGCGGTTGGAGGCGCGGTTGGCGCAGGGGTAACGGTAATGCTCGTGCTGCCACATCCACCTGTAATATCGGTACCCTGGCCATCGTTGGCGAGGACTTGGCAGTCGCTCAGGCTTAGGGAGCCGCTGCCAGCAGTGGCTCCCTGCAAGATAACGGTTGCAACAAGGCCGCTGCCGGTGAAGCCTGATGGTTTTCCGCAGGAAATATCGGCTGTGCCGCCACTAGGGCTGGCATCGGTAATGTCGAGGCTACAGATTGAGCCGGAATAGCTTCCGCGGACGCCATCGAGTAGGCCTGCGGGGTAGTGCAAGGTAGCATTAAAGGCATTGGCAGCCTGTCCGCCAGTATTTACGTTAATCGCTACGTTGACCGTCTGTCCAACGCTTACGCTGCCGTTAGCCGATACCGAAAGCGAAGCAGCTGCTTCAGCGGTGCCCGGCGCTTGAAAAATGACTACCGGCAAGACAACTGCCAAGCAGATGAGGGCGATAACCGGAGTAAGGAAGCTTCGGCGCATGGGCTAGAGGAGCTGTTTAATAGTTAGGGGAAGGGTTGGAAGGTCGTGAACTATATTGTTGCCATGGCCATCGTTGGCGAGGACTTCAGTCTGGCTTTGGTCGAACTTGATGGTGGTCGAACCTGCCACTTTAGCCCGCATGTCCAGGTGAACGACAATGGAATCACCTTGAAAGCCCGGATTAGGTAGCCCACAAGAAATAGAAATCTCTCCCTTTATATTATCAAAGCTGTTGTTGAGATAATATACGCAAAACGAATCAGCGGTAGTCATACTGACCACTTCCAGGGAGAGCGGATCATATTTTACCAGGGTAGAAACTGCATTTATGGCAGTCCCGCTAGTTTGTACCCTAATTTCAATAGGGAAAATCAGTCCGGGAGTAATAGTATTTTTTGGCTCTGAAAAGTAAATTCGGCCTGGACGCAAATTACTGGCTTGGTTTTGCCTCAGAATTCCGGGCGCCAGAAGGAGGACGATGACAAGTATAACCCCCCATACTGTGGCTTTATTACGGGCTGGTTGCCGTTTATACCCTATAACCAGGCGCTCAATGAGGGTAGGGGTAGTCATATTAGCGGACAAAATAGAACATCATGATTGAAAAGTCAGTGAGGTTTACTCTCCCATCACTGTTAATATCGGCTACGCGGTGGTTGGTTTGCCAGTGGAAGAGCAGGATAGAAAAGTCTACCAAGTTGGTACGGCCATCGCAGTTCAAGTCACCATGCGAAATGTCACATGCAGGGGGGGGGTTATTGGAACTAGGGGAGTTGACGGTAAAGTTGGTGGTCGGGCTGGTAATGCTCAGGTCGCTCAGACTGTCCTGCACATTGGTATAAATACGGTATTGGCCTGGCGTCAGCGAGAGGGTTTCACTGGAAACTACGGTGAAACTCCAAGCGCCGTTTGCATCAGTAGTAGTGGCATAGCTGCGCAGTGGCGCTTCCAGGAATATATTAATCGTGGAGCTTGGTTTTGCCGACCCACTTACCGTAATCGTAGCACCGGGGTCGATTGTGGTTTTGTCGATAGTAATACTTGGCGAAAGCAAGAGGCCAGTGAAGGTGCTCAAAGAACCGGCCAACAAAAAGAGGCTAATGCTCGAGGAGCTGGTGCCCAGGTTTTGCTGGTCGGTAGAGACAAACGAGTAGGTATGGGGGCCAGGGCTTAGCCCGGTCAGGGGGAAGTTAAAGAACCCAGTTGAAGAAGACTGGTTTGTCCCCACTACTGAACCTCCTTCGGTCATTGTCACAAAGGCGGCGGGAGCCGTATACCCAGATACGGTTAGGGCGCTGAGCACTGTTTCCACCGTAGCCGAAACTTCCACGTTCCCCCCTGTCGTAATAGGAAGTGTGATGGCGGAATTACGAACAGAAACTCCGCCAGCGTCATCGGCAATTTTAATCGATACCTGTTGGCTAACCCCAATTGCTGGATTATTGGCGGTAATGCCGTAAATGTCCAAGCCCGTGCCCGGTAAGACAGAAATATTGCTAATTTTCACGCGTGTACCAGTAATGGCAACGGTGGGAGTGCCAAAACCACCTTGAAATACCAGGCTACCGTGGACATTGGTATAGGCAGGTAGGTCAATAATTATCCAGTCCGAAGGGGTAATTTGCTGAGCGTCTACCGGAAGTACGAAATAGATATCATGAGGGATATCTGGGTCCTGCGGCGTATTGGAAGGCACACGGTCGCGTACTAACTCCAGGCCGGTTGAGGCGAAAGCTTTTTGAGGTACAGCAATAAGTAAGCTTGGGATCGCCAAAGCTACAGTCAAGAGTGCCGCAATGACAGTACGGGCGTGCGCCCTCATTAGCCCCTCCTTCATGAAAGCTTACTCCCTCGTAAGGTTGTTGATAGCGCGTTTGAACGCCTTCCGGTTCTTAATCATGAGGAAAAGGAGAAGTAGTACTACGATGATTATGATCATCAGGTAGAAAGGAAACACAATGAACGTAGTGCTCGATGCGATGGTCTGTTTGCCTTGCCCGTAGTTTACCACCAGTGAAGCAGTATACCGGCCAATTAAG
>JBBQFV010000023.1:0-10752 GCA_038322405.1 Patescibacteria group bacterium
CAGAAGAACCGCCGGCTACCCGTTCGGTGTCCCACGGGTTACGGGTTACGCCAAAGTAGGAGGTTTCAGTCGATGCTCCCATGGTGAACTCATCGGTATTGGTCTTGCCGAGCAGCACGGCGCCGGCATTGCGCAAGCTGCTGTATACCGTGGCGTCGTACGGGGCTATCCAGCCTTCCAAAATGCGCGATGAGGCGCTGGTTGGCGAGTCGGAAGTGGCGTAGACGTCTTTGAGGTTGTAAGGAATGCCATCGAGAAGGCCTCGGGTTTGGCCACTAGTGCGCCGCTCATCACTCGCTTTGGCCTGGGCACGGGCGAGTTCCGGCAAAACGGTGACAAAGGCGTTGATCTTTGGTTCAAGCGCCTCAATGCGGGTAAGGCAGGCCTCAGTCAAAGCGAGCGAAGTAGTTTCGCTTACTTTTAGGGCTGCAGCAGCCTCTTCAATGGTAAGGGCGTAGAGCGGCTTGTTCACAGTATGTCCTCTGTTTCCCCGCCAAGCACTGCTCGCACTTCAATAAACTCCCCGTCTTTGCGCGGTGCGGCGGCAAGCGCTTTTTGATCATCAAAAAATGATACTTCATCTGGCTCGTCGGCGGCCAACACATTGCGCAGGCCGGTTACTCCTACTCGTGCTTCTACCCCGCTAGTATCGACTCCCGAAAGCTGCTCAACATACCCAACCACATTCGTGAGTTGAGTGGCATAGCGCTCATATTCCTCGTCGGTAAGGTCGAGGCGGGCCAGCCGGGCCAGGTGTTGGATGTCGCTGCGGGAGAGCTCTGTCATATAGAGGTATGGTAGCAGGAGTTTAAGCCTCGAGCCAGGTTCAGTTAGAGCAGTCCAGCAAATTCTTCTTCGGTAAGTATAGCGACCTCCAGCTCCTCAGCTTTCGTAAGTTTGCTCCCTGCTTTCTCCCCGGCAAGCAGGTAATCGGTTTCGGCACTGACACTTGTCGATATCTTTCCCCCCGCTTTGCGAATAAGGTCACTAGCTTCTTCCCTGCTGTAGGCTGCCAACGTTCCGGTAAGCACTACTGTTTTGCCCACAAACGGGCCAACTGTCACTTTTTGGAGAGGCTCAAGCGGCGCGTGCATCCCTGCGGCCACCAATTGGTCCAACACCGCTTGTTCGTGGGGATTTTGGAAGTAGGAAAACAGGCTGGTTGCTACCACCGGCCCAACATCGGGCAATTTTTCAAATGCATCGAGGGTGAGAGTACGTAACCTGTTGAGAGCATCAGAAAAGGTAAGTTGATGGTCGATGCCTACTCCCAAGTAACGTGCTAAAGTTATAGCCGTCTCGCTGCCAACGTGCCGTATACCAAGGCCAAACAAGAGCTTGGCTAATGGCTTATCCACGCTTTCTTTAATGGCAGTCACCAAGTTTTCCGCAGATAATTCGGCAAAACCCTCAACCGTAAGCAGCTGTTCTTTTGTTAAAATATAGAGCTCGGCAAACGAGCTAACCAAATCGGCATCTACCAAGCGGGCAACTACCTTTTCGCCGAGGCCGGTAATGTCCATGGCTCCCCTGCTCGCGTAGTGTTCTATTTTGCGCTTTAAAATTTCGCTAAGCACCACGTCGCCCTCATCGGAACCGGCTGCCTCGACTGCTTTGACATCTACATAGTGTGCAGCCTCTCCTGCGCGGCGAATGACTGGTACCCCGTGAATAGTCTCAGGATACAGGTATGGCACGGTGCCCGAAGGCCGTAAACTCAACACCACTTCAAGCACTTCGGGAATAATGTCCCCTGCTTTTTGAATGATGACCGTGTCCCCAATGCGGATGTCCTTGCGGGCAATTTCATCAGCATTGTGCAGGGTAGCGCGCGCCACCGTTGTACCGGCAATGCGCACCGGCTCAAACTCGGCGGTTGGGGTAATGGCCCCGGTGCGCCCGACGCGCAGTACAATGTCTTTCACAATTGTGGTAGTTTGCTCGGCCGAAAACTTAAAGGCTACCGCTCCCCTAGGCGCTTTGCCAATCACGCCCAATTCCTTAAATACCCCTTCATCCAAAATATTTATCACAGCGCCGTCAGTTTGGTAGGCAAGGTCTTTGCGCTTTTCTTCCCATGTAGCAAGGAATTGCTCAATCTGAGGCAAGGTCGAGCAAAGCTGACTATGTGGCTCAACGGGCAAGCCAACCTCTTGAATAAAGGTGTGCTCGTCGGCATGGGTGGCAAATGTCTTCCCGCCTATAACGGCATAGCCAAAAAAGCTTAACCGGCGGTTGGCCACTAACTGAGGGTCAAGTTGGCGCATGCTGCCAGCAGCCAAGTTACGCGGGTTGGCGTACGTAGGCAAACCCTTTTTTTCCTGCTCGGCGTTTATGTAAGCAAAGTCTTTTTTGGCAATGTACACTTCACCCCGAATTTCTACCCTCCCAGGAACAGCTTGCGATAACCGCAGCGGGATCGCTTCAATGGTACGCGCATTCACGGTAACGTCCTCGCCAACAAATCCGTCGCCACGGGTAACGGCTTGACTAAACAGCCCATCAATATAGATGAGCGATAAAGCGAAACCGTCCAGTTTTAACTCGGCATAGTAGCCACCAGTATAAGGCTGTCCCAGCAACTTGGCGGTGCGCTCTTCCCAAACGTTTAGTTCGGGATAGCTAAATACATCGTTAAGCGAAAGCATGCGGCTCTGGTGGGTCACCTTTTTGAAACCTTCCATGGCTTTGCCCGCCACACGCTGCGAAGGCGAATCGGGAGTAATTAAATCCGGAAATTCCTGCTCCAGCTGGGTAAGCTCGTGCTTTAAGGAATCCAAAGCAGCCTCGGACATGTCCTCTTTGTTAAGGACGTGTACGTTGTAGCGCTGCAGGTTTATTTCAGTGCGCAATTTACTCAGGCGCTCTGTTGCTTGCTCGTGGTTCATAGGTTTACTCTAGCAGAAAATATGCATTTAAACCTGGTTTTCTATATGCATACGAGAAAAAACCTGCCTATTTTTAGCCCATGCCACTTCCCTCTTCCAAGGCTTTAATGCGCGCCTCGATCGGAGGGTGGGTATCGAACAAACCAGCCAACGCCTGACCGGTTAAAGGATTGGCGATATACATGTGCGCAGTGCCCCGGTTGGCCACCTCGAGCTTTTCTTCATCGCCACCAATTTTCTTGAGCGCGCCAATCAAACCTTCCGGGTAGCGGGTAATGAGCACCCCCGTCGCATCGGCTAGGAATTCTCGCTTGCGTGAAATGGCCAATTGGATAAGTGTGGCGGCAAGAGGGGCCAAAATGGCAAGAGCAATGGCGACAACCAGCATAATGGCCCCGCTGTCATTATTACTATCGTTGCCGCGCCGACGTCCGCCACCCCACCACAGGGAGCGTAAGAAGATATCCGAAATAAGGGCAATAAGGCCGGCCATGACCATTACCATACTCATGAGCCGAATGTCTTCGTTGCCAATGTGCGAAAGTTCGTGAGCCAAAACGCCCTCCAACTCGTTTTTATCTAAACGCTGAATGGCTCCCAAAGTAATGGCAAGGGCCGCGTGGTCTTTGTCCCGCCCCGTGGCAAAGGCATTGATTGCCGTGTCGTTAATTAAATACAACTTTGGCATTGGCAAACCTGCCGTAATGCTAAGGTTTTCTACACTATGGTATACCTGAGGAAATTGCGCCCGGTCCAATTCCTCGGCCTTGGCGGCGGCGAGGGCTATTTTATCCGAGTAGCGCAGGCTCACAAAACCCTGGACAACCGCAATAATTCCCGCGATGGCAATAATGTCGTACGAGCCGTAAAAGGCTGAAATCACGCCGCCGACTAACACTATGAGCACCATGAAAATGACGAGGAAAACCCACGTCTTGGCCCGATTACTCGATACCTGGGTATACAGTGTCATGTTAGTGGCGCCTGACGACGCAAAGCCTTAGAACGAAACTTTGACTGCCTCGCGCTCAACCGAACCTTCGTCAAGCTGGAAAAACTCTTTAGAAGTGAATCCCATGGAGTGGGCAAAAATGCTGGTGGGAATGACTTGCAACTTGGTGTTGTAGTCTCGCACGTTGGTGTTGTAAAAACGGCGGGCGGCCTGAATTTTGTCTTCGGTGTCGGTCACCTCGGAAGAGAGCTGTTGAAAATTAGCCGATGACTTAAGGTCTGGGTAATTTTCGGCAACGGCAAATACCGAGCGAAGCGCCTGCGACAAACCATTTTCTGCCTGGCTTTGGGCGGCGGTACCAGCATTTCCAGCAGCAATGGCATTGGCCCGGGCATTGGTAACATCTTCAAGCACGTTCTTTTCCTGCTTAATGTACCCTTTTACCGATTCTACCAGATTAGGAATGAGGTCGTAGCGGCGCTTAAGCTGCACATCAATGTCGGCCCAGGACTCGTCGGTGCGATTACGCGAAGAAATGAGGCCGTTGTAAGAAGCAGCAAGCCACAGGGCTAAAACGATAATAACGATGAGGGCAATGATCAAAGGTGACATAATTCTCTGCTTATTTCTTGAGCTCGTAATAGGTGTAGACCTGACCAACCGTTGCACTCGGATCGGAAGCATCTTCCAGGATGGAACGTATGTAGTACCCGGTAACGGTACCCGAGAGGTCTGTTACCACGTTATACGCGTAGAAGTAGGTACTATTCAAGGGGTCTACAGGCATTTTGCTCAAATAAGTAGGGACGAGTGAAGAAAACAAGGCAGCATTGCTACCCAGTTGAAGCTCAGTAGTCGCAAAAGGGTAGGTGCCTTTTTCAGTTTTGTATTCCTCAATTGCTTTTTGGATATCCAGTATGTCTTGTTTGCGCTGGGTGTCCCGGGCTTTGGCTTCGGCACTGGCAGGCTGAACGGGAACCGGAGGGTTGGCGTCCCGGGCTGTTTGGACAACCGTAATAACGTCGCCGCTTGGGATAACCGGGGTAAAGGTAGTGCTCACGTTAGCAGGCTCGCCACTTGTGGCATCGGTACCATGAGGAAGGGCCTTAAAGGCCAAGCCAAGGCGAGAGATGAAACTTTCGGCAGTCAGAGTTGTATCGGTATTAGCCGGGTCTGCGCTCGCAAGCACCGTTAGCTCGGCCGGCGTAGCCGATGTTGCTCCCCACCCCGAATAGGTCCAATGGGCGGCGTAGGTGTACTTGCGGCTCTGATAGGTAAAGGCCAACGTAGTTTGCACATCGAGCGGCTCAGCGGCTGTCTCCCCACTCCCTTTCCAAGCAAACGCAATGGCGGCAATGGGCGACTCTAACGTGGCACCTTTGGGGAAGTATGAGGCTAGAGCGGTGGCATCGAGGTTAACGGCGTAAGAAGCAGCAGGTTTTTGGGCAATCTGCACTTTCTGATAGCTCCGCTCCGCTTGGACAGCCTTTAAGACAACTTCGAGCGGCAGGGGCCGGAGGGCAGGGGCAAGCAGAGTATCATTTAAATCAGTAGCAGTAAGGCTGGTAACCGAGGTGTCTAGGTTAGCGGGGAAGGCAGTAAGCAGCCCTGCGCCAGTATCGCGCAATAAAACCGGGCCAGCGGTACCGTCATTGGCAGCAACGGTGTCGGAGCTAATGAACTTGGTCCCCTTTTCGGATATCAGCCCGCCAGTCGTTTCGGTATGCAGCTTGTAGACTGCCGGCGTGCCATCGGCCAGAGTTTTATCACTTTCGTTCGTGACGTTGATCTCGTTAACCCCTGCAAACTGGTAGGAGCCACTTGTGGTAACAAAGGCGGCTGCCCTGTCCCGAACCTGGCTAACATTGCCTTCAAGCCCGGATACCATTGAGCCGAGTACAGGGATGCGCGCGCCGGAAAGAGCAAGCACATACAACACACCTACCAATACAAGCACCACAACGGCAAGTCCAATAATGGCAAATACCCTGTTGCCCTTGGCGTGCGTTTGCTGGGTAGTGGGAAGGCCTTTGGGAACTGGAGCAGGCTTTGGCGCTAGAGGTGGCGGGGTTGGAGGAAGCTGGACCGGCTTGGGGGCAGCAGGTGCTGGCAACTGGCTTCGCTGGACCGGAGCAGGCATGGCAAAGGGAGCTGGTTTTGGATTGTCGGAATTAAGCTCAGCTGTTGTAGCAATCCCTTCGCCAATTTTTTGCTGTTCTAGGAATTCCTGGTCATCGTTGCGGCTGGCAGTGCCCACCTCGGTTAGATTTTTTTTCTTTCGGTTTGGGTCAGCAGCTACAAATTCCTCGCGCAGTATTCCCCCGGGTAGCACTTGGGGAGGTAACGAAGATGTTGCTTGGCGGTTTGGCAAAATAAGCGGTTGCTGGGAGGCGCTGGCCGCTTGCTTGACGAGAGCATCGGTGTCGGGATCATCGTCGAGAGGGCTTCCCGATGCCGGGACCTTAGGGACGGTGAGAGGAACCGCAATAGGAGCGGGCGGAGTAGCTGGCAAAGGTAGTGGGGTAACAGGTGAAACTATTGGGGCAGCTCCCGGCATGCCTGTGCGTGGCAAAGGAGGCGGTACTGGAATGTTTTGTGGCGGCGCAACAGGAGACACAGGTGGTACAGGCGGCGGCGGAGTGCCTGGGCGCTTGTTAAGCAAGCTCATTGGGCTGAGCGCTTCAGCGGCCTGGGCAGCGCTATCGTCGTCGGTGAACGGCTCGTTAAGTGGAGAGTCGGTGGGAGCATCGACAATAATAGGTTCCGGTGCAGGCAACGGCGACGTAGGCGTCACAGGGGATGGTGGCGGTGGGGTGCCCCCTGGAGGTGTGAGCGGGGGTAGCGGTGAATCAGCCATGCGGTCTACTACTTTTTAGTGAGAATATCGAGCGCCTTTTGAATTTGGACATCCGAGGTCGAAGCGGTCGTATCGGCAGGAAGCGCGACGGTTACGTCAGGCTCAATTCCCTTGCCATCAATCCCCGTTCCCAGCGGAGTGAACCACTTGGCAACTGTCACTTTAATACTACCACCGTTGCCCAGGTCTTGTAACTCTTGCACGCTTCCCTTGCCAAAGGTTTTGACCCCCAGAACGGTTGCCCGTTTGTAATCTTTCATGGCGCCAGAGAAAATTTCCGAGGCAGAGGCGCTTCCAGCATCGACAAGCACTACCATCGGAAGGGTTGGGGTGATGGCTTCAGTTCCCGCTGGAAGGTTGGTGTCGCCGTCTTTCCCCTTTTCGGTCACGCCAATGTGATTGATCAGCTGTTTTTCAGTGCTCGTTGTAGTTTGCGGCAGTACCATGCCGATCATTTCAAGCGCCGCTTGCAGATAGCCACCTGGGTTGTTACGCAGGTCAATCACAAGGCTCGTGCGCTTGTCAGTAACAGCCTGGCTGAGGGCAGCGCGGAAGGCAGAAGCGGTGTCTTGGCCAAATTCGTTTACCTTTATATAGCCAACGTCTTTGTTTACTCCCAGCACGTCGGTTGTCACGCTTTTCACTGTAATGACGTCGCGCACGATTGGGATATCCACAGGCTTGTCGGCTCCCACGTGCAAAATGTTGAGGGTGATGGTGGTACCGGTCTGGCCACGCACCGCATTGACGGCATCGAGGAAGGTGAGCTTAGAGGCATCTTTGCCGTCAATTTTCACAATAATGTCATTTGGTTTGAGTCCTGCTTTTTCCGATGGCGTACCGCTTAAGGTTGTTTGCACAACCAGTTGGCCGTTTTTCACCGAAAGCTCGGCACCAATGCCGCCAAACGAACCTTGCAAGTCTTGCTGGAATACCTTGTTCTGCGCCGGCTCAAGGTAAATGGTGAATTGGTCGCCCAGTCCCGAAACCATGCCGGAAATTGCTCCCTCGAGGCGCTTGTCTACCGAAGTATCCCCGTAGAATTTACTATCGATAATACTCCACGCCTTCCAGAACGTGGTAAGATCTGCACCATCTAAACTAGCAGTTGCCGAAGGGTGCTTGCGCCCAATAACATACCCGCCAACCCCACCAGCCGCAACCAGCACAATGCATATCATGAAGGCAGCAAAAAAACGGCTGGCTGGCGCAATGGTGCGCCGCGTCTGAAATGTGCCGGGAGACTTGAGCATGCTATGCAGTGTTACGGAAAAGATGAATTAAACCTGCATATGGCCGAGCAAGATAATGAGGCCATTATCTAACTGTTCAGCCCAATAGTGGCCATAACCCGAGTTACAACCGGCGGTTGGACTACAGCCATTAAAGATAACCACCCCGTCAGCGGGTGCATGGACCTGGGAACCATAGGCCCCTGCCGTATCGATGCCAGTGTGAATACCCCCTGCATACACATAGGAGTATGAAGTACGGCCAAATGGCTGGCTAATCACAAAGCTACTTAACGGCCAATTTAAGGTGCCATTATCTACATAGGGCTGGGGATTGACCGGCACGTTGTTTACGCGCACTTCAAAGTGTACATGCGGACCGGTTGAAAAGCCTGTCGAACCTTCGTACCCTACCACCGCACCAGCGCTTACTCGGCCACCTACGCCCGGACCAGAACCAAAAATACCATTTAACCTGTTGCGGGCAGCAAGAGCCAGTTCGTTGTTAATTTCTTGTTGCACCGCTGCTTCCTGCTGGCGGGCTTGCAAGGCCTGGGCCTCCAGGTCTTTGACCGCTTGGGCAGCATTGGCCTTAAGTGCCGATTGAGCCTGCTGAAAACTGGCGAGCCCTGTTTTTTGGGCATTTTGTTGGCCTTGGAGCGTGGTGAGGTCATCGGTTCGTTTTACCAAGTCACTCCTGTTTTGTTCCACTTGCTGCTTGGCAGCCGTTGTTTGCAAGTAAAGGGCAGTGATTGATTTTTTGAGAGCTGAAAATTGAGCCTGACTGCGTTCCCGTTCACTCAGCGGCTCATTGCTAAACAATTCCAAACTGTCCGGCATGCTGGAGCGCATGATGTACATTTGGCGTAGCAGCGCGTCTTGCTGATTCTTAATTTGGGTAAGCGAAGCAAGCAGGTTGGCAATGTCTTGGTTTTTTTGGTCAATCTTGGAATTGGTATCGACAATGCTCCCCTGGGTTTGTTGGATGTTGGTTTGCAGTACAGTAATCTGGCCGGCAACTTCTTTTATTTTGGCATCGGCTTGGGCCTGCACGGCAGCCTGCTGCTTGGCCTGGGCTTCTTTTTCTTGGGCCAATTTTTGCAAAGCAGCTTGCTGTTGCTGCAGGGTAGTGACGCTCTTGGTGGTGGATTTAGTTGTGGCGGCTACCACAAGCTGAGGCTTGCTAAAAGCAAGCGGTAGGGCAAGGGCGCTCGATACAAGTAGGGTAGCGCTAAGAGTGACGCCGAGGAGGCGTTGGATGTTCATTACTCGATTAGTATACGTTTTACTAGGCATTCCGGCAAGCTGAAATGGTGCTTATTGCTCGCGCAAATAACGGCGGATTGCCAGAATACTACAGACTATGCCAAGCAGCAGCCCAACTCCCAACTGCAAAATAAAGAGTACCGTAAATACTCCCCCAACGGCACTTTGGCCGCCCTTGAGCAGGGTATCGCCAAACAGGTCGGTAATGGTGTTGGCGTTGCCAGCGGCGAAGCTTTGGGAAATGAGCAATTCAAGCTGGTTAAGGAACACCCAAGAAAGCAGGGCAGAAATAATGGCACTGATAAGCCCAAATAGCACCCCTTCTACAATGAACGGACCGCGAATATAACCTTGCGTCGCCCCCACAAAGCGCATAACCTCAACTTCGGTGCGGCGGGAGTGAATGGTCAGGCGGATAGTGTTCAGCAGCACCAGTACCGCCACTACAATAAAGAAGATGGAAAGGGCCACCCCAAACACCCGCAGGAAGTTGGTGGTGCGCAGGTAGTTGTTGATGGCAGAACGGTTGTTCTGGTAGCTGGTACTGTCGATTATTTCCTTAAAGCGGGCCTGCTGGGTAAAAGTATTGAACTGGTCGATGTGCTTAGGGTCATCAAACTTGATGGTAATTTCGCGCGGCAACGGGTTGCTGTCGTCGGTAATGACACCCTTCAAATTTGGATCATCGGAAAAGAGCGAGTTAAAGCGCGCTTTGGCCGCATCTTTGTCTATAAATACTTCCGAAGTAACCTCTGGCTGCGCCTTTATTTGGTCTTGGAGCTGCGTAATGTCTAGGTCGCTTGCCGAGTCTTTAAGATAAATGGCAAAGTCGACATTCGTCTGACTGAATTGCTGGTATTTTTTGGCAATAACTTGCTCCCCCAGGGTGAACGAAGTAAGGGTGAGCAGCGTCATGGTCATCGTAATGATGGCAATGACCGACAGCCAAATATTCCGGCGAAAGCTGGATATGCCGTACGCAATAATGCGGCCAAGGGTTTGCATCATACCAAATACACTCCTTTTTCTTGGTCGGCGACTATATTCCCCGCCCGCATGGTCACCACCCGCTTTTTAAGGGCATCTACAATTTCCCTGTCGTGCGTCGCCAAAATGACCATGGTGCCCGAGCGGTTAATTTTATAGAGCAGCTCGATAATTTCCCAAGTGTTTACCGGGTCAAGGTTCCCTGTGGGCTCATCGGCAATGAGAATTTTTGGATCATGCACCAGCGCCCGGGCTATGGCCACCCGTTGTTGTTCGCCACCAGAAAGCTCGTGAGGGAAGTTGGCCTTTTTGGCCTGCATGCCCACCGTTTCCAGCATGACGGTCACCCGGTCCCGAATTTCGCGCGTGCCCACGCCTGAAACCTCAAGGGCAAAGGCTACGTTCTCGTATACATTTTTGCCGGTCAGCAATTTAAAGTCTTGGAAGACAATACCTACCTTCCGACGGTAGTAGGGCAAATCTTTGGAACGCAGGCTGGTAATGTCACGTCCGGCCACCAATATGGTGCCAGTATCAGGGCGTTCTTGCAGGGTGAGGCACTTAATCATG
>JBBQFV010000024.1:0-10563 GCA_038322405.1 Patescibacteria group bacterium
GAGCATGGCATTCACCCCAGTACCATATACAACTGGCTGGGAGGGCAAGCCACCGGTGCAGCAAGTACCCTGGAAATGGCTAAACTCCGCCGAGAAAATCAACTCCTCAAGGAAATCATTGGCCATTTGGCCCTCACCTCAGAGGCTTCGAAAAAAAAGAAGACAAGTCACTGAGTTTGAGGCTAGCGTGCCAGCAACGAAGAAGGAGCTAGCAGCTAAGCTTGGTATTGCTAGAAGCTCCCTCTACTACCACAAGAAGATCCCTCCCAAAGATGAGCTGCTCCTTGCGGATATCCGCACGGTACTCCATCTCCACCCAAGCTATGGCTACCGCCGCCTGAGTATTCATCTAGGCGTGAACAGCAAACGGGTACGGAGAGTATTGAAGCTCTCTGGGATTAAGCCATACCGCCGCAGAGGCAAGAAACCTCACCACACAAAAAACACTGATATTGCTTCTGCATATCCCAATCTCATTAAAGGGTGGTTTCCAGAAAAAGTGGGCCAGATCTGGATCTCTGACTTCACCTACCTTCCCTTTCACGGACGGTTTGTCTATTTTGCTACGGTGATTGATCTCTTTTCCAGGGAGCATCTTGGCTGGTATATCTCAACCGCACACAATGCGGCACTCACCAGCGCGGCTCTGTTTCATGCCCTGACATTCCACAAACCACCCGGGATACTCCATTCAGTCCAAGGGGTGGAGTACAAAGCAAAGACGTATGTTGAGCTTGCTCAGAAGTTTAACATTCAGGTTTCTATGAGCAAGAAGGCTAGCCCTTGGGAGAACGGCTACCAGGAACCCTTCTACTCACAGTTTAAGGTGGATTTCGGGGATCCAGAGCGCTTCAGGACACTGGGAGAGCTTTCTGAGTACCTCCACCTCAGAGTCTTTATCTACAACTCCTACCGGATTCACCTCTCCCTCAAGGCCAGTCCACGGGCATTTCTCAGGCACCAAACCCGAACGCTAGTTGGTTCGACATTCGTGTCCGAAAAAAGGGGCGCTTGACAACCCTGAAACAGGTGGTAGCTACTCTAGGGGAGTTATTTGCTCTTTGAACACAAACCAGCGGTACCCATTGTAGTTCCAAAAAAGCGCGATAACGGCGCCAAAGAGGGTGCTGAGGTTGATATCCACAAAGCTCGGCTTAACATGCAAACCAAGGTAGTCAAAGAATGTAATAAACAGCTGCTCATGGCCCGCCAGCAGGTGAAGACTAGCGATATACACGCCGTTCAGCACGAGCAGTGACCCGCTCACTGTGACCAAAATAAACGGCAGAACTTGGCGAGAAGCCGCAGTAGAACGGTCGGCAAACACGTACTGGCGGTTGAGGAAAAAGCTAAAAATGAGCGCGCAGGTAGTGGCAATAATGCTCGCTCCAATTTTGCTAATGCCAAACCGGTAAAAAGCCAGGTTCAATACCCCAAAGCTAATAAAGGCATTGGCAAACCCTACCTCAATAAACCGCACCAGGCGTCGGCCTGAAAGCAGCTCCTTGAGCTTAATCCACATGCTTGCGGAAGGTGGCAATGATGGAGGTGCCCATGGGAAAGCTCATGCGCTCGTGCAAAATTGCCTCGGTACGCAGCATGCCGATAAAAATGCGGTTCACCCAGATTGGAACATCGACATACGATGTTTCCGAGGTTACCTTGCGGCCCGAGAGCTTGTGCAAAAAGCGGAAGCCAGCAATGAGCGGCAAGAATACTACGAAGCCGTGGGACATGCGCTGCACACGTAGCTCGTTGGCAGCTACCGTTTCGCGCAAGTGAGGACGGGTGTAGCGGCGAAAGTGCATGAGTGAAACATCGTGCTCGGTCCAGAGCCACTGGTAGGCAGGCACGGTTATCACAATGCTGCCATCTTGTTTCATGACCCTGCGCCATTCGCGCAGCGCCGCGTTGTCTTCTTCGATATGTTCTAGCACGTCAAAAGCTACAACCAGGTCAAAACTTTCGTCGGCATAGGGCATTTTAACGCCATCCACCTGGGTGGCCTCGTAGCCGTAGGTTTTCATGAACACAATGGCGACATCGCACACGTCGACATTTGTCAAAATTCCGTACTTTTCGAGGAGAGGGATGGTTCCGCCTGTCCCACAGCCTACATTAAGGATTTTTACGTCTTCCCGCGCCCTGCCTCGTACGGCCTGTTTGAGGTAAGTCTCAATGATGTGCAAACGGCCCAAGTGCCACCAATATGACGATTCGCGTCCGGCCATGCGCACATATTCTGCCTTTTGCATTTGTAGGAAGCTCTAGTAGTACTGAATTATGATCGCTACCAGCGTAGCACACCAAGGGAGAGCGGTCATCTAGATGATCTACACGTAAAGTTGCCAATTTACATCAAGAAAAAATAGATGTATAACCGATAAGCTACCCTGCCACAAAGGGAGGGGAACGCAAGGAGGAGCAATCGTGCTCTTTAGATACACATCTCGTAACCGTTTGTATCACCACACCGATGGGGAGGGCGGGTCACCGGCAGATCCACCCGAACACACCGACGAACCAGCAGAACCTGGAATGGGCGAAAGCGAAGTAGTCGACGACAAGAAGGAAGGCGAAGCCAATCCGGCCGAGCAGAAGAAAGAAGACAGCGGGGACAAAGAACCTGCAACTCCACCTGCCGAGAACGAAGGCGCCACGCCTAAAGGAACCCAGGGAACCAGCGAAGAGCTGGCTCAAACTGGCGCCGAGGCCGAGGCCGAAACCGAAAAGACGGGCGATGAAGAGGGTGTCCCCGGTGTCAATCGGGCCAGCGAAGGCGGATAGTCGGAATCTGCTCGATTATTGAGTAAGTCAGGGACTGGTAGAATTTTCTATCAGTCCTTTTTGCAAGTCCCACATTCTGATATTGTCGCTTTGACCGTACAAAAATACGGTATGGAGGTGAATATGGTCGAAGTATATCTGGGCCTGGGTGCAAATCAGGGAAATAAGGCTAAGACTAGCGCCCGGGCGGTGAGTTTGCTCGGTGGGTACATGGAGGTAGACCGGCAATCTGCTCTCTACGAAACCAGGCCATATGGCCTGCACAACCAGCCAAACTTCCTCAATGGGGCGGTTAGGGTACAAACAATCCTTGAGCCCTGGGAATTGCGCGACTTTGTCTTGCAGCCCCTTATCGACATTGACCCCACGCTTTGCCATCCAGAAACTGGGGTATGCGTGGTTGAACTATTGGCACAAATCCCTTTGGATGAACGTTTCATCCTGAAGAAGTGCTAGCGGACGTTAACAAGGAGGCGGTGTATGAGAATAGATGTTTCACGGGAAGATCTTATTGAAACTTTGCGCGATAAGGGGGTAATTTTGATCGAGAATGTCCTTTCGGCGGAGGAACTGGAGGCTCAGCTAAAAGCCTTGCAGCAGCTGGAGTATATCGATGCACCAACCCATTTTGGGCCGAGGGAAGTAGCTCAGGAGCTGGCGCTTGCCACGCTGCCTCGCGACGGAGAACTTGACCTTAGTGTTGATGCCCTTGAAGCAAAGCTTATCGAGCTTTTTGGGGAAGAGGTCTTCTATCATTCCCTTTGCTTTACCGAGCGCTTGGCACAGCGGTACGGGCATGGGACGCTGGGTATTGAACCACATCGGGATAGGCCCCAATATAGAGGAGTAATAGCTCTTCTTAACCTGGCAGGCAAAGCCTGCTTCCAGGTCTATAACGGAATGGAAAAGCCGGAGCTGCTTAGGCTCCAGCTAGTGCCTAACACACTGCTGCTCATGCGGGCAACAGGCTTTCTTGGTGGAAAGGTGATTGGGGACTCCTGTCCTGTACACAGGGTTAGCGGAATTATAGGAGGTGTTGACGGGTTCCGGTACGTGCTTGGTTTGCGCGGTACCTAAGTAGTTTGGTTTTTTGACAGGGAGTATATCTCCCTGTCTTTTTTATTATTGAGCTGTGGCGCGAGCAAGCTTGCCGCGCACGGCAAATATGCCAACAAGCTCAATACCCAGGTATACCAGGCCGGTAGTGCAGGCCTGAGTGAGCATAGCGGGCCTTAGAACAACCAGGTAGGTGCCAGTGGCAATGGTGGCAGCGATTAGGCCATAGGACCAGGTTAAGCCGCGTTTAGCAGGGCTTACAAATACAAAGGCAGTGTACAGAATGCTGGCAAGCGCAATGAGAATGTGGAAAAGTAAGATCATAAAATTAGTATAGCTTAGACCAAAATAGCGTTACAGGCGATTACTAGCGAAAGCACGGTGAGGACAAGTAAGGAAAAGCGGAACATGTGGCGGCCCCAGAGAATGTTTTCGGTAGTGCGAAACCCTTTGATCCCGTACCACAACCAGCTAAGGCCAAGGGTAGCCGCCAAAACCAGAAAGATATAGCCGGTGTAGCCAAAAATGGTGAGGGCAGCGGTGGCCACAATGAAAGCAGTTATATAGGCCAAAATATGGATTTTAGTGACCAGCATGCCTCGTTTTAGAGGAAGCACGGGAATAGCGGCGGCGGCGTAGTCATCTAGACGGTACATGGCGATGGCGTAAAAGTGGGGTATTTGCCAGAGCACCAGGATGAGAAACAAAATGACTGCGGCGGCATCGAAGTGATTAGTGACGGCGCAATAGCCGGCAACGGGTGGGACGGCGCCGGACATGCTGCCGATAATAGTGCCGTACACGGTTCGACGCTTGGAGTAGGTATAGAGCACTACGTAGGCCACAAAACCAACCAGGCCAATGAGGGTAGTGAGGAGGTTGGTGCCTAGAATAAGCGTCAGAAAGCCAAGAATACCTAAGACCGTGCCGAAACCAAGCATGGCAGGACCCGCAATCTCCCCTTTCACCGAAGGGCGGTTTTTGGTGCGCTTCATGCGCGCATCAATATCCCGGTCCAGATAATTGTTGAACACGCAGCCAGAAGCCATGACCAGGGAAGATCCTATGAGTACGCCGAGGAAAATAATGATAGAAAAATGGCCTTTTTCGGCTAGGAAAAAACCGGCAAGCGTCGTGATGGCGTTGCCGTAAATTATCCCTGGCTTAGTAAGCTCGTAGTACTTTTTAACCTGCATTACTCGGCTTGATCAAGCATTCGGGCATTCATTTCGGCAGGGGTCATATTGTAATTGAGGTTGTGCATAATCCAGAGGGAGCCGATAACCAGTATCCCTATCACCATAGCAGCAAAAAGAAACACAAACAGGTTCCAATAGGGTTTTTCTTCGCGACCGAGGTGTAAAAAGAAGAGTAGTTGGACAACGAGCTGGACAACCGCCACTCCTAAAATAGTGACAACAAGGGCAGTCCCCATTTGCACGTGGTTCACCACTACCAGGTAAGGAATGATGGTGAGCAATAACGACAAGCAAAACCCTATGGAGTAGGAGCGGAGCGTGCCATGAGCTGGCCCCGTAGTAGGAGGGGTGAGGTGGGCAGTATCGATGTAAGGTTGATTTTCCATTAGCGGGCTCCCATAAGGTAGACAAAGGAGAAGATAAAGATCCAGACAATATCTAAGAAATGCCAAAACAAGCTGAAAGTGCTGAGGCGGCGCAGGTTAATGCTGGTAAGGCCACGCCGGGTTACTTCGAGAAGCATGAGCGCTCCCCACAAAATACCGGTAGCAATGTGTAGGCCGTGGGTTCCTACCAAGGTAAAGAAGGAAGAGAGGAAGCCACTACGTTGCCAACTGTTGCCATCGGCAACGAGTTGGTGAAATTCGCGCAGTTCTAGACCTAGGAAGGTTGCCCCTAAAATGAGGGTGACGGCAAACCAGGTCAGGGTCATATTTTTGTCATTGCGGTGGGCCGCTAACATGGCCAGGCCACAGGTAAAGCTACTGGTGAGCAGGAGGAGGGTCTCAACCAGTACGTTGGGCAGGTTGAACAGGGTGCTACTTGGCAACCCGCCAAAGGTGTTGTTATGTAGCACGGCGTATACGGCAAACAGGCTGGCAAACAGCACGCAGTCGGTCATGAGGTATACCCAGAAGCCAAATATCACCCGGTCATCCATTTCGCGATGCTGTTCAGGGTGCCGTTCCTGGTGGCTTAAGGTTTGGACAGGCATTAGCGGCTCCTTTCTGCTTCAATGCGCGCCACTTCGGCGGCAGGGACGTAGTAATCGGTGTCATAATCGAGCGCGCGGGTGATGGCACACACAATTATGCCCAGGAAGGCTAAAATGACCAGCCACCAAATGTGCCAAATAATGGCAAAGCCAAAGACAAGGGCGCAGGCGGCAATATACAAGCTGATTGGGCTGTTTTTGGGCATGTGGATATCGGTATAGACAGGTTTAGGCAATTCTTTTCCTGCTTGCTTGGCTTCCCAAAATGCATCACGTTCGGTAACTGTCGGAATGACAGCAAAGTTATAAAACGGGGCTGGTGAAGCAGTAGACCACTCCAGGGTACGGCCATCCCAAGGGTCGCCGGTGGTATCCAAATTTTGCTTGCGGTCCCGGAAGCTCACGATAATTTGCAGAATCATGAAGGCAACGCCAGCGGCAATAATGAGCACCCCAATTCCCGAAACAATGAACAGGCCCTGCCAACCCATAGAGGCGTCGTAGTGGTCGAGGCGGCGGGTTGCGCCCATGAGACCCAAGATATAGAGGGGAATGAAGGCGGTAAGGAAACCGATAATCCAGCACCAGAAGGACCAACGGCCTAAGCGTTCGTTCAGCTTGAAGCCCGTTACTTTAGGGAACCAGTAGGCAATGCCGGCAAAGTAGCCAAACAGCACCCCTCCTACAATCATAGTGTGGAAGTGGGCAACCAGGAATAAGCTGTTGTGGAGTTGAAAATCGGCAGGTGGAATGGCCAAGAGCACTCCCGCCATGCCACCAACCGTAAAGGTGACCACAAACCCCAGGAACCAAAGCATTGGGGCCTTAAAATCGATGCGCCCGCGGTACATGGTAAATATCCAGTTGAATATTTTTACTCCTGTTGGAATGGCAATCACCATTGTCATAATGCCAAAGAAGGCGTTGACGTCGGCACCGGCTCCCATGGTAAAGAAGTGATGCAGCCACACTAGGAATGACAAAAGGGTGATAGAGGCGAGGGCCCAGACCATTGAAACGTAGCCAAAGAGCCGCTTTTTGGAAAACGTAGCTACTACTTCGGAAAATATGCCAAATCCAGGCAGTACCAAAATATACACTTCCGGATGTCCCCAGGCCCAAATGAGGTTTATGTACATCATGGCATTGCCCCCAAACCCGTTGCTAAAGAAGTGCATGCCCATGGTACGGTCGAGTGCCAAAAGGGCCAAAGTCACCGTTAAAATGGGGAAAGCAAAGACGACAAGAGACATGCTGCACAGCACGCTCCACACGAAAATAGGCATTTTCATGAGGGTCATGCCAGGCGCACGCATCTTTAAAATGGTGACCAGAAAGTTGATGCCCGAGAGTAAGCTGCCAATACCAGCAATTTGGATGCTCCAAATCCAGTAATCTACCCCTACGCCCGGGCTGTAGAACAGCTCCGAGAGTGGTGGATACGCCAGCCATCCGGTGGCGGCAAACTGTCCCACAACCAATGATAAATTAATGAGAATTACCCCGACAACATAGAGCCAAAAGCTGACCGAGTTGAGGAAGGGAAAGGCTACATCGCGGGCGCCAATTTGCAAGGGTACTATCAGGTTTATCAGGCCAAACATGATTCCCATGGCCACAAAGAAAATCATGATGGTGCCATGCGAAGTGAAGATCTGCTGGTAGTGGTCGGTGGCAAGGAAGCCGTGGCCGGGACCTAGGGCCTGTTGCAGGCGCATCATGAGGGCATCAACCCCGCCGCGCACCAGCATGAGCAAGGCTACCAGAATGTACATCACCCCAATTTTCTTAGGGTCGGTAGTAGTGAGCCACTCGTTCCAGAACCACTTCCACTTTTTAAAGTAGGTGAGTAAGGCAATGGCGAGCAAAACGCCGCCAATCATGCTTACCTGGGCGCCTGTCACAATTAAGTTATGCTGGAAGGCTGACCAGGTTAAAGTACCAAAGAAACTCATTTATTGCTCCCATAGCTTGGAGCGAGCATGTCCATTCCGGACATGCTCATTACGTCAGTAGATTGGGAGGCTGTTTGCGGCGACATGAACTTCATTATGACACTCTGCTGAAGGTCCTGGGCAGCCAGGGTATAGGTGGAAACGGGGTTTTTAAGGCTGGGTTCTGCCAGTTTGTCGTATTCTGCCATGGTGAGCGGGGTAGGTGACAATTTAGTGACCGCTACCCAGTGGTCAAAGTCGGCTTGAGAGGTGGAGGTAGCGACAAAGCGCATATCCGCAAAGCCTTCACCACTAATGTTGGCCGATAACCCGTTATAACTACCGGCATGGTCGGCCATGAGGTGTAACTGGGTGGTCATTCCTGCCATAGCGTATACCTGGCCGGCCAGTTGGGGTATCCAAAAGGAATTCATGGGGGCGTCGGCGGTAATAACAAAATTAACCGGAGTTCCGGCTGGAAATTGGACGTAATTTACCGTGGCAATGCCCTGGGCAGGATAAATGAACAGCCATTTCCAATCGAGGGCCACAACCTGGATAGTAATAGGCTTCACCTTCGAATCGAGCGGCTTAAACGGGTCAAGCTGGTGCGAGCTAGTCCAGGCCACTACCGCTAAAATGACAATAATTATACTCGGAATAGTCCACCATACTGTTTCTGCCACCAGGTTGTGGTCCCAGTTGGGGGTATAGGTCGCCTTTCTATTGCTGGCCCGGTACCGCCAGGCAAAGCCAAAGGTCATAATGAACACTGGAATGCCCACAATAAGCATAAAGATGCCTGCAAACTTCATAAGGTCGCGCTGTTGGTTGGCAATGGTGCCTTGAGGCTGCAGCACGGCAACCGTGCCAAACCCGAAACGGTGCAAAATGAACCAAATCAAGCCTGCTGCCCCGGCAGCAAGCAAAATAATGAGGCCAGCTTGGAGTTTTTTGTTCATCTCGATGCCTCTCTTTAGTCCAATTGTACCATTTTCCAAGGCCTTTTGGCTATGTAAATAATCATCATAAACAGGTTTAGTCATTGACAAATGTAGGGTTTTCAGGTATAAGGAATCGTATTCTTTTTCGTCATCGCAAAGTCGAAAGGGACTTTGACAACGGCAGGCAACTGTCAAGGGGTTCAAATGCTTCAAAATAAATTACTGTTTCCAGCCTTGGCATTGATCACGGGTTTATTTCCTCAGATAAGCGGGGCTACAGATCCTCGCTATCTAATAATTGAGGACCCACTTAATGCGGGGCGCATGGGCGCTCCCGCGTTTCCTGACTACCCTGAAAGTCTATCTTTCACGGGCAGGCGGGCAATGACTACCACGAATACCATTGGCATTCGGGGTCCAAACATTAGCTGTACCGAGTTTCGGGACGGTGAGGGCTCGCTCTTCACGTACTCCCAATTCGCTCCTATTATGCAGGACGTGTCGAGCGCTAATTACGTCCGGCTCGACCGCACCGGCAGGGCGATTGGTATTAGCCGGCCGGATAACCAGGTGATGGTTGTGTCGGCCTCAGGAACTGGCATGTCCATTCCTCAGCCAAACGGCGCAGTACATGTGCCAGATTCCCAGCCGCATTGGCCGCTCTTGGCCTTGACGGACGGGCGTCCGCTGAGCCTCAGCCAGTACACCTTCACCGTCCAGACTGATCCCATTGTGGGTCAGCCAGGTTCTGGTGGGTTGTTTCTCAACGCTGGGAACCAGTACTATGTGCTGGATCCTAGCCCAAAGGCTGAGGCGTTCGCTGTTGCAGATCGGGGATTTGTAGCAGGCATGGGTGGCGATTGTAAGGCTGCGCTTTGGTACTACGGTGCCCGTCAGTTGTTTGACCTTCCGTCTTCTCGAATGAGCAAGGCTACCGGCGTGAACGAACTCGGCAACGTGGTTGGGTTCAATCAAAAGTACCCGACTGTTGTTGTTGGTTCAAAGCCGACAGGGCCAGCAATTCCAGTTATCGGCGACAACCCAGTTGGCGTTTCGGGCACGGGGGGAACTACTTCTTACCCGGCCTTATCTGCCACTGCCTGGATGGGCCACTACGGCACCAGCCAGACAACACCCATACCTGGGATGAACATCCCGGTAGCCATTAACAACGCCGGGCAGGTCATTGGCCTTCACTACATTGGTGGCGATCAGTCGGATATGCATTCGTACGAGGGAGTCCTCTACGAGGCAGCTACTGGTACCACGGTGAAGCTGAAGAGCCTCACCGATCCGTCGAACGTGATGACCAACATCATCCCTACCGACATAAACGACCATGGGACCATTTCCTTTTACGCGGTGCGTAACGGGGCACCGGTTTCCGGCTACCTGCAGGCGCAGGATAGTGTCGCTAGTTGGTGGATTCCGGACGGGACTGCAATTGGCAACGGGACGCCTTATGGATTCTTAGAGCCATTTCAAGCCCATGTGACAGACTTTGTCACCGGGAACTCGGTGCCCAATGCGGCAGTGAACCTGTACTGGTTCGTTGACGAAGACTGGGCACACATGCACCTCATGGGTGATATGTACACGAGCGACGACAACGTACCGTTCAAGCAGGATGTGGTCGACACATCAGACTG
>JBBQFV010000025.1:0-9659 GCA_038322405.1 Patescibacteria group bacterium
AGGGCCTGCACCAGTACGGTATTATCTCGCAGCGCCTGGTACTGGCTGTTTAAAATGAGGTGCAAGAAAAATCCAGAAAGTACCAAAAGCAGCACAACGCCTGTCGCAAAGTAAATGGCTATCCATCTAAGACTTTTTCGAGGGGGGGATTGCACCATGGCGGCCCATTATTTCTCGAATAACTACCGCGCAAATAAGGAAAATAAACAGGTCGCGCAAGGCATAGACCGTGATGATACGGTCGAGCTCTGCCTGCACAGCCGCCTTGTCATTGGACAACTGGGCAACTGAGTAGTAACTCAAAAGGTAAAAAGTACCCGCATCCCCTACCTTAACGATGTCCCCCCGCACAAGAGAATCTACCCCATTGGAATCTGGTTCCTGGTCTTCAACGTTGGCTGCGCCCGCCAGCATACGCGAAACAACATGGTCACTTTCGTGGATGTCCACTGGCGCAGTAAGAGGCTTGTTCCCTTCGAGAATTGCCTTTCCTTCGCTATCGGTAAGCAGGGAGTTGAAGTTTGCCAGCCGCGAGGTGAGCTTCAAACGGCCTCCGAGGCTGTCAATTTTCACAAAGCCAGATACCACATAGGCAACTTGGTCCCCGTGCAGCACAGGTACACTGAATGCGACCAGGGTGCTGCCTACTACGGAAGTATAACTGGCACTGATATACGGCTGTTGAGTCTTTAGCGGATTGGTAAAGTAAGCCCGGTCAGCCAGGCTTGTCCCCAAATAGGAATTTGCCTGCGCAGTTTGGCTGGAAAGCATTACGACAGTGCCTTTACTATCCAGAATGTTGAGTGAATCGAAACGGCTATTGATAGTCCTTTCACTAGCTAGCAAGAGCTGGGCATCTTTATGGTCACCATCAAGTGAGCTGAGGAAGCCAGGGTCTTTGGCTAAGTTCTCTACCGTAGTAAGTGAGGTAGTAAAAAAGTCATCCACCAGTACCTTGGTCTGACTTTGGAACAGTTCAAGCTGGGTCCAGGCCTTTTTTTCGTTTATTTGGGCGAGATAAGTAGTCTGGCTCGTTTCAAGCGTGCGGTAATTGAGGTAAATGGCCAGCACTACAAAGAACAGGCATACAGCAAAAATATTGTAGAACAGCTTGTTGGCTGTGATGTGGTTAGTCAGGCGGGAGCTCATCATTGTGTTTCTAAGTGAACCCAGCCAATGCGGTGGGTAAAGATGGTGGCGGCTAAGGTTGTCAGGGTATTGGTAATGCCTAAGTTAGTCGTACCGGCATTGTCTAGGTTGGTGCTTTTGGTGACTACGGTAGGTGTTCCCCCATTGGCCGAAATGCTGCAGACCAAGGTACCGGAAACTGACCAGTCCACGGTAATAAGGTAGGAAGTGTTGATTGCTACGGTAACACCTGTATTTACAACGTTTTGAGCAGCGCCGTTTCCTGAGGCACATTGAAAAGTAGTGTCTGCTGCCGCAGTAGAGTAGCGAACACCTACGTAGCGAATAGTTGTGGAGCTATCTACACCGGTAAGGGCGGCAGAGGTAAGGCCAACCCAAATGCGCTGGGTGGCAATGGACGTATCCGTGCGGATAAGGGTCGTAAGCTTAGGGCGATAGCGGGCTTGGGTCTCAGTGAAACCTTGAGTAAGGCCTCCAATTGTCCCACTTACCGCGGTGGTAGGCCAGCCAATATAGTGCGAGTCAGCCTGGGCACTAGCAGCCGGAACACCGTTTACGGTTGGCACAACCAAGTTTACGGCAGTCATTGCAGTAGCAGTACTACCGGTTGGCGCCCAGAAGCCAAATTGACGGTTGGCAAAGTTAGTACCGGTACAGTCGTGCCACAAGCCGCCATCGAAACAACGGTTCTTTTGGGTAACTGTGTTGTAGTACTGGGCACCGGCTACGCCAGTTGGGTCACTGGCCGATGTGCTGGCATCCAAAACCAAAAGGTCAGGAGTGGTGGATCCACCGCCTCCTGCCCCAATCTGCACGTTGGCCGTAGTGCTTGAACCTGCGGGCTGCAGGGTTATGTTTCCACTAGTAGTTTGAAAGGTTGAGGCTGCCCTGCCCTGCAAAACCAGTGATTCTGCGGCGGCGGTATCGATGTCAAGGGCTGCCCCAGAGAATATGAGGCCCGTAGAACCAATTGTTTTATTAGTAAGGGTTTGGGTAGCCGCTATACCATCTAAGGTGTCGGAACTGCTTGGCAGGGTAAATATCGTGCTATCTGTACCGGAGAAGGTAATACTGTTGTTCACTGCCAAGGTCTTGTCCGCAGCTATGTTAAGGGTATTGGTCCCGTTGTTAGTAAGGGTAAGGCCATTCACAGTGCCTGGAACGCTCAGGTTTCCATCCGACGTGAGCACAAAGCGATCGGCCCCATTGAGTTGGATATTCAAGAAATTCCCCGTGTAACCGCTACCGGCGTTAATGCTCAAGTAGGTACCATTGGTTGAGCCGCTCACTAAAGCACTTCCTAATTGGACCAACGCACTGGTTGCCGATGATGCTGGCGCACCGGTAACTGCCAAAGTATTAGCCCCAGTTGCAGGCAATGTCACACCAGAACTGGTCACCGCAAGAACATCAGAACCATTACTTTGTATGGCAACCTTGGCGTTCGAGCCAGTTGCAATATTGAAGAGAACATTGGAGTCTTTCGCGGTATTAGCCAAGGTAACGGTAAGATCTCGAGCATCCGTTGTAGTTATGGTATTACCACTACTTGCGTTATACCCCGATTGCAGCGTCGCCGCGGTACCTGAACAAGAGCCCCAAGCGGGCAGGTTACTCGTTACTACCAAACAGTTGCCGTTGCTTCCCGCCGCAAGCTTTGAAAGGGTGGTCGTCCCACTCGCGTAGAGCATATCCCCTGCCGTGTAGGCTATCTGACCGGTGCCGCCATATTGGGCGGCCACTGCGTTCCCTTGCCAGGTGCTGGCGGAAAAGGTTTTGTTACTCATGGTTTGAGCAGTAGCCAAGTCGGCCACGGTAATGGTGCCAGCTGGAAAGGTAACGCTCGTTGTGGCACTTGCTACCAAGGTCATGGGAAAGGCCCCCGAGGTAGTGAAGGCATCGGCAAAACTGATTGTCTTGCTGTTCGGGATAGTAAGCGTCCCGCTGCTGCTGGTAACCGTGAGGCCTCCCACTTTTTCAGCGTTAAAGGCTTGCGGAACCGAGTCAAAACGCACCCGGGGGGTCATTTCCCCGTCTGCATTGAAGTTGATGCCCAGGTAGAGGTTGTCTGTATTGAAATCAAGTGAACCTGGAAGCGAGGTTACGGAGCCAAGGTCGGTTTGAAACAGGCCGTCCGTTACGGTGATACTCTTGCTTTCGGTCCAAACCGCCGACCCAGCACTTGAAACGGTATAAATACTAAAAACGAACGTATACGAGCCGTTCGTAACGTTCGTCCCGGCTGTATTCACCATCTTCCCCTGGAAACTGATCAGATGGTTGATTCCAGTTGCAGCCTGAACCCGGTGCTGCGCCAGTGCGCCCACCAGGACAACCGAGAACGAAGCTATCGCCCAGTACAGGAACTTTCGGTACATTCCTTATTTCGTTATCTGTACCTAGTATACTGCCGGAGCCCCAAAAAAAGAAACTCAATCAAACCTTTGAAGGACTCCGGCGGTGCTTCTTTCGGCGCAAAATGAGAACAAAGCCAAAGAGACATAGGGTGGCTATAATTCCCAGGAGCGGAATTCCCGTGTAACTGATGATTTTTTCTTGGTTTATAAGTGTATCGCTGCCGTCATAGCGCAAGGAAACACGAACCCGATACTGGCCTGGCCAAACTAAAAGGGCCGTTTGGTGCAAGGGTACCTTCAACCAACGGTTAGTGCCCGGCAAGAGCAAGCTCGAGTCTTCATTTATGGCACCTTGGGCAACCACTTGATTGCCATACCCAATTACTTGCACTAGGCCGCGCGGCACAATATGCACGTTCCCCTTGTTTTGCACCTGGATTTGTACGGCATCAGGCAGTTGGAGGGTTGTTTTGGGAATTGAGATGCCACTCAATATTTCCTCATAGTTTTCACCTCCTTTTTTGGTCACAAAGAGTAGGCTGCTCAGGGCCTGTTTAAGACCAACCGTATTGGGAATGCCGGCTCCCGAATCCGTAGTCGCCAATACTGCTGCGTAATGGCCGCCGGGACTAAGGTCAGGTAGGTTTGTAACGGTAACAGCAATATCAACTTCTAAACCTGGCGGGATAGTGACCTTACTAGGCGATATGCTTATCCAATTAGTCAAACTATATTGGGCATCGAGCTGGCTAATGCCTTGGCCTTGAAAAATGAGCCCGCTTGAATCGTCGAGCGAACCGAAATTAACTGCGCTTAGTGTGAAAGATACTTCGCTTTCGGTATTGTTCTTTAGCTGGACGTGGGCTTGGGTTGTTTCGCCTTCCTGATTCAGCACAATTTGCTGCAAGGCAGGGGCTACCGCAATACTGCTCGCGGCCTGCACCGGGCTTATCCCAAACAAAAGGGTGACAATCAAGAGCCAGGACTTCATGCCTTGCGCTTCTGGACAGCGCTACGTACCCGGCGGACTATGCTCCAAAGGCCAACCAGTATCAAAGCAAGTGCCAGGCCGAGTCCTACCAGAAGTCGCCATGGGATAACCCAAAAACTCACCTTGGCTTCGAGGGGCACGTCTTTGGTGCCGTCGTCGTAACTCATGACGAGGGTGGCTGTGTAGTGGCCCATGCGCAGCTTTGAGGCATCGGCAAAGTTCCACTTTAAGGTAACCTGCACGTCACCGTTAGTTTGATGCGCTACTTTGCCGTCTTGCACCAGGTCTTCGTAGTGCGGGAAGCCGTCGTTCCACGGGGCGGTAAAGGCACGGTTCGAATCTGGTAAAATATTGCCTTGTTCTGGGTTCACCTCTAAAATTCCGAGGTCTTTTTGCCCATTCTTTTCTAGAAAGATGTTCCCGCGCGGCGCGACAAACACGTTACCTGTATTATGCAGTGTCACATTAAAGGTGGTTGGTAAGAATTCATAGAACGAATGGTCGGTGCTAAAGCTGGCTATTTCCGCCCTCCGTACTGCCCCCGGGACAAGCACGTCAAGCAAAATAAGCACAGCAGTCGAGCCATTAAGCTGCTGCTTGGTAGTGTCTACTGTCGCCACCCCATCCCGCGAAAAGGTTATGGCGTAGTAGTAGCCAAGAGCGGCGGTAGATGGTACATCGAAAGTAACGGTAACGTTTTTCCACTCATTCGCATCAAGTGCAAACGTGCTTTCGGAAAAGTGGGCCCAATTTAGGAAGTCGTCGCCTTTTTCCGGATCCATGAGTTGCGGCTGGCCGGTGTCTTTGTAAGCCTTGAACTTAAGCACCCCGACTTTGATATGCTCAAGCGCCGAACCACCGTTCTGTACCCGCAGGATGGTCTGAACACTTTTGCCCGGCTCAACCCGCAGCGCCACGGGAAGCGGCGAGGTTATGAGGCGCAAGGAGGTATCCGCTGCCAGGGCGGGGCTAGCAAACTGTAGCAAGAGGGCTGCCAGCAAGAGGGAGACTGTTTTACGCACGGCGGTACCTCCGGCGCATCAGGAAGAATACGAGTAAGGCGGGAATGAGAGGTATGAGGATAACACCAACTATGAGCCGCCAGGGGATAACCCAAAAACTCACTTTGGCTTCGAGGGGCACGTCTTTGGTGCCGTCGTCGTAGGTCATGACGAGGGTGGCTGTGTAGTGGCCCATGCGCAGCTTGGAAAGATCAAGCCCCTTCCACACTAACGTCTGTTCAGGCAGGCCGTTGCTGGCGTGAACTACGTTGCCATCTACCACCTTGTCTGTGAAATGGGGGGTGCCGTCTGTCCAATCCACGCTGAAGGTGCGGTCAGTACCCGGCAAGATATTCCCCTGCTCTGAGTTGACCTCCAAAATTGCAATGTCTTTTTGACTCCCCCTTTCTAGGAAAATGTTCCCGCGCGGCGCGGCGTGCACATTTCCTGTGTTTTTTAAGGAGACGTTAAAGGTTATGGGCAAAAATTCGCTCCAACCTGAACCTGTGGTAAAGGAATTTACTGCAACCGTCCTTTTGGCGCCTGGGACATCGACATCCAAAAGCACCAGGATGGCGCTGCCACCTAGAAGGCCAGTTTTGGTGCCACTCACATCCTGGGCAGGGTTGGCCCGGCTGAAAATCATGGCGTAGTAATAGCCAAAGGCAGCCTCGGGCGGAATGCTGATGGTGACGGTAATTTCCATCCACGCGTTAACAGGCGCGGTAAATACGGCCGGGCTAAAGGTTGCCCACTTGAGATAACTGTCCCCTGGTCCCGGGTCACGCAGTTGGGGTTGCCCGCTTGTTTGGTACGCCCCAAACGGCAGCGCGCTTACTGCAATAAGCTCGTCTTTCGTCCCGCCGTTCTTTACCCGTAAAACGGTAGTTACCGTTTGGCCTGGCTTGCCAACCAAGTCAATTGGGGCCGGAGCGGTAATCAAACGTAAGGCATCCTCCCCCGTTGCCGCGTGGGTAGGCAATGGCAGGAGCAGGCTAATCAGGGCGCTGACAAGAAAAAGTGGGGCAAAGCGCTTCATTACTTCTTACAATAGCAACAAATCCTCCCATTGGGAGGATTTGCACTTTCCAAACTAAGGGTTTTAGAACCGGCCGGCCCCAATCACGGTAAGGGTATCGGTATAGTCAGCTGCGGCAGCTGCTACGGCGCTAATTGCTGAACGTTCGATGAGGGTTATTACGTCTCCTGCCGAAGTTCCGTTAGCAGAGGCGACCGGCTGGAATGAACTGCTCAAGGTTCCGCCTGAGCTGGTACCAATGCCATTGTATTCAGGGTCAATAACTACGGTACCCGTGCCAGTTGCGTTATCGGTAGTAAGGTCGGTATCGAGCACGTACCCATTGGTACCGGTACTCAAAGTGGAAGGTGAGCCATCGATAGAACCCGCCGTGGCAATTGTCTGGCTGGTTGTAGCCGAGGTAAGGCCAGCATTGGCGCTTTTTACCCAGCAGATCCAACCTTGGGAAGCGTTGGTGGCAATGGTTACTGTCTTACCGGCTGTCGAAACAATACCAGACGAGTCCAGGTTGCCTGTGAAGGCATCGGTATTCCCACTCAAAGTAAAGCTGAATGAAGGCGGGACAACAGCGCTAACCACAATTTGGTCATCGGTAATGATGCGGGTCGCAACGTCGGTTGAGTCAATGGCTGCGGCGCCTGAAGTTTGGGTAGCAATGGTAGTGGTATAGGTACCTGCCGTGCTGTTAGTAATGCCGGTGGCAATATTCACCCCGTACAAGGTGCCAACCGTAAGGTCAGTAACACTTGAGATGGTAGCAACCTGGCCTGCACCTGCAACGGTAATACTTCCTGGCAAGGCAGTCACGCCAGTGGGAAGCCCTGTAGTGTTAACAGTAGGACTGGCAGCAACGGTAAAGCCTGCCGGAAAGGTGACAAGAAGCTTGCCTTCGGTAGCAACCGTAGCGGGTTTAACCACAATAAGCACATTACCTGTAACGCTCGCCTTCATACGGTCAAAGCGCGCATAGGCTTGCTGGAAGTTGGCAGCGTGGGTAACAGGAACGCGGAGGAACGGAATAGCAACGAGCAACAGAACCAGCAACGCTGACCCCAAAGTCTTTACTGCCCCTTGATAATGATTTTTCATTGCAGGATTGTTAGTGTCCTAACCATGATCTTACAGGTAGCCATATCCTGTCAAATATTTGTTTAAAATTGGGCCGAGGCAATTACCGTAAATGTCTCCGTATAATCGCCTGCTGCGGGAGTGACAGATGACGTTTTAGCCTTAAGGTTGAATGAACCTCGACCTGCTGTAATCTGGCCACTTGAGTCAAATACTTGCCGAACGACACTATTGGCAATGCCCACATTATTACTCGAACCATTGTAAGGACTGTCGGCATTGAATGGCCCGCCGCTAGCCTGAGTATTGCTTGCCACTTGAACCCCAAAGCCTTCGGTTGCAGCAGTAAGGTCGACACTTCCCGTAGCGACGGTGTAGTTTTCTGCCGCACTGAAAAGTCCGCCGCGCAGGCCACTCAGGTACACGGCACCGCCTTGCAAGCCATTGGTGTCAAAATCTACCCAAATGCGGTTAGTGGCTGTGGTTACTGTGCCCGGGAGTAGGTTACCAAAGCTGACCGCATAGGGTGGGCTGGTGTCTATATCAGTCGAAGCGACGTCAATGTCAAAGGTAAGCGATGGTGCAATTGTCGCCGAGGTAGCCACGGCACTGTAGGGACTCTCGGTATACCTTCCCCTGCTTGCCTTCACTTTAACCTGATAGGTAGTGTTTTGGGTAAGGCCAATAATGTAAAACCCGCTTGAGCTGCCCCATTGGGCGTAGGTTTGGTAGTCTTCCGATCCTAAAACGCTTCCAACTGTGTTGTCATTTTGAACGTATGAAGTTGTCACAAAACCGTCGCTACTTATGGCAATGGCATAAGTAGCATCTGTTGGGTTAGTCCCCGTGGCAATCACCAACTGCAACTTGTTGTAATAATTTGAAAGGTTGCTCAGCGTAGGCGCGGCTGGAGTGGCAGTTTGCTCAGTGCCAAGCAGGCCGGGCTTCACGTTGTAGGTCGTGCCTGTCTCGCTTGTTCCATTCAGTTCGCCGGTAATACCCTGCGCTTTGTAATTGTTTGAAGCACCATCACTTACTCCTCCTGAATCAAAGCCATACCCATTGAGCTGGTAGTTGCCACTGGCAGGCAAGGCCAGGAGAATGAAAACCCCTCCTGACTTGGTAATGCGTTTCAGAATGGCCAACAGCTGCCTGTACATAGGCTAAAGGTTGTGCGAAAGTTCTGCAATGCTCACCCGGCGCTGCTCCATGCTATCGCGGTCCCGAATAGTGACCGTGCCATCTTCCATAGTTTGGTAGTCGATGGTCACGCATACCGGCGTGCCAATTTCGTCCTGCCTGCGGTAGCGTTTGCCAATGGCGCCGGTGTCATCGTAAACAGTGACAAAATGTTCGCGCAACTGAGCGGTAATGTCGCGGGCCTTTTCGGCGAGGCCGTCTTTTTTCATGAGCGGGAGCACTGCGACTTGCACCGCAGCCAATTGCTTTGGCACATGCAAAACGTATTCCATTTCAGTGCCTTGGCCATCCCGGCCTTGGGGATATTCCTGGTAGGCATCGATCAGTACCGCAAGCAGCAGGCGGCCAATCCCCATGGTTGGCTCAATAACGTACGGCAAATAACGCTCGCGCGTTTCTTCCTCGAAAAAGGTAAGGTCGCGGCCAGAGTGTTCCATGTGCTGGCGCAGGTCATAGTCGGTGCGATTGGCGAGGCCCGTCAATTCGGCAAACCCAAACGGGTAGAGATACTCAAAATCTACCGTGCGCTTGGAATAGTGGGAAAGTTTTTCCTTGGCGTGTTCAAAAGTGCGCAAATGATCTTCTTTCAAGCCCATGTCTTCAAGCAGAAAAGCGCGCATGACCTCGAGCCAATCATTAAAACTCTGTTCGTCGGTCCCCGGTTTCACAAAGTACTCAATTTCGGCCTGCTCTAGCTCCCGCACCCGGAACAAAGCGTTTCCGGTCGTAATTTCGTTGCGAAATGCCTTACCAATTTGGGCAATACCAAACGGCAGCTTGCGATGGTAGGAATCGAGAATATTCTTGTAATTGGTAAAAATACCCTGGGCAGTTTCCGGCCGCAAATAGGCCTC
>JBBQFV010000026.1:0-9436 GCA_038322405.1 Patescibacteria group bacterium
CAACCCAGAACTTGCCGAATGGCTCGCGTTCTACAACGGAAGCCGAATCCACCGATCTTTAGGAACCTATGGACAGCGGCTCACGCCGCTGCAATACTTGGCTCTAGCTGCCGAGTCTCATTAAGGGTGAGCCCGTACAACACCTTGACAAATGGCCAGTTTTGTGGTAGAATCTGTCCGCATATGAACGCAACGCCCTTTTCACCCTTATCCAGTTTCACCATTCTAGCCGTTACGCTTCAGGCCATTTGGCCTCAGCGCAGCGCCCGACGACACCGCACGGAAAAGCCTCCCCGTATAAGCCAAACCACCCGGCTTCGCCGTGGAGAGGGCTGCATTGCAGCCGATTATGTGCCAGGCAGTAACCTGGTGCATGTACGATTAAACGAAAATGAGCAGGTTCTTGTCGCTATTGGGCAAGAATCTGATTACCAGCCTAAGGCTGGTGACAGATATATCTTTCGGAAGCTCCTGGTAAATGGTAAACAGCACACCGCTGACACGGTTTCTCCTAGGGGGTAATCATAACCAACAAGCTCCGCTCGAAAGAGTGGGGCTTTTTTATTTGGCAATTTTTACAATGTGTACTTCATCCTTATTGCCAACCCGGTATTTGCTCCACCCGGTCGGGAAGCGCTAGCTTAGTAAGATGATAAATAGAAATGAGCGCTCCCGTTTCAATGGCCACAAGCGACTTGAGCCGGCTTAGATTGGTCATAGCGCTCGCAATGTAAAATCCAAGCAAAATACTGTAAAAAATTGAACTCGCGGTGAGCACATTATTCCCATTGAGCGGCACATCAAGCTTAGGTAAAAGAAACACGAACAAAGTAATGAGCGAAAATACTACCGCCGTTTTTTGGTTGAGTTTAGGTGAGTCATATTTTTAGCTTACGCCTTTTCTTTATTTGGCAAAATTGTTCTCAAACAGCGCCTTGCGATGCAAACTGCGGTAATAGGTAATGGCAAAGCGGTGCGCCTCTTCCCGCAACTGTTCGGCCACCTGCTGCCACCCTTCCTTGCTCATCTCCGGAAACTTGTCCCAGTCACTGCCATACAAATCAACATTTTTACGGGTAGGACCTTTGGCAACGGTACCCACGGCGACTTGTTTTTCTAAGTCGGCAGCTTTGCGTTCACTTTGCACAACGGTAAGCTGGCCTTTGCCGCCATCAATAATGACAAGATCGGGGAGGGACCAATGGGCGGTTTTCCCCTTGCCACGTTTGAACCGGCGGCTAAGCACTTCGTGCAGCATGTCGGTATCCGAAATGCCTTCCACGGTGCGAATTTTAAACTTGCGGTAACGGTCGCGCTCGAAGAGGAAGCGGCTACGGGCATCGTCCTTCCCGCTCACCGCTGTCACCTTTCCGTCACGCACTATCCCCGTTACCAGCGAGCCAACCGCAAATTGGCCGGTATTATTGGAAATGTCGTAACATTCAATGCGAATGTCGGTTTGGGGGTTAAATTCGTAGTTGTTGCGGCTCGTGCCGCTGGCGTCCCGAAAAGTATCGATAATGTATTGGAAGTGCTCGAGTGAATAAAGCCTGTCGCGGTGGCGGGCCGCTTCCTCGTAGCGCTCGCCGGCTGCCGCAGCGTCCATTTGCTGCTGCACCACTTGGGTAACCCGGGCTTTTTCGCCGCGCAAAAACGACCGAATTTGGTCGATATTCTTGCGGTAATCCTCAACGGAAATGGCATCGACACAAGGGGCAGTACAAAGTCCCAAGGCAGCATAAATGCAGCCGTGACCAAGGGCAGCGTAGGTGTTGTACTTGGTCTCTGTGCAGTCGCGGAACGGCCAAATGGTGCGGATGCACTTCAAGGCCGCTCGCACCGAAGCCGCCGAGGTAAAAGGCCCGTAGTATTCAATATTGTCTACTTTTTGCTTGATGCGCACGCCTTCGCGCGAACGCTTACGGCGAATTAAAGCATCTTCCAATTCTTTTTCCCGTCCAATGGTAACCGAGGGGAAAGGGTGCGCAAGGTCAATTTTAATTACCACAAAGGACTTGTCGTCGCGCAGCCTAATGTTGTAACGCGGCTTGTACTGCCTAATTAACCGAGCCTCCAACATGAGGGCCTCGAGCTCGGTTGGCGTAGTTTGGTGATCGACATGCACAGCAGTGCCCACCATGCGCTCAATGCCCGAGTTGCGGGTGATGGCAATGTCTTTGGCAAAGTAAGAACGTACCCTATCGCGCAAGCTAGTGGCCTTACCGACATACAAAACAGTGCCTACCTCATCTTTAAAAAGGTAGACGCCCGGAACCTGGGGGAGTGCTGCTACAGCCGTGATCAACGATTCTTGAGGCATTGCACCTGTAGTTTAGCAGAAAGTTCTCCTTCTGAGGCCTATCCCTTGCCCCACCCTAAGGATAAGCCGTACAATAGAGATACATACTCAATCTCACTCTTATGCACACGCGCTTAATCAACCGCATCGAGTACACCCTTACCCTGGCGCTCACCACCGCGGGCTGTGTGTTTCTCGCTCATTCGTTTGGCAACATCCGTACCGCCCAAGCCGCAGGTACCAACCAGCCGTATAGCTCAACCTGGACAGCTACCCAGCTGCTTGGCGTAAAACTAGGGAGTAGCAGCAGCTCTCCAACTATCGCCATTGGGGTTGCAGAGTGGGATGTGAGGGGAGCACTCGGCAATGCCGGGTTTAAAGAAACCTGGTCCACTTCAGGCGGCCGAACCATGACTGCAGTATTCGATACGGTGACGGGTAAAAAAACATTGCTGTCGGGCAATGGGTTTGTTCCCGCCGACTGGACGTTTGCCGTGGCTGGAAGTGGCCAATTCGCCTTTTCCAAATTTTACCCATTCACCCTTAACGGCAACACCAATGGACATCAAGACTTTGCCTATGGGAATGGCGCCGTGCAGTGTACCGGTTCCGACAAAGACTGCCTCTACGCCAGCGGCATGTACGGCTTTACCAAAGCTGAATCAATGAGCCAGGCCCGCAGCTCTTCCCAAGTCGATGACGGAGGTCTCTTCATGCCGCTCAAATGGACAATTACTGGTACGTACTGTGATGACAAAACTGACGCAGCCTGCAACTAATCGCTTGCCAAGGCTCTTGGTACTCGCCTCTGCTTGCTTTGCACTTGGCTGTTTTGCCTTTTCCCGCCAAGCCGCTGTGGCAGCGCAACACTCCCAGCTACAGGCTTGGCAGGCCCTTAACTCGCCCCAACGGGCTCAGGCAATTGTGAACGCCAAGCAAACCGGTGCCAAAACCTACTCCTTTGAATCGGCCACCGTCCCCATGCAAATAGGAGCCGGGGGGAGTAACTAATGCGCCTGGCCCGCCTATTTAGTATTTACCTGATTGTGGGCGTTCTTTGCGCTGTAGGCGCGCGGTATCACAAGAACCACCCCGAGTTTGGCCAGACTGCCCGCGTATTTAGTGAAACTGTTTTCGATACCCCGCAAACCGATGAGGGGCTTATCACCGGCAATCTCACCCGCACCGATACTACCTGTCAAAATCCCCGGGTTGTGTCGCAGACTGATTCGGCGGCCGAGCTTTCCGATGGCTCCAACTACGGCCGGGTCGTAAACGCCGACGGCAGCTTCAAGGCAATCGTGAATAAGGAACTCATTACCCGCCTCAACGTCTACGACGGTGGGCAAGATGCTGCTGGCAAAAATCCTCTTTGTTTAGGCGCAGTTATTTATCCAGGGGATACTACCGTTACCATTGACGCCGTGAGCACCGCCAAGAGCAGCGAAGCCTTTGCTGATACCTCCACTGATGCCGAACGTGACGCAGTTGCCGCGCGACCTACTTTTGTCGCTTTCCAAACCTGGCTGGCCGTGACGTTACATACGGAGCCACTATCCAAAATTATGACCGAGCAAACCTACATAGATTACCAAACATCTCTTGAAAGCGGTGGAGCTGCCCAATGAAGCGTCCCGCCTACACCTTCATTGAACTTTCGGTAGTCATTGCCGTACTTGCTATTCTGGCCGCCCTAACCGTAATGAGCACAACAATTGTCCAACGCAATTCCCGCGACAGTCGTCGCAAGTCCGACGTCGGTACCTATTCGCATGCCGTACAGGAGTATGAGCTGAGTGCCGGCAGCAGCTTTGTGACTGCCGATGCCACCTGCTCTCCTACCCACGTCAGTACCTGCAGCGGGGCCGAGGGCAAAAGTTACGGCCAAGTTACCAAGGCTAATTCTGTAACTAAAGACGGCCTTTCTTACCCCACAGCCAGCATTGCCGAAACACTCAAGAACCGTGGGTTTTTGACAACGATTGGATATGACCCAAAGTCTGACCGTACTTCGGCAAATGATCAACCAGACTACATTATGGTACGTTGCGGAAACGATGGCTCCGAGACCTTTGTACCTAATGCAACAGCGTTTGCTATTTGGACTGAACTGGAAAGTGGGGGGACACTGAAAGTTGATGATCGATCCGCCACTACCCATGCCTGCGCTAGTAGTTACACGGCACCCGCCACCTTCTTGTTTGGTTACAGCAATACTGCCGGGTATACGGCGCCAGCAGGGACAGGAACTGCCATTGCTGCCCCAATTCCTAGCAGCCGCATTGAGCTGACCGCCAATTACTTCGCCCTTGGCAATGTTTCGTTTCCTTACACTCCTGCCACAGGTGGGGGAGCAACCAGCTCGACTAGTACAACAGGATCCAGCACTCCTACCCCAAGCCCTTCTACTACTCCCACAGCCTCGCCAACTCCTTCTGGCAGCCCCACTTCTTCACCTAGTGCAACCCCTTCGGCATCGCCCACGCCATCAGCAAGCCCAACGGCAAGTCCAAGTCCGAGCCCAACCGGCTCTCCTACCATCCCTCCTTGGGTAGTGCTGTTCCAAGGCAAACCGTAAGCCCTTGTTATTGCAGTAAAAAATCCCAGGAGAAATTCCTGGGATTTTTAATAGGGGAGCCGCTTCCCTAGTTAGCGAATGAAATTTTCCAGTTCGCTTACCGCCACTATTTCCCGTTCGTCAGGAGATATGTTCCAAGCCTTTACCGCTTCTACCCCTCCAGCGTCGAGGGAACGCTTGCTTACAATGAGGCGGATAGGCGCGCCGATAAGGTCGGCATCGGCAAACTTTTCGCCGGCCCGGCGGTCGCGGTCGTCGAACAACACCTCAACACCGGCGGCTTTAAGCTGGTCGTAAATGGGGTTCCCCTGCCCGTCTGGCGACAGGTCAATAAGGTGCACTTTGAATGGCGCGATACCTGTTGGCCAGGCAATTTTGCCAGTTTCCACGTTGCCGTACAGTTCGGTAATAACGCCCATGAGGCGGGAAATGCCAATGCCGTAGGCGCCCATAATGACCGGGACCTTTTGGCCAGTTTCATCGGTCACTTCACCGTGCATCGGCACCGTGTAGCGGGTACCGTAGGGAAAAATATTGCCTACTTCGGTAGCCTGGGCCGGCCGTACTTCTCCCCCACCCCACTCAAGTAAGCGTGGGTCGTCTTGGCCGGTTACCATTTCCTCATTCCAGGCCTCATCACCCGCGGGATTAAGGTAAATGGTATCCTCACCTACTGAGTTTATAACCTGAAATTCATCAGACGGTCGCTTGGAAAAAATACCGCCTGAGGCCTTGGTGCGAATTGCATTGACACCACAACGCTCGAATACTCGCAGGTAAGCGGCGGCGGCTTGCTCGTAGTAGTCTTGAAAGCCCTCCTCTGTTAAGTGAAAGCTATACAGGTCTTTCATAATGAATTCCCTGCCTCGCAGCAAACCTGATTTTGCGCGCAATTCCTTGCGGAACTTGGTCTGGATTTGGTAAATGCAAAGCGGCAGCTCTTTGTAGGAGCTCACTAGCTTGCGAAACAGGTCGGTCGCGTTTTCCTCGTGGGTAGCACCAATCCCCATATTGGTATCCTGCACCCGGTACATTACCTCTTTCATGCCTTCGTCATCCCAACGACCGCTCTCTTCCCAAATGTCCTTTGGCTGAAAGACGGGCATGAGCAGCTCCTGAGTGGCCGGAAGTTCGTTCATTTCGGCCCGCACAATATTTTTAATATTTTCGATGACTCGCAAACCAAGCGGCAAAAACGAGGTAACCCCTGCGGCAGTACGGCAAATATAGCCACCCCGGGTCAACAGAATGGCATTAATGCTCTCCTCTTCCTGAGATATTTCCCTCCTCGTTGCCCCAAACAATTGTGATTGACGCATTTTGAGCTATTAAAACAAGCGGATAATATCGCGTACCGAAAGGACCAGGATAAGGCCAATGAGCAGCGCAAAACCGGCAAAGGTAATGGCACTCTCAAGCCGCCTGCCTACCACGCGTTTGCGAGCAATAGCTTCAATAATGAGGAAGATCAGCTTGCCGCCATCGAGGGCCGGGATTGGCAAAATGTTCATGAGCGCCAGGTTGATCGAAAGCGCCACAATGAGGAAGACCGTCGCAACTCCCCCAGCTTGGGTAGCCGTCCCCGTTGCCTGGTAAATGCCGACTGGGCCCGAAACATTAGGGTCAAGTTTGGCTTTTTCGAAGAGCTGGCTCGCAAAGCCCCTAAGCGCATCCCAGGTCACTTGTACAATGATCCCCATTTCCTTGACCGCGACGGCTGGAGCCCGCCACACAGGTACGCGCACCACCGTATAAGGCTGAATATAGATGCCTAGCGGCGCACCCTCTGGGGCAATTGTGGCCTGGAGGGTCAGTTCCTTGCCGTCGCGGTTCACGAGTATACCGGTGCCCGTCACTCCGTGTTGTTGGGCCGTCTTGGTAAAGTCGACCAGCTGGGTAACGGTGGTGATTGCGGTTTTGCTGCCTGAGGCATCGACAAAATTTTCAATCAGGTCTCCTGGCTTAAGGCCGGCCTTGTCAGCGCCACTCCCGGGTTGGATATCGGAAACAAGCACTTGGGTGTGTTTTACCACCGCCCCTGGAACCGCTTGCAGGTCTTGGCCAATAGAGACAAAGCCTACCGAAAAGGCAACGGTTAGTAGGACAAAGGCAAAGAGCAGGTTCATAGTCACCCCGGCTACAATGACTGCCATGCGTGCCCAGACCGACTTTTTTTCAAACGAACGCGGGTCCTCGTCTTGGTTTTCAGGGCTTTCACCGTGAATTTTCACATAGCCACCAAAAGGAATGGCGTTGATAGCGTAGGTGGTCTCTCCTTTTTTGCGGGCCCAAATACGCGGTGGAAACCCAATGGCAAACTCATCTACCCGCATGCCCACCCACTTTGCCACCATGAAGTGGCCAAGCTCGTGCACAAAAATAAGGATGCCGAGAATGAGCAGGAACGCGAGAAGGGTAAGGATGAAATGCATTAGTGGTGAAGAGTATGGGCAAACGTAGATACCAGGTTTACAAACGAGAGTAACAGCTTAGGGAACAAGGCTAAGAACAGAACCTCAACTAGAAAGAACAATACTAGTTTTATGAGGGTCTTTCGAAAAAACCCGGCCAACACGCCAATCCCTGCGAGCAGAAACAAGTAGGGTGCAATGGCAGAGTCAAGGATGCTCATTTAGACGTGGCGAATTTCGGCTTCTTTTTCCCGTACGTGTTCTTCGATTTTTTTATTGTAGTCGGCGGTGACTTTATCTATTTCGTCGCGGCCCCAATCGCGGTTGTCTTCGGAAATTTCCCCATTCTTTTGGGCCTTTTGGATTTGCTCCCAAATATCTCCCCGAACGTTTCGAAGGGAAATGCGGGCTTCTTCGGCCATTTTTCCTATTTTTTTGATGAGCTCTTCGCGGCGGTCTTCGGTAAGGGCAGGAATGGCAATGCGCACGGCCCGGCCGTCATCGGATGGGTTGAAGCCCATATCGGCCTGTAAAATGCCTGCCCGAATTTCGGGAATGAGGGTTGCGTCAAACGGCTGGATGAGTAGTTGCTGCGGCTCGGGGCTGGCAACTGTTGCCACTTGCTTGAGCGGCATTTGGGAACCATAAGCCGATACCATGACATTATCAAGCATGGCGGCATTGGCCCGGCCAGTACGGACAGTTTTCAATTCTTCGGCAAAGTGGGAAAGTGCCATATCCATTTTTGGCTTGGCTGCGGCGACCATTGGCTGAACCATAAGAGGAGAATGTTATCCTTGTGCTCTGGCTTATCGTACCAGAAACCAGGCGGTTGCGCACGAGGCATTGTTCAGCAATTTGCAGGTTGGGAAAGGCCCTGCGCGAACGCAGGGCCTTTTGACTAGATGTGATAGAGCCGTTTAATACGCTGTTCCAAGCGGATGTTACGCTGCGTTACCGGCGCAGGCTTTCGACTGCGGGAGGGAGGGGCAAAGTAGGGGCAAGCAATTTTGTCTGCTAGAGCTGAAGACGCGGCGGTAGCCGGCCTTACTGAGGGCGGACAAGCAGGCTTGCACAGGGCCAAACAATCATACACGCGCATAGTTAACCACCTGGATATATGATAGCATATGGTACTAAAAAAGAGCCCTTTCAGGCCCTTTTACGCTTAGTCTTCCGTAGGCTTTTCGCCGGCGTTTTCGCCAAGCATGTAGCGCTCAAAGCGGCTGATCACAATTTTTTCACCAAGTTTGCCGGTAACATCGGCTAAGTATTGGCTGATGGTAAGCTTGCTGTCTTTAATGAACGGCTGCTCAAGCAATTCGGCAACATCGGCGGGTGCCATGCTGGAAATTTGCAAGGATAGGTCGTGGGCAAATTCTTTGAACACTTCGCCGCGGGCGACAAAGTCGGTCTCGCAGTTCACCTCAACAAGTACGCCAATGCGGCCACCGTGCACATAGCCTTCAATTACGCCTTCGGCAGCGTGCCGGCCAGCTTTTTTCTGCATAATGCTGGCGCCACGCTCAGCGAGCAGTTCCAAGGCCTTCTTTTTGTCTCCGTCCGATTCGTCGAGGGCTTTTTTAACATCCATAAGGCCCATGCTGGTCTGCTCGCGTAGTTCGGCAATATCGGCAGTAGTATAGTTTGGCATAGTTCCTCCAGTGCCTTATTTAACTTCTTCTTCGGTCTCTTCGGCGGCAACTTCTTTGGCCTTTTTAGGTGCCTTCTTTTCTACTTTTACTTCAGCCTCTTCAACTTTCTCCTCAATCTGTTCAATGGCAACTTCGTCAATTTTAACGTCGTCGACTACTACCTCCTTAGCTGCTTCTGCAGCGTCAGCGCTAGCTTTTTCAGCCTTTTCAATGTCTTGCCCACGCGCAGAAAGCCCAGCGGCAATAGCCTCTTCAACCAGTCCTAGGATGAGTTTCAGCGCCTTTGGACCGTCGTCGTTCGCAGGAATGATGTGGTCGAGCTTGGTAGGGTCGGAGTTGGTGTCGCAGATGCCAAAAATTTCCAAGCCCTGGTCGCGAGATTCCTTAATGGCGTTGTGCTCATAGCTTGGGTCAACGACGAACAATACGTCTGGCTTGCGATTTAGGTCGCGCACGCCTTCGAACTTGACTTGCATGCGCTTCAAGTCGGCTT
>JBBQFV010000027.1:0-9273 GCA_038322405.1 Patescibacteria group bacterium
ACGCATTGTGGAAGAGTTTTTAAACATGTCCCGTCTCGAGCAGGGCAAATTAATCTTTGAGCTGGAAACGCTCGATATAAATGTCATTATCGAAGAGGCAATTTTGGAAGTAAAACCTTTGGCTGCCGAGAAAAAGCTGCAACTCGTACTGCATGGCACAAAAGCGGAGGCGCCACCGGTGACCGGTGACCGGGACCGGGTAAAAGAAGTACTCATTAACCTGATTGGCAACGCCATTAAATTTACCGAACATGGCAAAATAATGATTAGCGTTGAAGACCATTCAGACCTACTTCAGGTGCGGGTGCACGACAACGGCAGGGGCATTGCCAAGGAGAACCAGTCGCTTTTGTTTCGCAAGTTTCAGCAGGCGGGAAGCAGCCTCATTACCCGGGAAAGTTCAATCGGTACCGGTTTGGGGCTCTATATTTCCAAGCTAATGGTAGAAGGTATGGGGGGTACCATTTTCCTCGAAAGCTCCGCTAGTGGCCATGGGTCTACCTTCTCTTTCACTCTGCCGCTTGCCTGATTTGACCTGGTGCTTTAGGGTGGATACATGCAGGAAAAAACGATCCTACTGGTAGAAGACGACCCGCTCATTTCCGACCTCTATGGGTCGGTTCTTGAACTTGGCGGCTATGTTGCCGATAAGCTGACCGATGGCACAAAAGTATTGGAACACGTCAAAGAATCGCCACCGGCACTCATTGTGCTCGACCTTATGATGCCGAAAATGAGTGGTATGGAGGTGTTAGACTTGCTGAAAGCTGACAAAGAAGCCTGTGCTATTCCGGTCATTATGTTTAGCAACTTGCTCGATAACAAAGCTGCCCAACAAGCTGTCGAAAAAGGTGCAGTGAAGTACGCCCTGAAAAGCGATTACCCGCCCCGGGCATTCATCATCCTGTTGCACGAGGTGCTTGGAGGAGGAGAAGCTTAGCTCCCAAGCCTCTGTCAATTCGTCGGGCCTGTTTGCGCTCCTGGGACAAAGACTTTTTCCTTCACCTTTGGATAGGCTACCAGTCATCAAACCCGAGGGTATCTTGGCCGTTCTTGCGCATGCCATCTCTAAAAGATGACAAAAAGGTGACAATAGCCGGATTGCTCATTACGTGGCGGGACTGAATGGGTTGGCGCAAGGTAATGCCGTCAAGGGTGCGGCAACGGCTCAAGGCAACATAGAGTTGGCCCGGGCTAAAGGTGCCGCGCCCCAGGTCAATTACTACGTTGTCGAAGGTCTTGCCTTGGGATTTGTGGATGGTAACCGCCCAAGCCAAACGCAAAGGGTACTGGGTGTAGGTTCCTGTCACTTTTGGTTCCACGGAGCCGCTTGTCTCATTAAACTCGTGCTTGTACATCTCCCAGGTGAAGGGGGCAATTCGCACGGTAGAGCCAGTAGTTAACTTAATTTCTACCAGAGGAGCAAGCTCAGCCGGATCTTCAACTTGGCGAATAATAGTGCCCACACTCCCGTTCACAAAACGGCCCCGTTGGTCGTTGGTAAGCAGCATTACCTGGGCACCTGGTTTGAGAATGAGGTCCGCGGGCGTTGGCATGTCCCGGTCCTGAAAACTGCCCGTGCTAACCGCTTTCCAAGTGAAGGGCTTTGAGGTAAGGGCGGCCAGGCGCTGCTGGTTTACCGTATCGGCTAAGTCGTTTGTGGTAGTCAGGGTAATGGCCCCCCGGGCTTCCTGATTAGGGAAGTGACGCGCATTCAAGGTGGCGAGGTGGTGGCTTTCGGCGCTATTGGAGCGGATGGCGTTGAGCACCTCAATGAACGACTCTTCCTGTTGGCGGTACACGGTGGTCAGTTCGACTATATACAATGTAAGTTCATCGATTACTTTGGCGTTGAAAAAATGAGAGCCTTTGTAATAATTTTGAAACATATCCCGCTCTAGTGCGGTGACCACCGGGGGCAACTGGTACAAATCACCAAAAAAGAGCATTTGGATGCCGCCGAAAAACTTGCCGGGATGCGGCCCGTGTTTGCGCAAAAACGTGTCGATGCAATCGAGCAGGTCTGCCCGCAGCATGGAGACTTCATCGATAATAATGGCTTCCAGCTCCTTGTATTGCTTGCCCTGGGAGGGGGAAATGCGGCTCACGCTTTCGGGCGTTGTGTCGGGGCGGAATTTAAAGAACGAGTGGACAGTCTGGCCTTGCACATTTAAGGCCGCCACCCCGGTTGGGGCGAGCACGACAACTTTCTTTTTGGTTGTCGCGCGAAAGTGCTGGAGGAGGGTGGACTTGCCAGTGCCGGCCTTGCCGGTGACAAAAATATGTTGGTGGGACTCCTCCATCAGTTCAAGGGCTTGGAGGAACTCGGCGGTGATTATCGTTTCAGGCATAGGTGCATAGTATCATCTCAACTAAGAACACCTAAAAGCAAACGGCTGTGGAGGTGAAAATCCCACGATTTCAGTTAGCTGTTCTTGCGCCCCCGGCGTAGCTTCAACTGTTCCTGAGCACCTACGAACCAGCTGTACAAAATTGGGGTGGTAAAGAGTGACAGAATGCCACTTACCAGTACTCCAGCAAGGACAACCGTAGCCAGGCTGCGCCAAAATGGGCTAAGTAGAATAAGAGGGAGCAAACCTCCAAGGGCAGTAACTTTGGTGAGGAAAATAGGGCGGAAACGAATGCCTGAGGCTTCGGCAATGGCGGTTTTGTAGTCTACTCCGCGCAGGCGGCGCTGATTGGCCAGGTCTATCAAGAAAATTCCTACGTTTACCGCAATTCCGGTAAGGGTGATAACTCCGAGAATTTCCAGGAAGCCAAACTGGCCTCCAACCAGTGCGAGGGCAGGGAATACGCCAATAAAGGAAAGAGGTACGGCGAATAGAATGATGAACGGCAGGGTGAAGCTCTTAAAGAACAGGATCAGAATGACGTACAGCATGAACATGGCCACACCGAGCGCTAGGAACAGCTCACTGAATGATTTAAGAAACTCGTTTCCGGCACCCCGGTCGGAGAGGGCATCGGCACGTAGCCCCACGGCCTTTAGGTTGTCTGCAGTCCAGTAATCAACAACGGCCTTTTGCGGGGCAGCAGCGTCTTTGAGGGCATCCTTAACCTGTGCAGTGACTGTCACGTAGCGCTGCCCATTCAAGCGTTGAATGCCCAGGAATCCCTGGGTAAGTGAAACAGTGGCAATATCGCCAATATGAATTGGCTGCCCTTGAGCGTTAACGCTCAGAATGGCATTCTTGATGTCATCTACTGAAGTGGGGCGGTTAGCGTTGACCAAAATTACATCAACAGAGCGGGAGCTGCCGGCAATTTGCTCCTCAAACTTGGTAATACTCGTGGTGTTATCGACAAAGCCATTTAGAATACCAGCAACCGAAACGGCAGGCAGGCCAGTCGCCGCTAGTTTTTGGCGGTCAATGCTTACGGCAATCTGGGGATTATTTTCATCGGTAAAGCCGTCGTTGACGCGGGTGACGTTAGGTTGGGAGCGCAGAATGTCACCAGTTTTGATGGCCGCTTTCTTAAGAGCGTCTAGGTCGTCGCCAAAAATATTCACCGCCACTGGGTCAGTGGTTGGGCCGCCAACGCCTTGGTTAGCGGCCGTCACAAAGATGCGCTGGTGTACGTCAGTTAGGCTTGTGAGCTTGGTGTTTAAGCGCTTCACAATGTCCGTGCTGTCGGCATCCCGCTCAGCCCGAGGTAAAAGTTGGACGCTGAGGGCCACTGAACTGTTGTTTTGGGTTTGGACAAAGAAGTTCGAGGTGGCCGGGTCCTTTTGAATTTCCGCAGTAGCCGAGTCGAGTAACTTTTGCTTTTGGATATCGGTCAGATTAGCTGGATACTCAATGCTGACGTTGTAAATTGGGTTGTCCGAAGTAGAAGAAAATTGGACCGGCACTACTTTTCCAGTAGCAAAGAGAACACCGCTAATTCCCAAGGGAACGATGATTGCCGCAATAATAATGACAATCTGGACCCAGGTTTTCTGGAGGATTTTAGTATTGGTGCGTACAAACCATTGGCTTGTCTTCCAGAGGTTGGCAATTTCGTACTCGTCGCTATGTTTCCGGGCTGGCTTAAGCAAAATGCGGGCCAGGTAGGTAAGAAAAATGAGGGGAACAAAGTATGAGGCAAGCAGAGCCGGGATGACGGTAAGAGGGATGTAGCGAATTATTTGGCCAAATACGCCACTCACTACGCCAAAGGGCACAAAAACCAAAATGTTACAGATCACCGCAATGAAAGCTCCAACGCCGATGGTATTCATGGCAGCAATTACCGCATCGCGCCCCCGGCGGCCCATGTCCAGCTCCCGCTGGATTGCCTCAAGCAGCACAATGGCTGGGTCAACAATGAGGGCGAGCACTAGGACCATCGAGAAGAGGGTCAAGGTGTTAAGGGATATACCCTGCACCTTAAGGGCGAGGAAGGTAAAGAACAGGGAAAGGGGCACAGCCAGCACTGAAATAATGGCGGCGCGCCAGGAAACGAAGAGGAGCATGGCAAGCATGATGAGCCATATTGCTCCCAGTACATAGCCAAGCTTGCCAATTGGGCTTGTGCCAATTGCGCCCCCAATGGCCCCTTTTTCAATTTCCGAAACCTGGTCGTGAATTGCGCCCGCTGCGTCGTACACTGTTTTCAGCTCGGTACCCTTCATTTCGGGGGCACTCTGAATGTCTGCAATACGGGCAACGACAGCTTTGCTGCTCTTGGTTACATCGGCGTTATCCTTGTAAACCAGCTTGTAGAACAAGGCAGGGCTTTGGAAGGTTGCCGCGTCTTTGTCAGGTCGGCTTACATACTGCTTTAAGACGTTGGTGTTCTCGCTTATAAGTCCAACTTGGGCAATGTCACTGAGCTTCACTGGTACGCCTTTGGCAAGGCCAACGACCAGGTTCTTAATGTCGTCGACACTAGTAAGGGAGGCGATGGTTACTACGCTTGTTTGCACGCCGGTGGCATCTCCACCAAGGCTAATGGTGCCCGCTGGAATTGTCACATTGTTTCCCTGGAGCACCTGCTGGATTTGGGTGGGGGTGACACCGGTTTTACTCAGGGCTTGCGGGTCCCAGGTGACAAATACCTTGTCGTTAATTGGCTCGGTAAGGCTAAATTCTTTTACGCCATCTACAGATTCAAGCTCATGTTTTACAAAGTCTCCCTGCGCCCGCAGGTCTGTAGTAGTATTGGAGCCAGTAATGGCGTAGTAAGAAATGCTGCCGCCAAAGGTAGGTACAGAAATATCTGGTTTGTCGGCATCTTTTGGTAGCGTGACGTTTTGAATTTTGCTGCGGATGTCGCCAAGGGAAGTATTGAAGTCAGCTGTTGCATCGACCGTCACTACAACGGTGCCAAAGCTGTTGGCGGCGGTAGAAGTTACATCGCCTACCCCTTTTACGCTCTGTACGGCCACCTCAAGGGGTTTGACGATTTGGGCTTCAACTTCGTCTGAGCTTGCCCCGCGGAATACGGAGGTGACTACTACTACGTTAATTTGGGGAGAAGGGAAGCCCTCGGAGCGCAAGGCAAGAAGGGAGGCCCCACCGCCCACTACCAACGCTAGGAACAAAAGAATGACGGTTTGGGTGTTGCGGAAGAACCAATCAACTAAACGGGCACTCCAGGTGGTCGGAGCAATAGTTTCGGGTTTTTTAGGGGCCATGCGTTTGAAAAGACTAGGTTTTACTATAGCTCATTTATAGCAGCAAATAGGTTGGGAAGCGAAGATGAATGCTGCTTGTTAGTAGTCCTAATTTTGCCTTTTTTGGATTGATCTTGCTGTTTTTCCTGCCTGCGTTATGGTGCGTACAGGAAGGTATGAATGTCCGCATCTACTCGCGCATTGGGAACTGTAGCCGCTGGTCTCGTTGGTATTGTTGTGGGCTCGCAGGCAAGGGCTCATCCTGGTTTTTGGCATTGGCTGGCCATAGTTGTGTTAGTTTTTTTGAGTTGGCGGTGGTCCAAAATTAGGCTGTGTGTGCTTTTGTTGTTAGGGTTTCTAGTCGGCCTGCTCTACGTAAGCCTTTGGCGAATCAGTCACTTTAGGGTCTTCAATGGTGAAGACAAAGTGGTAGGGGTTATTACTGGCCCGCCTGACATTCGCTCGGACAAGGTAATTTACACGGTAGCCGTTTCTTCACCGCTAGCCCGGGACTCATTTGGCAAACCTGGAGTGGGGCAAGTTTTGGTATTTGGGCCGCGCTACCCAGTATTTGCTTATGGAGATGAGCTGTCTGTGGCCGGCACCATTGAGGCGCCAGAATCATTTGCAGGTTTTGACTACCCATTATTCCTTGAGCGGTTCCAGGTTTACGGCATGGTGAGTAGGGTAAAAAGCATAAAGGCACTACGTTCCAATCAGGGAAATATGCTTTTTGCCACGCTCTACCAACTACGCGTCCGTATTGAACATACTGTACAAAATGCATTGCCTGAACCGGAGTCTTCGTTTTTAGATGGCGTGCTGCTCGGCAATAAGCGCAGCATTCCTTCGGATATTCAGCAGGCCCTTGTAAACACGGGGACGGTGCACATCATTGTGACAAGCGGGTCGAATATCACCATTTTGGTTGAATTGCTGGAGCGGTTTTTTCCGGTATACACCATGCGCCGCCGCTTTTTAGCGGTTTTAGGTACTGCGCTTTTCTTTTGCTTTTTAACAGGTGCGCCAGCGAGTGTGTTACGTGGTGCCTCGGTGGCCTGCCTCTCAGCCTTTTTAAAATTATATTCCAGAAGGGCCTGGCCTATACCCTTTGTCTTAGTGGCCGCTTTGCTTTTGCTGCTTGGTAATCCGCTGATGTTGGTTGCTGACCCGGGGTTTCAAGTTTCCTTCGCCGCCTTTGCTGGGCTTGCCTGCTTAGGGGAGCCGCTGCAGCAATTCCTGGAGCGGTTTAGATGGTTTAAGGCGCTGCCCGAAGTATTAAGTAGTTCGCTAGTGGCAAGTATTGCCGCCACTCTTGGTATTGCGGGAGTTTCTCTTAAGCTTTTTGGTCAGTTGTCATTTTTAGGGCTTATTGTGAATCCACTTGCGCTTTGGCTGCTCCTGCCACTTACCTTTCTAGGACTGCTACTCGCTGTCATTGGTTGGCTAACCCCTTTTCAGTTGTTGCTGCTTATTCCAATCTGGCTGCTCTTGCGCATTGAAATTGCCACCATTCAGTTTTTTGGCAACCTGCCGGTTGGCATAGTGCACTTACAAATTAGTTGGCCGATGGCATTTGGCATGTATGGGGTGATTGGGTTTTGTTTTTATATTCTGAAAAAAGGTAAGAAAAACGCCTGCCCTATTTATTAGGGCAGGCTGAGCGGATTTCGCGCAGGATGGTTTGCGCATTATGTTTACTAAGCTCGATGACCGGAGTCTCAAGCCTCGCAGGGTTAAGGAGGCCTCGAGCGCGCAGGAACCTTCTGCGCTTCTTGCAATCTTGGAATTGCATAGAAGAATGGTCCAGCACGCTTTGAACGGTTACGTCGGAGGGGAATTCGGTAACCGCCCGAACCCCATACGATATACTGGCCGGGTTAACGAGCACTTCTTTGCAGTATACTTTCTTGCGGGCAAGCCTTTGGTTTATCCGGTTAAAGCGGAGATCCAATTCCCTAGGGTCCGGCTCGCTTAATTCAATGGAACCTAGTTCATCACCACCAAACCGCGCAGGAACATCGTTATGCGCCTGCAGTTCAAGTGCAAGAGACTTAGCAAAGTTGCCGATGACTACATCGCCAGTTCCATGTCCGTACTGGGAATTGAACGATTTGAAATCGTTGATATCTCCCATGGCTAGCCAGAAAGGAGTCTTGCTTTTAATGAGCCTCTCAATTAGAAAGCTGGTATACCCCTGGTTGAATACCGCTGGGTACTTCCTATCGTGATGACCCATGTTTTTTTCAGCAGTGATGTCGTGTATGACCACCATGTACGACTTTTCTTCGGGAATTGCCGTGCCGGATAGGACTGTCGCGTTGATGAAAGGGGCAAGCGCCCCCCCTTTGGGGCTGGGAATAGTGAATTCCGCTGAGATGACTTGGTTCTTGCTTATTTCGGCAAGAAATATTGAATAGTTGCGCATGTTTCTTGGAAAAGATTTGTCGAAGGGCAGATTCCTAAAGTTTCTGCCAATCAAGTCTTTACCAAAGAGCCTAAGGGCCGCGTCGTTGGCCTGTACGATTTTCAAGTCGTGCTTCGCAAGGCGAAGACACGGTTCTCCATCTGGAAGTAGTAACATGTATTCTCCTTGTCAAAGCCCCTGCAGGGGCGATCAAAATCACCCCGATTCTAGGGAAAAACCTGAGAAAAGTCAATCTATTCGTACACTTGCAGGACATATTGCACCCTCACTTGAGACAATGGCTCCGAAAGGAGACCTATGCGAGCAAATCCAAAAGAAATTGTAGCCCTGCTCCAGGCAGGGCTCACTGCGCAAGCAGTAGCAAACCAGGTGGGCGTAAGCCTCAGAACAGTAAAGAACTGGAAGAAACGAGCAATTAGTCCGCATACGCTAAAGCTGTCCAGACACCAGGCTAAACGCCTGAGTACCAGGCCTAAAAATACCCCTCGGTTTGAGGTGTTGTCTCGTGCTCAAAAAGAGAAGATCAAGGATCTACGACTTGAATCGGCCTGGGGTGCTGAGCGACTCGGCATCGCGCTTGGCCTCGAGGTCAATCCTTCGACCATTCACCGCTTTCTCCTTAAAGAAGGGTTGGCGGATGGGAGGCACTACCGCAGACCGCGGTACCAGGACACTACCCACAAAGGGCTCCACAACGTGGACGCTCCGGGCACGATCCAGATGGACGTCAAATACGTCACCCCGCAGCTGTCGGGGCTTGTCCACACGACCTACCTGTACGCCGGGATCGACGTGTTTTCCCGGTACAAGGTGGGGTGGATCTATCCGAATCTGGATTCAAGCTTCGCCGCCGAAGCGCTCGAGTATTTCTTTTCCGCGTTTCCAGGAACCATTTCGTTTGTCCAAACAGACAACGGACTTGAGTTTCAGGCTCAGTTCCAGAAAACACTCTCACTCTTTGAGCTACCCCACCACTTCATTCACAAGAGTTCACCAAACGAAAATGCAGTCGTTGAGCGTGCATTTAGAACCGATGAGGAAGAGTTCTTTACTCACCGCTTACCCAGAAGCGGTAGACCTAAGACGCTCGCGGAACTAAACCACAAGTACCAAGACTGGCTCACCGTGTACAACACGGCTCGCCCCCACTACGGCCTCAATTTCCGCACACCAATCCAAGCACTTTCAGTCTGAGGAGGGTGCAATATGTTCCTGCAAGTCTTAG
>JBBQFV010000028.1:0-9272 GCA_038322405.1 Patescibacteria group bacterium
GGTAATCTAGAGCCGGCACGGAGGGAATGTCCTGGGGAACTTGCAGTTTGCTTGTTTCGTTAACCGTAATAAAGGTAAAAGTTTTATCGTTCGGACCTTCCCTATAGAGCTGTACTTGAGAGTGCTGATCGGTAGGCCCAACTGCGGCAATTGGCGTTGGACCAATGTGCACTTCCTGACCTTCTAAGTTAAGGGCTTTGCCGAGGCTTTCGGCCCAGAGCTGCCTAAACCAAAAACCTACTTCGCGCAGGGCATAGGTATACGGCATGAGCACGTGAATGTGTTGGCCGGAATTATAGGCGGCATGTTGGAGGGCGGCATAATCGAGGGCAGTTTCGCGCTGCTCTTCCAAAACTTGTTTGGCGCCATGCAGCAGGGCGCGGATGTCCAGGCCAGCAAGGGCAAGGGGCAACAGCCCAACCGCCGAGAGTACCGAGAAACGTCCGCCTACGGCCGGATGAGGAATTGAAGCATACTCCTCGGCCTTTACCACTTCGCGCAAAGTCCCGGTTTCAGGGTCGGTAACGGCCACAATATGCTCCTTATAGCTTTCGCCTACGTGAGCTTGCAAGGCGGCCCGCAATACTAGGTACGAGGCCATTACTTCAATAGTGTTGCCTGACTTAGATACCACCACCACAGCTGTTTCTTCCCAGTTGAGCAGATCCATTACCTCTTCAAGTGCGCGTGGGTCGGTGGTATCGCCCACAAAAAAAAGCCGGCGTTCGTTACACAGATTGTAAAATTGGTGATTCAAGGCCCGGTGGGCAGCACGGGAGCCAAGGTCAGACCCACCAATCCCCACAATTACAAATGTCTTGAACCGCTCCCGCAAGTGGTGGGCCATTGTTTCGATGTCCCCAATTGTAGCCTCATCTTGGTAGGGAAGCAGGGCAAATGGCAACTCCCCACCAGCAAGGCTGGTTTGGACAAATGATCGAGCATTTGCCAGGGCGCCACGGTCAGGAGTAACACCAAACTGAGAGGTAAACCGAAGGGCCATAAAGGTAACTGCTAGAGGTTGCGCCAAAGCACACTGTGCTGGCTTTCACTTACTAGTGTACGCGCTTCCTGAATGAGTGTCGCCAGGTGTGCCGCATCGGGGACAGCGGCCAGTACGCCTTCCCGCGCCTCGCCTTTGCCAATTATGAGCCGTGGGACTCGCGAACCGCCCCATTTAGTACCTAACACTGCAGAGGCTGGCTGTTGAGATACAAGGCTTTTAAGCACCCGTTCTTTATCGGTGGGCGAAAGCTCGCTGTGGATGAGCGAAAGTTGGAGCCGAGAACCAAGCCCCTTAGCAATGCTCGTTTTGGCGGCAGTAAGCAGCACCATTTCAATGCCAAGATTGCGCAGCTGTTCAATGGCGTCAGGCACTCCTGAAGTCAGTTCATATTCGCAGGCAAATATGCCAAGCAGGCGCTTTGGAATTTTTTGGGCAAGGAAGACCGTGAACTTGCCATCCAGCTCAAACTGGTGGGCAAGCGTTTGAATGGTCACGCCAAGCTCAATGCTTTCGGCAACCATGCTGTCGGTGTCCCCGAGCACATACCAGGTGCGGTCAAGTTTACCAACAATGCCAGTGTTGCCTACCGCATCACAGTCAATTTCGCGCAATGCGAGTTCCGATTCCTCTGCCGTGCGCACTATAGCCTTCATAACCGGCACTGTTGAAGAACGGGCAAGGCTCCCTGCTATTTGCAAAACTCGCTGCTTGGTGGAAAGGGTCTGGTCATCAACCGCAAAAAACTGCCGCACTGCTGGTTGTCCAGTGTAAAACATGAGCGCACTCGGCACTATGAGCTGCTTAAGTTCAGCTAGCTGTTTGACTGTTTCCCAAGAAGCAACCCGAATACCGGTTTTTTCGGAGAGTTCGGTCAGTTTTGTGCGGACGTACCATTCTTTAAACATCTTATCTGGAGTATAGCCAGAACAGCCTTGCTTTGGTATGGTGGGCGTGACATGTCCAAGCCTCTCAAAGCACAAGTCGAAGCAATTTTAGCCGAAGTCCAGCCGCTACTTGGCTTGCACGGTGGCGCCATTGAGCTTGTCGATATTACCGAAGCCGGGGAAGTCATGCTGCGTTTCAAAGGGGCTTGCGTAGGCTGTGCTGCCGCCGATGTGACGTTAGAGTACGGCCTCAAAGAACTCATCATGCTGAAGTGCGAAGACATAACCGACGTGCTGGCAGTTAACGACGAACCGGTTACCCACCAAGCGCCCGCCATTCCTTTTTCTCATGCTCAGCATTCTTGACCTCTATGCATCAGTAGAAAGCACGCCTATCTTGCAAGGCTTTTCTTTAGATGTCTCACCCGGCACTACCCATGCCCTCATGGGCCCCAACGGCTCAGGCAAATCGACTCTGGCCCATGTACTCGCTGGACATCCGAGCTACGAAGTAACCGGTGGCAGTGTTAGTCTTCAGGGGAAAGACTTCTTAGAATTAGCCCCCGATGCCCGCTCCCAAGCCGGTTTGTTTTTAGCCTTTCAATACCCCGCCGCCATTCCCGGCGTTTCGGTTTCCCACTTCATTCGCCTTGCCGTGCAGGCGCAACAAAAGGCCCGCGGTGAAGTACCAATTGGGGTTGCACCTTTTATTCGCGAATTACGGGAACGCATGAAACTGCTCGACATGCCCCTTTCCTTTGCCGAACGAAGCGTTAATGATGGCTTTTCCGGTGGCGAAAAGAAACGCCTTGAAATGCTGCAAATGCTTATGTTGCGGCCAAAAGTGGTGATTTTGGACGAAATTGATTCGGGCCTCGACATTGACGCCATGAAATTCGTGGCTCAAGCGGTACATACCCTGCAAAAGGAGCAGCCCAAAACCAGCTTTATTCTTATTACTCACTATCAGCGCCTGCTCAGCCACATCACACCCGACATTGTACACATTGTGAAAAATGGGACGATTGTGCGGAGCGGTGGTCCCGAACTAGCTCTTGAACTAGAAAAAACAGGTTATGAAACCATCGTCGCTCGAGCGTAATTTAGATTTTCTCTACCAACTTGGCAGCCTACGCCACGTCCAACGTTCCTGGCGCCAATATTTTGGTACCGACGTTGCGACCGATCTGGAGCACACCCTGCGCGTAGTATTCATTGCCCTCATGCTTGCCAAAATGGAAGGCGGCGCCGACGAAGAAATGATCCTCAAGATGGCCATAATCCACGACCTCGCCGAAAGTCTGACGGGCGACCTTACTCCCATCCAAAAGCGCTATGTTACCATTAACGAAGAAAAAGCGGTGCACGACATGTTCGAAGGTACCCTGCTTTCCGAGTATGAAGACATATTGCATCGTTATGTTAAACGGGAATGTATCGAATCGCACATTGTAAAAGACGCAGATCGCATTGACGTAGATATCGAAATTCGCGAACTCATTATGCGTGGCCACGATATGAACAAGTGGGTTAAACGCCGCAAAGCAATTCGTGAAGAATTTTTTACTACCTCAGCTGGCACGCTTTGGGACAAGGTGCAGGGGAGCGACCCAGCCAATTGGCGCAATGTCATGGAGGATATCATTTAAATGCCCTATTCGCTTGTCCTAGCAGTTGTCCTTCTTATTCCCGGTCTTGTACTAGCGTTCATTCCGGTAGTGCCCGCTATTTTGTACTTGTTCATTGTAAGTCTCGGCTACGCCCTCCTCACTCACTTTTCCCGGCTTAGCCCAGTAGAACTGGCTGTTCTGACGGCAATAACTGTGTTTAGCGTTCTTATCGATCATGCTTCTGGAATTTTAGGTGCCCGCTGGGGAGGAGCAAGCCGCCGCGCCCTCTTGTTTGGGTTTGTGGGAGCCATTATAGGAGGGATTCTCGGTGGGCCACTGATGAGTTTTGTTGGATTGTTTAGTGGGATCTTTGTGACAGAAGTATTGCAGCTTCGTTCACATTTAGAGGCTTTTAAGGCAGCAAGTGGAGGTTTAATTGGCGCACTCATTGGCTTTATCATTAATATTGTCATCGCCTTTGTCTTTTTTGTGACCTTTTTAGTATTTACCATGCGGTAATGTACAGCCTTTCCTTTGTCATTTGGCACTCGCATTATCTTGGGTTTAGGGATAGCATCAAGCAACGTGCCTTTTGGAAAATGATCATGCGAGGCCCGCACGCATTTGACCCTAAAGAATTAGCTTTCCGCAAAGACATTAAGCGTGACGCCGATTAAAACCTACACCCCCACCGAGTACAAACTTGGATTCAGCGACCCTGAAGAATATTTGGCGCGTACACCAAAAGGACTGAGCGAAACAACCGTGCGGGCTATTTCGGCTTTCAAAAAGGAGCCAGAATGGATGCTTGAAAAACGGCTCGAAGCCTACCGCATATTTTGCGAAAAACCCATGCCAACCTGGGGTGCCGACTTGTCTGAACTCAACTTCGAAGAGATGACCTATTTTCTGCGCTCCCAAGACAAGCCAGAACGTAGCTGGGACGACGTGCCCGCCCACATTAAAACTACTTTTGAACGCATTGGCGTACCCGAGGCGGAACGCAAATTTTTAGCGGGGGTTGGCGCCCAGTACGAAAGTGAAGTAGTTTACCACTCCTTGAAAAAAGAGTGGGAAGACCAAGGCGTTGTATTTTTAGATATGGATTCTGCCTTGCGCGAATATCCGGACATTGTAAAACAGTACTTCAGTACGCTCATCCCCGCGAACGACAACAAATTTGCCGCCCTCAACACGGCTGTTTGGTCTGGCGGCTCGTTTGTATATGTGCCAAAAAACGTCAAGTTAGATATCCCTATCCAAGCCTATTTCCGTATTAATGCCCGCAATGCCGGCCAGTTTGAACGCACACTTATTGTGGTGGAAGAGGGCGCCTACGTGCATTACGTGGAAGGCTGCTCCGCTCCAACCTATAGCGCCGATTCCCTACACGCCGCGGTGGTGGAAGTGATTGTAAAAGAAGGGGCGCGTTGCCGCTACACCACCATTCAGAACTGGTCATCGAACGTATACAACTTAGTGACTAAGCGGGCGACCGCGGCCAAGAACGCTACCATGGAATGGGTCGACTGCAACCTAGGTTCCAAAGCCACCATGAAATACCCCTCTGTGTTCTTGATTGGCGAAGGGGCACGGGCCGAAATACTTTCTTTGGCCCTCGCAGGGGAAGGTCAGCACCAAGACGCGGGGAGTAAAATTTTTCACCTAGCACCTAATACTAGTTCCCTCATTACCTCGAAGTCGGTTTCGCACAGCGGTGGCCGTACCTCCTACCGTGGCATTGTGAAAGCCAACAAGCGCTCCCATGGTATGAGCAGCAAGGTTGTCTGCGATGCCCTTCTTTTGGATGACCACTCGCAATCGGACACCTATCCAACTATGGACATCCAACAGCCTGAGGCGCACGTTGAGCACGAAGCAACGGTATCTAAGGTAGGTGAGGAGCAACTGTTTTATCTGCAGAGCCGCGGACTTTCCGAAGCCGAGGCAAGTGGGCTTATTGTGAACGGTTTCTTGGAGCCAATCGTGAAGGAACTTCCCATGGAATATGCCGTGGAAATGAATAGGCTCGTTGAATTGCAGATGGAAGGAAGCGTGGGATAAGAAAAGAGGACCACTTGCTTATGGTCCTCTTTGATGCCGTTTCGACGGGACGGTTCTTACGGAGAGCGATTACGCTGATCTACCAACCAGATAGGGGTCTGGCCCACTGGCTGAAATCATCCACGGGGTTAGAACTATGCTACCAGTGGATATTGTTCCCTACAAGGACATTCCCCAAATTGCCATAATCTGGTAGGGTGACACCAGATCATATGCCCTCAAAACCTCTTTCCCTCACTACTGCCAAAAGTATGCAGCTAACCGCCGACCAGCGGGATATTGAAGTGCCCAAAGGCAGTCACCGTTTTGTCATAAAACAGCAGGCAGGCGAACAACAGCACACCTTTCACCTCCGGCACCAAGGAACTGAGGTAGCCATAATTGGACTCGTTGAAGCAAGCGACGCTAATCCATCACTTGAAACGCTCGTTATTCATCATGCCCCTCACACCCGAGCAGAGACTATAGTCAAAACCCTCGTTCGCAACAATGCCGAACCTCGCTACCGGGGCATGATTCGCATTGAAGAAGGAAGTAACGGTTGCGAATCGTACTTACAACACCATTCATTGCTTTTAGGAAAACAGGCTCAAAGTTGGACAACTCCCTCACTGGAAATTTTAAACAATGATGTACACTGCTCGCACGCCGCTACCGTGCGCACCATTACTGCTCTTGATTTGTTTTACCTCCAGAGCAGGGGGCTAAGTTCCCAAGAAGCTGAAACCCTGCTCATTGAAGCATTCCTTTCTGATGTACAAAGCTGACTTCCCCTTTTTCACCAACAACCCTGACGTTGTATACCTGGACAGCGCCGCTACTACCCAAAAGCCCAAGGTAGTCATTGAACGTATCACCCAGTATTACACTAAAGAGTGCGCGCCAGTTGGCCGCAACCTTTATGAGCAAGGAATTCAGGCAACCGCTAACCTTGAAAACGTACGGGGCCAAGCGGCCGTCTTTCTGGATGCGCCTGAAGAAGGTCATGTCATTTTTACGGCGGGTGCTACCGATGCCCTTAACTTGCTCGCCCACGGTTTGGCAAGCCAGCTTGAACCTGGGGATGAGATTATCCTTTCCGAAGCTGAGCACCACGCCAACCTGGTTCCCTGGCAGGAAGTGGCCCGTCTCTGTGGTGCACGACTGATTTTCATTAAAAGCCTTGAAAATGGCCAAATTGACCTGAACCAGCTAGGGGAGGCGTTCAATCCTAAAACCCGCATTGTCACTCTTAGCCTTATTTCCAATGTATTTGGGACAATACTTCCGGTAGGAGAAATACAAGAATTGTTACAAAAGCAGGGGAGACGTCCCTGGTTTATTTTAGATGCCTCACAGGCCGCCGCCCACATTCCCCTTTCCGTGCGTACGCTTGGCTGTGACGCCCTTGTATTTGCTGGCCACAAAACCTACGCGCCAAGTGGTCTAGGCATTCTTTGGGGGACAACCTCCCTCCTCGAGCAGCTCACCCCTCAGCGCACCGGCGGTGGCATGATTAACCGCGTTACCCTCCCCGAAACAAATTGGGCCGCTATTCCGGCCCGCTTCGAGGCTGGCTCACCTAACACCGAGGGTATTTTGGGCTTAGGCGCCGCCCTTTCTTACCTGCAGGGAATTGGTATGGACCGGGTACGAGAACACACAGTAAGCCTGGCTACGGTGCTCAAACAGAGCATCGAAAACATACCCGGCATTCACCTAGTTGGCGAACCTGAACCTTCCAGCGGCATTGTCTCCGTTACGCACGACACTATTCACCCCCACGACCTCGCCCAATTTTTAGCCGATAGAACTATCTGCGTGCGGGCTGGCCACCAATGTGCCCAGCCACTCCACGCCAGCCGTAACCTTAGCGGATCGTTGCGGGCAAGTGTAGGGTTGTACAACGAGGTAAGCGACTGTGAGCGCTTTGGAAGCGTACTTCGAGAGGCTGTCATTTTTTTCACCCATGCTTGACCTGTACCAGTCCCAAATACTGGACCGTTCGCAAAACCCACGCTTTAGGGGAGAGCTGGAACATTTTACTCACCAGGCAGAGGGGGCCAACCTTTCGTGTGGCGACGAAATTAGTTGGCAACTGCTCATTAATGACAACAAAATTATCACGATAAAGTATCAGTCACGGGCCTGTACCATATGCACCGCTAGCGCCGACATGTTGGCAGAGGAACTAGAGAACAAACCGCTCAGCGAAGTTAAAAATTGGACTACCGAAAAAGTGACTGAGCTCTTAGGCATTCCACTTTCGCCTGTGAGGTTAAAATGTGCGCTCCTCCCGCTCGAAGCTCTAAAGAGCATCACCCCTTCCTAGATTGACTTTTTGTCGTTTCTATGGTACTGTACACCCGTTTCGGTAGGAGAACCATGAAGTTGACCCTAGAATAGTCACCGAGGTAGCCGCCCCCTGACCGACCGAATGCCCCGACACAATCGTGCCGGGGCTTTTTTCTTAAAACAAACTCAGATTCATGGGCCCATTTGCCTCGGAAACCAACCTGTCCGCAGAACTGAAATCTACAAGAAATTCGCGCACTCCAGCCAAGTCGGCATACTTCAAAAAGCCGTTCCGCTTGCCAAAGTCATACACTTCTTTGGTAATTTTTACGTCATCAAGGCAGTAGGCGCGCAGCTCTTCAATCTTGCCCTCGGCGTACAAGCGTACCGCTTTTAATCCGTCACCACTCTTGCCGTAGCCAAGCGTGGCACTGGCAATGTTGTCCAATTTAATGCGAAAGCCGAGCGACTTGTGTACCTGCTCTAAAATATCGAAGCTTGGCACCTTCACAATTTCAGGGAAGGAGGCTGAGATTACTTGGTCGTCGAACCCTTTATTATTGAACCCAATAATCAGGTCACAATCTTCGAGGCGACGGTAAAACTGGGGGAATTCGTCCTCTGTGAAGCCAAAATATTCGTCGTCACGGTAGGAATACATACCAATAAGAGAGGTGTGCAGGCGACGGGCATCCCTCGTGCCTACGTCCTGGAAGGTGTCCTTTGTCTCTATGTCGTACACAATAATGTCGCGGGCCATCGGCACAATTCCTTACTGAGCTAAACAGTTTTAGTTAAAAAACGCGAGGGGAGTGCTAAAAATGAGATTTAACGTTGGACACGCGCAAAGCGCTGATCCACCTCTTTCCAGTTAATGTTCTGCATGAAGGCGCCAACGTAAGCCTTGCGGTCGGAACCGTGGTCAATGAAGTAAGCGTGCTCATACACATCGCAAGGCAAAACGACTGTCGTCCCCCACACTCCCCCATGATTTTGCGCATCGGCGGCAAAGATGTGCAGGCGGTTGTCCGAAGAATCGTGAGCAAGGATTGCCCAACCTCGCGCAGCCATGGCTGTAGCAGTAAATTCATCGACAAAACGCTGCCAGCTCCCCCACTCCCCTTCAATGGCATTTTTGATCTCGGTTCCTTCTGGGTTGCCATCTCCCCCCAGAATAGAAAAGAATACCTGGTGCAAAATCATGCCATTTGCAGCAAAGGTCTCCCCTTCTTTTAGTCCCCGCCATTGGGAGTAAACCTGGTTAGCACTCGAGAGATCGGTATCTTTAAGCTTCTCTTCGATCTCGTTGCGCTTATTCACATAGCCGGTGTACAGCTTACCGTGGTGAATGTCATTGGTCTTGGCCGAAATGCCATTGAGCTCCCCTGGGTTTGGGGCAGTTACTTCGTGCATGAGAGTTCTGTTAGGGATAGC
>JBBQFV010000029.1:0-8992 GCA_038322405.1 Patescibacteria group bacterium
TGCCTCCTTCGTTTAAAAAAAGCGTTGCCACCATGCAAGACATTGAGGCCTTTTTCCAGTTGCTTCCTAAGAGTTGCCGTCATGCCTTTGAGTTGCGCAATACTTCGTGGGTAGATGACGATTTTTTTGCCCTCCTGAACAAGTACGGCATTGGTTGGGTAGCCGCTGATTCAAGCCGCTTCGTGAGCCACGACCAAAAAACAGGCGACTTTTCCTATGTGCGCCTTCACGGTCCAGTGGGCTTGTATTCGTCGTCATATAGCGACGAAGATCTGCAAAAGTGGGCTACCCGCATAAAGTACTATTTAGCCAAAGGCGACGTGTATTGTTACTTTAACAATGACTTTCATGGTTATGCGCTTAAAGACAGTGCGCGATTGAAAGCGCTACTATAACCTACTCTTTTCCAATGTGCCGTAACTCTCCCGCCATTTTTTCCACAAAATAACTGTCGTGCGAAACATACAAAATCGCGCCGCTAAAATCGATCAGCGTTTGTTCCAATTCTTCAATTGAAGGCAGGTCGAGGTGATTGGTTGGTTCATCTAAAATGAGCAGATTGGGGTTGGTGCACAACATGCGAATGAGCTGGAAGCGGGCCTTTTGACCACCCGAAAGTTTATCGATGGTAAGCGATTGGTCACGCATGGGGTCGAACAAAAAACGAGCAAGCAAGGTCTTCAGTTCTTGTGGTGTGCAAGAAAGACCAGCTGTGTGGTGGACGTTTTCAATAGCCTTGCCGAGCGGCATGTGCAAGTATTCGCTGCCTACTTCTTGCTCGTACACACCGACGCGTAACTTGCCGTTCGCCATAATGCTGCCGTCAAACAAGGTAGCTTCCGATTTTTTTCCGGCAATGCTTGCGAGTAGTACCCGGATTAACGTCGACTTTCCCGCGCCGTTGCGACCCTTAATTTGCAAGCGGTCACCATGCGCCAGTTCAAAACTAATCTCTTTAAAAAGCGGTGCCTCGTAGCCAATCGAAAGCTTTTCCACTTTTAAGAGTTGGTGCTCGAAGCGGTCGGCAATCCCCGCTTTCAAGTTTATGCTACGCGCTTTATAGCGGTCGTAACGTTCGGTAACCTTGTCGCTCAACAGGTCGACGGTGTCTTTGTCTATCCAAAACGAAGGCTTTTTGAGCGATGTCTGCAGAGCGTCGTACTCGCGGGTCAAACGCTCAGCGAGAATTTTCGGCGCGTTGTCACCCACCTGTCCTTGGCGCACCCGCGCCGCAGTAATTTGCTTTTTTAAAATAGCGAGGCGTTTAGTTGCCGCTTCGTACTGGGCAATTTGAGTAACCGTGCTGTCGCCGTTTTGCCGAATGTAGGCTTGGTATTCACCGGGGTACACAAAAATAGTCGAGTCCTTTAATTCGGCAATAGTATTCACCTCGTGCAGCACGTCGCGGTCGTGACTAATAATGCACACGGCTACCTTTATGCTGCGCAGCCAGCGGATAAATAATTCTTTGCCGTGATAGTCCAAGTGGTTCGTTGGCTCATCAAGTAAAATTAATTCAGCCCGTGAAAACCGCACTTTCACTAATTCTACAAAACGCTTCTGGCCGCCCGACAAACTACTTAAAGGACGGTGAGCAGTAGCAGAATCTATGTCAAAGTTTTTAAGTGCTTCAATAATTTCTTCTTCCACCGTGTAATAGCCACGCTCGGTAAAGGTTTGCAATGCATTCGTATACTCGTGAATGAGCTCAATGTTCTCACCCATAGTTTGGGGAAAGGTTTCTAGTTTTTCTTGCAACTCGTAGTAGTCGGGAACAAACTTGAGTACGTAGTCTAAAGTGGAATATGGTTCATCTAAAAAATGCTCTTGCGCGGTGGCAATAACTACTAAGTCCCGTTTGCGCTCAATAACGCCACTAAAGTCGGCATCTTCGCCGGTAAGCAAATGAAAGAGAGTAGTTTTGCCCGCCCCGTTGCGGCCAATTAGTCCAATTTTGCTATTTTCTTGCACGTTAAAATTGAGGTCTCGAAAGAGCAGTTTCGACCCCATATATTTTTCTTCAATAGCGGCAGTAATGAGCATAAAAAGAGTGAGCAGTAACAGCAATTGATACTAGCGCATTCTTCCCTTTTAATCTAGCGGGAAGCCTTTAGCACCTTGATAAATGACCAGATATATGGTAAAAGACAGTACACTCAATTGGAGCACAAAGTAATATGAAAAAAGTTTTAATCCTTCGCCATACGGCTGACGAATTCCCGGTCGGTGCCATGAACGATCTTGCACTACTTGTGGGAGACAAGCTAGAGACGGACCACCGTACGGCCAGACAATTTTGTTGAGCACGACAACCTTTGTAAGCAAAATGGTGACTGTCCGGTTATTCTGCCTTTGGAAAGACCCGTCCCATCGGCCGCCATGGACCGCGGCGTCCCTCACATCGCCTACGTCAAGGGTAAATGGATGCGACTCGTCAAACTGGATCCCGTCTGGGAACCATTTGACCCTTAGCTCAACTTCAAAGAGCCTAACCACATCGGTTAAGCTCTTTTTTTATTGCACACCTCCCATTAAAAAGGTACATATAAGATACTCAAATACTAAGCAAAGACCATGAGACAAGATGAACAAAACTTCAGCGCCTACCGGTGGCCAGCCATTGCCGTAGGGCTTGTGCTCGCCACCGTCCTTATTTTACTAGTAGTGAAAGGTATTTCTAATTCCAAAACCGCAAGCACAGACAGTATTCCCAATACGCCTGCTTCAACCGAATTATTGACCAGTCTTAGCTCCATTCCCCAAACTGTCTTCGATGCTGTGGGAGCAGGCAGCGCCAGCAACCTTCCCACCACCATTGTCGCCCCGAACCTAACCCAAGACGGCAAGCCCCAAGTGATCTATATTGGCGCTGAATATTGCCCCTACTGCGCCACTGAACGCTGGCCAATGGTAGTGGCTCTCTCCCGTTTTGGCACCTTCTCCAACTTGACCACTACTCACTCCTCAAGCTCCGATGTCTACCCAAACACCCAGACTTTTTCTTTTCACGCCGCTACCTACACCAGTCCCTACTTGGTTTTCACCGGCGTTGAAACCAAAAGCAACCAAATTGTAGGAAACAGCTACGTAAACTTAGACGCCCTCACCAGCGACCAGCAAACTATTTTAAATACCTACGATGCCGCGCCATTTGTCCCTGCCAATGCGGCAGGTTCAATTCCATTCGTTGCCTTTGGAGGCAAGTTTTTACTCAGTGGTTCAACCTACCAGCCCAGCGTGTTGCAAGGCAAGACGGCAGAACAAATTGGCGCAGCTTTGACCAATGCAAACGACCCTGTTACCCAAGGAGTGCTTGGTTCTGCCAATGCACTTACCGCGGTTATCTGCTCACTTACTGGCGATCAGCCTAGCGTGATATGCAGCAATACCGGCATTCAAAGCTTAAAGAAACAGCTTACGACCAGTGCAGCCAAGTAACCGTTTCACCCGCCTTCAAGTCCTCTGTCTCGCCATTATTGCAGCGGGAATTGGCGTTACAACCTACCTTACGGTTGCCCATTACTCTACCTCAGTAACGCTTTCCTGCCCTAACACGGGGGTGATTAACTGCGCCAAAGTAACCAGCAGCGTGTATTCAAGTATTGGTGGAGTGCCCCTCGCCGTACTCGGGATTATCTTTTTTCTCGGCATGCTGCCGTTCTATCTGTCACCCCTATGGCATTCTGCACAACCCCTCATAAAAGGGGTACGACTTTTTGGCGTATCAGCGGGAGTACTAGGCGCCCTTGGGCTTGTCTTTATTGAGCTCTTTAAACTCGATGCAATTTGCCTCTACTGTACGGCAGTACACGTCTTGATCTTCCTACTTTTTTCAGCAACCATTTTCCATACTGAATAGCATATGAGAGCTTAGTGTATGCTGAGAATATGAGTACCATCCTTATTACTGGCGCCACGAGCGGAATTGGCCTTGAGTTGGCCCGTATCGCCGCCGCCGAAACCTACCATATAGTCATTGTGGCTAGGGATGAGAAGCAGCTTGCTACGACAGCCGCGGAGCTACGCAAAATGGGAGCAACCGTGACTACTTTTGCGAAAGACTTGGCCAGCCCAACTGCACCCCAGGAACTTTGGCAAGAACTACAAAAACAAAACATGACTATCGATATCCTGGTTAATAATGCAGGCTTTGCCGTGAGTGGGACATTTGCCAAGTCAGACCTTGGCGAAACTACGGGGATGCTCGAGCTTAATATAAACGCGCTCGTCAAGCTCACGCGGTTCGTTCTTCCCGACATGCTAGCCCGCAAACAGGGCCGTATTCTTAACCTTTCCTCTACAGCAGCCTTTTTACCAGGCCCTTTCATGGCAGGATATTACGCCAGCAAAGCCTTTGTACTGTCTTTCTCCGAAGCCATTGGTAATGAGCTCAAGGATACTGGCGTGACCGTAACCGCCCTCTGTCCAGGCCCAACAGCAACTAACTTTGCAGCTCGCGCAGACATGAAAAACAGCCACTTGTTCAATGACCCTAATGCACTCACTGCCGCACAAGTGGCGGCAATTGGCTGGAATGCGTTCTTAAAAGGAAAGTCAGTAGTAATTGCCGGGCACCGCAACGCCCTGACCGTCTTTGCCTTGCGATTCTTGCCCCGAAGCCTTGCCGCTCAACAAGCCCGCCAATTGCAAGAAAAAAAATAAGGCCCCCTGTAAACAAGAGGCCTTGAAATGCCGGAATGCTAGCGCCGCTCCAGGATTAGATCCATGAACAAGCCATCTGAAAAGTGCTCAAGCACTTTAAAATCAGCTTGCTGGACTAAGTGGTTGATACCCTTTTCGGTATATTTGTAGGAAACCTCCATGAGAATGGGCTCATCTTTTTTGAAGGCAAAAGACCGATTCAAGCGTGGAACAAACACCTCTTGATCGATTAGGCTAACCAAGTAGCTTTCCATTCGACTCAACTCGGTGTTAAACACCACTAGATGCTCAAACTGTTCAATATCGAACTGGCTGCCCAGTTCCCGATTCGCCCGCAGTAAGACGTTTAAATTAAACCTCTTCGTCACCCCTTCAGGATCGGAATAAGCATTGATCAGAGTCTGCCAATCCTTGAGCAAGTCAACACCAAGGAGTAACCGGTCGCCTGGGCGCATGGGGGCACCAAGCTGCCGCAGGTAATCCTCGCCACCGCTGGAAAAGTTCCCAAGATTGCTACCTAAGAACATGGCAAATATGCGTAGCTGATCACCTTCGACAAGCCAAGGAATCACATCGAGGTTATCCGCCACAAGACCGTTCACCGCTATCTGGGCGCCAAACTTTTTCCAGTACCGTGCAGTAGTGCCTTCAACAGCACTCTCGTCAATATCGGCAGGAACACATGTAGCTAGCCCACGCTGCAAAATTTCTTCGGCAATCAATACTTCGGCCTTTTCCCCATTACCGACCCCTAGATCGACAATCGTTGCACCATTGATAAAGTCAGCAATTACCTTTTTATTACTTTCCAAGATGCGTCGTTCGCATTTGGTAAGATAGTATGCTGGCGAGGCCATAATTTCGACAAAAATGGCACTCCCCACCTCGTCATACAAGCAAAATGAGGATAGGTTCTTAGGCAGTTCACCCAAGCCCCGGCCCACTTCGTTGGCAAATGCAGTACGGGGAGAAGCTACTCCCGAATACTCTAAAATGAGATATCTCTGTTCTAAATCCATCTTGATTCCTTTTCAATGTCCTATGAAACGTGGATGCACTGTACCTAATAACCAGGTTAAAGTCAACCCTTAAGAGCGCCTGATTTTAGATTGCACACTCAGGGCGGTATACTGAAAACATGCACAAATACATGCGTGACGAAGTAATAACCAACCCAGAGCCCCGCTGGCCTGGAATGTGCGCATTGCTTGCGGTTGGTGGGACTTTTTTTGCCCTTCCGAAAAACTTGGTTCCTGGCACCCAATGGGTGCCTTTTGTACTGATCGCCATACTTGGCGTGTTGGCCTTTTTTGCCCATGAGGCTCGCCAGCACTATATCAGTAGCCGATTGGCGCATCTCATGAACATTATTGTAACGGGGTACTTAATTACAGCGTTAGCACTACTCATTCGCGCCCTACCACACCGCACTGAAAGTCCTGGACATCTGCTCATTTCCGCTGCCCTCCTATGGCTCGCCAATATTATTGTGTTTGGTTCCTGGTACTGGCGCCTCGATGCCGGCGGTCCACATATCCGGGAGCGCAGGCCCGAGCACACTGACGGGGCATTTTTGTTTCCCCAAATGGCGCTTCCGGGCGAGATTAAGGCCAGCCTTGGCCAACGTGGGTGGTCTCCCCAATTTTTGGACTACCTGTTCCTAGCCTTTAGCACAAGCACCGCGTTTTCTTCCGCCGACACCTTCCCGCTCAACCGCTGGGCCAAAATTATGATGATGATTCAGTCGCTTATCTCCCTTTCTATCATTGCCCTTCTCGCTGCGCGCAGTGTGAATATCCTCTAAAAACGGCTAGACTAGGCCCATGTCCCAGCCACTTGTCCATATTCAAAACCTCGAAAAGTCTTATGGTGCATTTCAAGCCGTAAAAGGTATTTCTTTCGAGGTTGGTGTAGGGGAAATTTTTGCCCTCATTGGGCCAAATGGCGCTGGAAAGTCTACGACCCTGCGAATGCTGGCTACGTTACTTACCCCAAGTGCAGGTGTGGCCGAGATTGCCGGCCTTTCCGTAACCACCGAAGCAGAAAAAATACGCTACCTCATTAGCTACTTGCCCGAAGAAGCGGGAGCGTATAAAAACCTGACGGGCCGCGCCTACCTTTACTTTATGGCCGGGCTCTATGCTGAGAAAACCGAGGACCGCGACCGCTTTGTCATGCGTGGTGAACGGATTTGCGCGCTTGGCGACCGCCTTAATGACAAAATAAGTACCTACAGCAAAGGTATGACACGCAAGCTGCTCTTGGCGCGCACGGTAATGAGCGAGCCAAAACTTTGCATTCTCGACGAACCAACCAGTGGCCTCGACGTAGTAAATGCTATGGAAATCCGCCAAACTATTCGCAATCTTGCCAACGAGGGCATGAGCGTCCTGCTTTCCAGCCATAATATGCTGGAAATTGAATTCCTTTCTGACCGAGTTGGCCTTATTAGCGACGGAGTTTTGCACGATATTGGCACGGCCCAAGCTCTCAAAGAAAAGTATCACGCCGAAAACCTGGAACAGGTATTCATAGCCGCAACCAAGTCATGAACAAATTCCGCATCCTGCTCGGCAAAGAACTGAGGGAGCTTATTACTCCCCAAATTATTTTGCCCCTCGTCATTACGGTGATTGTATTTTTGGGACTTGGCAAAGTGATAGGTAGTCAAGTGCAAAAAACCCAGAAAGCGCACGAACTAGTAATTGTCGACAAAGACAACACTGCGGCAAGCACCATTATTAAAGACGCCCTAGCCGCCAGCGGTTTTACCCTCAGTGAGCACGATTCGTTTTCTTCCGATGAAGCAATCGCGGCGGCCAAAGCCGACAAGGCCTCCTCGGTTGTCATAATTCCCGCTGGATTTAGCCATGGGCTCATTGCCGGAAGCCCGCAAAACATTGCGACCTACAGCATTGTCCAGAACTTTTCCATTTTTGGCGCCCAAGATTATTCTCGCTTAAAAGCAGGTATTGCCGCCGTTAACGAAGCGATAAGTACCCAGCTCATTTCCAACCACACGGGAACTGACCCTGCTTTCTTAAAGAATCCAGTTCACACGGCGGAAACAGTAGTGGTGGGGGACAAGCAGGCAAGTGCCGCCGCCGAGGCAATTCTTGGCTTCATTAGTTCCCAGACCACCTTTATTCCGATAATCCTGTTCTTTGTCATTACCTTTGCCGCCCAAATGATTGCCACTACCATTGCCAGCGAAAAAGAGAATAAGACCCTCGAAACGCTGCTCTCCCTCCCGGTAAAACGTCAGTATATTGTGGCAACCAAAATGTTAGCCGCCGGCATTGTAGCGGCAGGTGCTTCAATTTTATACCTCATTGGCATGCGCAGTTACATATCCAACCTAACCGGTAGTGGCAGCTCCTCCGGCGTACATGACGCAGCAGTCTCACTTGGCTTGATACTGCACTCTAGCCAATATGTGCTTCTTGGCCTCAGCTTGTTCTTGGCCATTCTCATTGCCCTGGCCATTGCCCTCATCCTGGGCGCCTTTGCCGAAGACGTTCGCGGCGCTCAGGGATTGGTCGCCCCAATGACCGTGCTTATTTTGGTGCCCTACCTACTCACTTTCTTTGTCGATACTCAGTCACTTACTCCACTCGCACGTTACGCCATTTTGGCCATTCCTTTTTCTCACCCCTTCTTGGCAGGCTCTAACCTCATGCTTGGCAACTATGCCCAGGTTTGGTTTGGCATAGGCTACCAGTTACTTTGGTTCCTTGCCTTACTCTGGGTTGCTACCCGCATCTTTACTACTGACCGAATTGTGACGCTCAAGCTGAGCTTCGGAAAAAAACGTAAAAGTTCAGTTTAAAAAAGACCCAGTGTGTACCGGGTCTTTTTTTACTTGGCAGGAGTAGCGCTAGCCTTTGCCGTAGCAGTTGGACTAGCGGCTGGCTTGTTAGAAGTAACCTTTTGATTGCTAAGTGAATTATTAATATCGACATCCTCATTGTGCTGCAAGAAAATGAGATACAGGCCAATCCCCGCAACCGCCACAAACAGTAAAATGAGATAAAAACGAACTGGTTTCATGATAATACTTTGCCCCTCTAATAATACTTAAAGTATATCACGCCTTTTTCTCGAGACGGACATGGGCAATTTGCTTGCCCCGCTCAACGCCTGGCTGATCGTACGGATCAATGCCAAAAAGCGCACCAGCATAGGCGGTCGCTAGTTCAAAAAACATGAATAAGCCACCGAGGTTTTCGGCATCCAAACGATCAATAGTAATGCCGCAAGTTGGACGCCCCACTTCCTGAAGCGAGGCCTCAGTCCCTTCTTGCTCCGCCTGTAATATTTCTTTAAAGGA
>JBBQFV010000030.1:0-8665 GCA_038322405.1 Patescibacteria group bacterium
TCAACCCAGAACTTGCCGAATGGCTCGCGTTCTACAACGGAAGCCGAATCCACCGATCTTTAGGAACCTATGGACAGCGGCTCACGCCGCTGCAATACTTGGCTCTAGCTGCCGAGTCTCATTAAGGGTGAGCCCGTACAAGTACTTGACTTATTGTCCTTTTTGTGGTACTATTTGCGCACAAATGAACACTAAAAATTTGCGGACTGCGGCTCTTACCGTTCTCGTCACTCTCTCGGCGGCCGCTTTTGCGCAGGACGACGAAATTATCGTTGCCCCGCCTAAAGTCAATCAGCAAAGGGTAAGTCCGGTTCATCAAGAACCGGCTGCTCAGCCTGTAGCCCTTCCACCAATGTACGTTATGACTTGGTTGGACGGTTACGAGGTTGAGTCGGGCGACGGCATCCTCTCACGAAACGATCTTACAAATATGTATCGGGATAGGCTGCTTATGCACCTTGAAGGGTATAACCTAAATCTTTTGGCTACAGCCGCCTCGCCCGTTCGCCTGCTCGGAGCACAGTTTATGCACGTCCCTGATGCGGTTCTTGACTCGATCAAGCCCCGTCCAGGCGATGTACAGCTTTGTAGACCGACTCTGATTGTCACCAGTAACTTCACCCTCTCGCTCGACAAGAGTGAACGGTCTGAAGGACATAGTTCACGTTGGGGCCAGGACCAGAGGGGCGAGTCTACGGTGCGGATCAAGATTTCCTCTACAGTAAAATGTAGCAGGCTTGATGGCACGGTGGTGGCAACTGCGCATCCGCGCGAAAGCTCCATCCTGCTCGTAACCGGTCGGGACGTAGAAGTTACGGACCAGGGAGGTATCTTTCGTTTCATGCGCAGAGGAGGTGATCAAACGAGAACCTCCAACTATCATGAACGGAATGAAACTTCCGTTTCCGGCCAGCTCAGCCAACTCCTTGATGAACAGGCTTGCCAAGGAGCAGCCGAAATCAGCCAAAAGCTCCTGCTCAGGCAGGGCTAATTCCAAAAAGGACCAGTACCAATCGGTACCGGTCCTTTTTTCATACCTAAACCAGAATCAACCGCCAAGGCCGCCAGCTCCTGTTGAGCTATCGATATTGCCATTATTGTCGAAGGTGCCGCGAGTAGAGGTAGCGATACGGATAATGAAGAACGCAGCCATAATAACCACCACGCCAATCACCGCGTTGATAATACCTTGGCGGGCAGCCTTAACCTTGTCAGCGTTACCTCCAGCGGTAATATACTGAATACCGCTCCAGAGCAGGTAAATTACCGCAAGAACACCAGCAATGAGGAAGATGATATTAATAACGTTCTGTGCAACGCTGTTAATAACCCCAGATGTGTTGGTATCCCCATTTAAGCTCTGAGCCGTAGGTTGTGGCAAGCCAAACGATGTAGCATGAGCAACAATAGGCGATGAAAGCACTCCTACAGCCCCAATACCGAGCACGGCATACAGAAACTTGAATTTCTTATACATGATCCTCCTTGAAATAATCGAAAGTTATACTTCTATTGTAGGTTTGTCTGATTTATGATGTCAAATCTCCAGGTTTGGTTACCTACGGATGCAGGTAGTTGGCGCCGGCAATTATCAGGTTGATAACGGCGTAGGTAGCCACTAATAAAATGATACCAATCACAATATTGATTATGCGCTGGCGGGCTTTTTTCACCGCGTCCTGGTTGCCTCCGGCCTGGATATACTCAATACCGGCCCAAATGAGCAATATAACTGCCATGGCCGTTATGAGGGCAAAGAAGAACCCCTGGAACCTGTCGAGGATAGGATTGAGGCTGCAATTTATGACATCAAACTTGCCTCCCGAAGATGTTTGGCAATAGTTTTGGGTAATTCTATTGTTTAAGCCAGGAATAAGGGGAGTAGGTGTAGGGATATTAAAAACAGAAGGAGGAATGACAAATCCCAAAAGGGGGTATTTTTTTAAAATGACTTGTAGTTTAAGGTTTAGTTTCATTTGGTTGCTGAGGTGCCAGATGTAACGGAAGCGCCAGGGGCATCTTGGGTAAGGGGCAGGTCGGTTGCACCTACTTTGGTGGGATCGGTATTGCTGACCAGGGTAACGGACCCGTACACGAGTATCTTAGCTAAGAACACAATGGCCAGGCCAATATAGGCACCCGTAATAATGCCCTTGGCCTTTTTGACATTTGCCTCGTTGGCAAATCCAGTCATGTATAACACGCCGCCGTAAATGGTAAGCAGGATTGCCAGGGCGGTGGCAAGCCAGTTTAAGATAGCCAGACCTTTGTATACGAACCAATAGGCTACATCGCGGGTCCAAAACCCTTGGGAACACTGTTTTTCCAGATCGGTTGTACCGTCACGCTTTACTCCTCGGATGCCGTCGGGGATGAGCGGGAACAAAACGACATCGTTTGAAACATTAGCTTTTGCTACTTTGGTTTTTGGGTCGCTAACCCGGCGGAAGGCTTCGCTTACTTGGTTGATGCTAATGCTTTTCCCATTGGCATCTAGAATAGGGGACTTGGTGGCTTTTGTCCCACCGGTATCCTGCCCTGCCGTAAGGGTACACGGGTTGGCTATGACGGTTCCAGTATCCCCGCCGCCCGCCTTTACTCCAGTACTTGCGTCTTTCAAAAATGGGATGGTATTGATACAGTCAACGATTCCTCCGATTGCGGCAAAGCCTGGAACAGGCGGTTCTGCCCTTGGGCAAGACGTGGGTGTTGGCGTAGAGACCGGCAAGACAGGAAAGCCAAATATTGCAAGGGTATTATTTCCCTTTACTGCGGCAATAGACTGGGCAAGCGCCCCACCTGTGGTACGGGGGCCGGTAGTAGAATTAAGCTGGGACTTTTGCAGACTCAACATGCCGCCAGCCACAATGGCCGGCAAGACGAGCAGGGCAAATAAAGCAGGTCGGGCTGCCCGTTTAAGAGCCTGTTTCTTATGTTCTGGGATAAGTTTGCCGAGGAACGTTTTTTTCATACTATTTGTTGAAAACCAGGGCAATGAAATTAAAGATGAAAACCGAGAAAATTATAATAAAGATACCGCCAGCAATATAACCGATGTTCTTTTTGGTGGTCTTGAAGGCATCAGGGCTATCACTGTGGGCAATGAGCAGGAAGACTGAATAAACAATGCCTATGAAGGCGAGTGGATAGGCCAGAAAGGTTAGGATGCTGGCAATCCGGTTGGCAATTTCTGGCAGGGTGCCATTCACATTGGCTGCATCGCCAATTGAACCAGTCGGTATGTTCAGCAAACCGGCGGCCCCTATGGTGGGAAGAGAGCGCAATGCCTTCCGCCAGGCTTTATTCATCGGTTTGGGCGAGCAGTTTATTGATCTTGTCAGCGCCACTGTCCAGGGCTTGGGCAGGAGTCAGGCCGTTCTGAGAAACATCGATTATCATTTGGCGGAAGTCCTGGTCAAATTGGTCGTGGCTCTTTTTAAACACTGCCTTTCCCGTAATGATTTGCTTGTTGGGGAAGGAATTAGCATCGTTATTTAGGGTTTTTAGGAATGGGCTGGCAAGACCAGCTTCAGTGGCAATGCCGTTAGCAGAGTTAGCTTCAGCTTTCATAAACTCGAGGGCGAGTGCGGGGTTGTCGGCAACACGGGGAATTGTCTCGGTCCAAAATTTCACAATATTTACCGGAGTTTGTAGGGGAGCAACGCTAATTTGAGGCACTGGCGCGATATTAAAACTAAAGCGAGGGTATTTAGCTTTCAACTGCTTCCCGAAATTGGAATAAGCAATCACCATAGCCACTTTCCCCTGGCCAAAGGCGTCGAGGGCTTGTGGGAGGGAAGGGTTCCAGCTGTAATTTGGCTTACTGGGGTCAGAGAATGAAGACAAGAAGCTCAAGGCGTTCTCGCCGGGCCGAACCGAAACGCCCGCGGGAGTAGTGGTAGGAATGTGGAAGAGAGCCCGGGTGTGGTCGGTAGAAATGATATCACTGCCATTCTGCATGATGAGCAGCTGAAGGATGTCGGCAGTATCGGGAGCATTGTCGGCAGTGCCGAGGGCAACAGCCGAGCGGGTAATAGCACTGCCGTTGTGGGCAGTAACGTATTTTGCCTGATCGACGAGATCGTTCCAGGTGCTGGGAGGGTTGCTCAGCAGGTTTCTGATTGGTTGGTACTGTTCGTCGTTGTAATTGTCGCCAAGCGACTTTCGGTATTCACTTAATGCCGCACTTAATAGGTCAGAGTTATAATAAAGACGTAGCGTGTCGACGCCGGTTGGTACGCCATAGACATGGCCATTCAGGGTAATGGCATCGGCAATTCCTGCTGGATAAATTTGCTTTACCCAATCGACTGGCTTAAATGGCCCACCGGAAACGCTTTGGGTTTCGGCATTGAAAAAGCTGTCGCCAAGCCAGCCAAGGCGGGGAGTTTCATCGCCTAACCAATCGCTTGGAATACTCCATACATCTGGCCCGTTACGCGCAGTAAGCGATTTAAGGGCTGAAAGCTCGTATCCGTCGATGCTCTTGTTTTTATAGCTAAACTGGACTGAGGGATTGTTCTTTAAAAAATCAGTTTCCAGGTCTTTTACGACATCTTCCGGTTGGTTAACCCGCCATATCCGCACTTTGGGCGCAGTGAAGGTCGTAGATGTAGCACTGCCACAGGCAGTGGCTAACAATCCTGCCGCAATGAGCACGGAAAACAAGCAACTGAGCCTGAGGGTGTCACGTACTTTTTGGCTTGCGTACATACTGCTCCTAGAGGGATAAATTTCTGAGATATTCGCGGAAATCACCGCCTAAGTCGTTGCGTTCCAAGCCGTATTCCACGACTGCCTTTAGGTAGTCCAACTTGTTGCCGCAGTCGTAGTAGGTAAGGTTGCTGCCGTCGACGGTAGTAACCTGGCGCTGGCGGGCGAGTTGGTGAATGGCATCGGTCATCCAAATTTCCCCACCCTTGCCAGGTTCCAGATTTTCGAGAAGGGGGAAAATGTCAGGGGTAAGCACGTAGCCAATGAAGGAGGCGCGGTTTACCAAGTGGGCGCGGTCAGCACCTGGCTTTTCGATGAAATCGGTAACTGTCCAGGTGCGGTCGTCAAGCTGTTCGCCTATTTTGACATAGCCATAGTTGTTGTAATCGGCAGGGGCGGTGCGCTCAAGGGTAAGCAGGGTAGGCGCTTGATACTTTTCGTAGGTGTCACGCAAGAGTTCTAGGCGGGAAGGGCTTCCTTTCCAAAGGTCATCGCCCGAAACAACCATGAATGGCTCGTCGTTAATCAGTTCTTTGACTTGCAGGAGGGCGTGGCCGGTTCCGAGCTGTTCCTTTTGGCGCACGTAGATGAACTTGGCAATATCCGAAATGTCCCGGATCATCTTTTTCTCCGCAGTCTTGCCCTTGTGGTCGAGCAGGTACTCCAGCTCAAGGTTGTAATCGAAGTAGTCTTCAATTGCCCGCTTACTGTAACCGGTAATGAGGATCACTTCCTCAATCCCAGCCGCCACTGCCTCTTCGACAATATGTTGAATGACCGGCCTGTCGATAATAGGAAGCATTTCCTTCGGGATAGACTTGGTGAAGGGAAGGAAGCGGGTGCCGTAGCCGGCAACGGGGATGACGATTTTCTTGATTCTGGAGTTCATAAGGATTTTTTTGCTTGTAATTTCAGAGCATACGAGTGAAATTACAAGCAAAAGTTACTAACCTACTTCGATTGAGATTGTCCTGGTACGGGTCTTGATAGCCTTGGGAATAGTAATAGTAAGGATGCCATCAATCAGGCGGGCCTGGGCTTTATCGGCATCGACAGCAAGGGGAAGCATGTATACGCGGGAAAAGGCACCCCAATAACACTCCTGTACCAGATATGACTCGACAGCTTCATCTTGAACGTCGTGCCGTTCACCACGAATGCTGACCATTTCCTCGGTGATACTCACCTCTAAGTCTTCCTGGCGCACGCCAGCGATAGGGGCTTTGATAACCAAATTTTCTGGTGTCTGGAATACGTCAATGGCGAGCTGGCCTTCCACCTCTTCCATCCACTCTCCTGCTTCAACCATGTCGCCTTCTTGCATGCTCGGCCCCCTCCTTTTCGGTTGGATTCTTCTGTTTCAGTATGAAACATGGCAGGCCACTGTGCAACCTTGGACGCACCTGGCAGCGCCGCAGCTTCATGCTATCGTGGAAGCATATGAATTTTCGCTCGCTCAAAGCACCATTAAAAGACAAGCCGACCCGCTACTTAGCCTTAGTTTTAGCCCTTGGGGTGTTAGTTGGCGTTTTTGTACGGGCGTTCTGGCTTTCCTACCCTGGCAAGCAGGTATTTGACGAGGTCTATTTCCCGGTCTTTGCTAACAATTACCTGCACCGCTTGTATGTGTTCGATGTCCACCCGCCCTTTGGCAAGTTCCTCATCGCCATTGGTATTTGGCTCTTTGGTAACGGGGGGATTGGCTGGCGCATCATGCCACTGCTCTTTGGCTTTGGCTGCATTTGGGTAGTTGGGAAACTCTGGCATTCCTATACCAAGGACCGCATAGCCGCCGGGATCGCCATGTTCTTGGTTGCTATCGATGGCATGTTCATTGCCTACTCCCGTACCGGTCTTATGGACGGTATTTTATTCTTTTTCATGTTTGCCACCCTGCTTGCCATAGTAACCGCCAAGGACAAAAAACCTTTGGTGTGGGTGGCGGTCCTGCTCGGGCTTACCGTCTCGATCAAGTGGGTAGGGCTCGCCATTATAATTCCAGTTGGCTACCTGGCCTTTAAGCGCAAACAATTGATTGACCTCGCGTGGTCCCTGTGGTGGTCGGCGGGGGTGTACGTATTTATGGTAGGGCTTGGGCAATGGCTGAGCCGTACGCCTAACCTTATTCATGCCATTATTTTGTGGAATGAACAGGCCTATCAGTATCAGGCAACGCTCACTGCTACTCACCCCTATGCTTCGCCTTGGTGGAGTTGGCCCTTCCTTCTACGCCCTGTCCTCTTTTTGTACGATGTAGGCAAAGATGGCGTCGTTCAAATTATGACAACGCTCGGTAACCCAATTGTGTGGTATGCCAGCACCGCGGCCGTGCTCGGGTCTGTTTTGTACTTGCTGTATGAGCGTTATGTGCGGAACGTCAAAATTTCCGATCATCCACTCATACTTCCATTAATGGGTTGGGGAGCCGCCTTTTTGCCCTGGGCACTAGTCCACCGCGTAGTATTTTTGTACCACTATTTACCTTCGTATGGCTTTGCCCTTATCATTCTGGCGTACTGGCTCGGGCGCTGGTTCCGTAAAGACCCGTGGGCGGTACTAACCGTCTGTACGCTTTTTCTCGCCATCTCCCTTTACTTTGTCCCGCTCTTTGTGGGCTGGTGGCCACTCTCGCCAGACGCTATTGCCCAACATATTTGGTTTACGCGTTGGGTTTACTAATCATTGTCTATGCTCCCCTGGCTCCTCGATTCATTTTTTCCCCGCCGCTGCGTGGGATGTGGGAACGAAGGGAAGTCATGGATTTGTCATAATTGCCTGGCACGGGAATGGCTTGGATATCCCCGGCCTGTCGCCCAAAAAGTATTGGCTCTCGCCTCTTACCAGGAAGGGGTGGTGCGTGAAGCAATTCACGGGTTTAAGTACCATTCCTTGTTTGAACTAGCCGATGAGCTAGTGTGCTTCCTGTGGCCCGGCCCAAAAGTAGCCCACATGCTGTGCCTCGAACAGGCCGTACTGGTGCCAGTTCCCACCAGCCTCAAGCGCTTGAAGGGGCGCGGTTACAACCAAGCGGAACTGTTAGCTCACTTAGTTAGCAAGCAAGTGGGTTGGGAGGTACGCACTGACTTGCTCATTAAAACCTCCCAAGGCTCAATGGTGGGCAAAAGCAAAATTGAGCGAATAGCCGGCGCGGGGTACGCGCTACGCCAAGGCGCCATACTCCCCAGCCTACCCGTAGTATTAGTTGACGATTTATATACCACCGGTAGCACCATAAGGGCCTGTCGCCAAGCTTTGGGAATGGAAGATGCAACTGCTTTGGTTATGGCCTACGACGACTTGCGGTAAATGACTGCCACATCGTCAGAGTAAACAGTCTGCCAACCTTTGGCTTTCAACATGGTGAGGAAAGGAGTGGTGGGAGTCTCAAGCTGCCAAAGAATGGTATCGATATGAAACTCAGCTACGTCTTTATCGAAAAGAGCGGAATTGCCTTGCGAAATGCCAATCCAATCAAGGTGGGCAAAGGTTAGTTCGCCGGGCACTGGAGCACCGCGCCAACTGGGCATGCGACCATCGATAAACACTTTGCCCTCAGGGCGGGCAAAGTCCAGGTAGCCACCCCAGTCGTAGTGATTGAAAATAACGGCGCCGGGATAAGACTTTTGGATAGTGCTGACCGCCGAAACTGGGTAGGTATTTTGCCGGGTAAAAGCCAGGGTCTTAGCAAGCGGCCAGATTAAGGTAATGATGGCGGCAAAAATAAGCGTGCGCAAGGCAGTGCGGAGGGACTTGTCGTGCTCTAAAATCTGCTGGTACCGCTGCCAATTGCTAGTTGGCAGGTAAGCGAGCAGCACAGAAACGCTCACGAATATAACCAAAGGCAAATTTCGGACACTGCTAATTCCTGCCAGGCTGCAAAGGCTAAGTACTAAAATGGCAACCCAGTTTTTCTTGAATGTCGCCCAGGTAATAGTGGCAGTCGCCAGCAATG
>JBBQFV010000031.1:0-8264 GCA_038322405.1 Patescibacteria group bacterium
GTTGTGTGACATTTCCCTCCTCATGATACGTTTACTGTAACATATCTGCGCCAATCTCAAGTGCACTCCCCTTGCTTACTGTGCCCGCCAGGATGAGCTTGGCCAGCAGCCCCTCAACCTTGTCTTGAATGATGCGCCGAAGGGGACGGCCGCCAAAATGTGGGTCATACCCGAGCCGGGTAAGCAGTTCGACAGCATCTTGGCGGAAAGTTACGGTAATGCCCTGTTCGGCGGCAGTAGTAGTTACGGCTCCCAACAGCATTGCGGTAACAGATTGGGCTTCAGTTTGAGTAAGCGGGCTGAAGGGGATTATGGCGTCGAAGCGGTTCAGGAACTCAGGGCGAAAGCCTTGTTGGAGCAAGGTGAGTACTTGCTTGGGCAGTTGCTCGGGGTTTACTCCCTCGCTAATAAGCTTGCTAATTTCAACCGAGTGCGCGTTAGAAGTGGCTACCACAATGGTATTGCGATACTGCACAGTACGCCCGGTATTTTCGGTCAGCCTGCCGTCATCAAGCAGCTGCAGGAACAGGTTCAATACGTCAGGATGGGCCTTTTCAATTTCATCGAGCAAGATGAGTGAGAATGGGTGTTCGCGGATTGGTTGGGTAAGTGCTCCCCCTTCGGTAGGACTGTCAGAGGCGCTTGGCGGGGCCCCGATAAGTTTATACACCGCAGTGCCGTCTTGATATTCCGACATATCTAACCTGGTAAAAGCCTCCTCTTTGCCAAAATAGATGGCTGCGACTGCCTTGGCCATCTCGGTTTTGCCTACCCCTGTCGGGCCCACAAAGAGAAAAGTAGCAATTGGCCTGTCGTTGGTATGCAGGCCGGCCCGGGCCCGGCGCAGGGCATCGGCCACGGCATCGACTGCTTGGTTTTGACCCACAATGCGCTTATGCAACTCAGTTTCCAGGTTGAGGAGGCGCTGGCCTTCTTCCGCTCCGGCGGCTTTGACGGGAACGCCGGTGCGCTTTTCGACGGCTGCTTCAACGTCAACTGCCTGTACCCAACGGTTGCTAGCTGCTTTGGCGGTGCTTGCAGCATCGCCCAACAGGTCTATGGCGCTTTGAGGAAGCACTTGATCGGTTAAGAAGCGTTCAGCCAATTCGGCTGCTTTTTCGATAGCGGGGTAGGTAAGGTAGACGTTCTGAGTGTTTTCAATAACTACGCCTTCTTCTTCCAGAATGGCGATTGTCTGGTCAATGCTAGGGGGTTTTACTTCGAGAACGGTGAGTAAGGAAGTGAGAACTGCATTTTGTTCCACGTAGCGGTGAAAATCGGCAAAGGTGGCGGTTGAAATAACCTGGAGGATGTTTTGTTTGAGGGCACTGGCCAGGAGGGCGGCAGCATCGAGTGGGCTGTCTGAGGTGTGGACAAGGCTTTGGATTTCGGGGATGGCCAAAATTACGTTGCCCGCTTGCTGCACTTCATCGAGCACAGTGCGCACGTTTTGTTCCGGGTCACCACTCGAAAGGAGGCTGGCTATGTCCAGTTCGACTAGGCGGTGGTCGCGCAAGACTTCCGGTACTTCTTCGGATGCCATTTTAGTCGCGATAGCGGCAAGGATTGTAGCTTTTCCTACACCAGGTTCACCTACCAGGAGCAGGTTGTGTTGGCTTGGACTACCGAGAATTTCAAGCGCGCGCTTTACCTCTTGGTCACGGGCCAAGGTATTGGTGAGCGCGCCTTGGGCTGCTCGGGAGGTAAGATCGGTAGAAAAGCTGTCCAGGAAAGGGGTTGGCAGAGCGGTCCAGCCCCGGTTCATGAAGCCTTTTGGTTTTACTCGTCCCCGTTCACGCCAAAATGCCCAACGCCGGCTGCGCTCTGCGTCTTCGGCGTACCACTTAGTGATTGCTAAGACACTTTTCGGGTTCATATCGAAGTTTTTAAACAGGTTTTTAGACCATTCTTTGTCTTCGGCGTAGGCGAGCAGGAGGTCCTCTAGGTCGGCGTAGGGGAAATTGTTGTCTAACGCGCGTTTAAACGCAGTGAGTACGCGAGTGCGCACTTCGGGCGAAATGCTGACAGCGCGACGTGGTGTGCTAGTGCCGTTGGGGACAAGCAGCTGCGCAGCAGCCAAAACGTCCTCTGGGACGTGCTCTAAGCGGGCTATCATAGATTGGATGCGCGGTTGCGTAAGCAGCGTAAGCAAGAATATGCCGTCAGTTATGGCTTGATCACTCTTTACCAGAGCCAGTTCTGCCGCTTTATTTAACAACTCGCCTAGGCGAGTACTCGCAAATTCTGTGAGGTCGACACTGTCATTTTGAATAGGTAGCTCCTGAAGGTTTTTCTTGCTTCCCCTCCGTTGTTCAAAAAGTGACAGGCTGTAGGCGCTCGCCAGACCGCTAATACCGAATACAATACGCACTAACCCTCGTTGCCAAATGACACTCAGGAAATCTGGTGCACTGGAAACTATAGCAATAAAGCTTCCCAGAGTGAGGAGGAGGGCAGTAATGGTAAAAGCGTATCTGGCAATTCGGCTGAGGAGGTGCTGCTGTTTAGAGTGCGGGGTTACTAAGGCCGGAAACGGATAGGTGAACGTGTGTCCCGCCTCATCGGTAAGCCAAACCCCAGCCCCCTTACAGACCGCACAAGAAATGAGCTCGTCTTTTTCCCCCATTACTCCCCAACCGCTACAAGTTTTACAGGTTATAAGGGTAGTTGTCATAATTGTGCAGCTGGTCCAACAAAGCCGCCGATTAGGCTCGCGATAAAGATTAGGGGCAACAGAAGCCAAAGCACATAGAAGACTGCGTATACGAGTCCGGCAAGTGCGTACATCAGGGCGCCAATTCCTATGCGTGCCAAGCGCATGAACACGCCGATTGCCCGACCTTGCCAGGTGTAATCCTGAAAAAGGGGACGTCCAATATTGCGCCAGGTGTCACGAATCGCAAACGTACCATCCAGAACACGGATAGTACCCAGGTAGCGTTGTAGTGCCCATGGCCCACTCTGGACATACCAGAGCCGGAGAAGATTTTGCATACTTCTATTAAACCATGACAAAGAAAAAACTCCCCAAGGGAGGAGTTTTTTCTTTGGTGGGCCCTAGAGGACTCGAACCTCTGACATCTTCGGTGTAAACGAAGCGCTCTACCAACTGAGCTAAGAGCCCGAGTGAGGAAAATGAAAATATGTTTACATATTTTCATTTAATCCGAGCGGGGGAACGGCATTTGCGGAGCAAATGCAGAGCCAAGCACTATAGCAAACCTGGACTGTCATATTGAATAGGCATCTATACAATTGTCTGCAAAGCCTCGCCTACGCAGCCTAGTCATGCCTAGGCGACAATTTTTTGGTGCCGAACCCCAGAATCGAACTGGGTACGCTCGCCTCTTCAGGGCGACGCTCTACCAATGAGCTAGTTCGGCATGTGCTTCAGAGTTGGTGCCGGGAAGAGGATTCGAACCTCCACCATGTTGCCATGACTAGCACCTGAAGCTAGCGTGTCTACCATTTCACCACCCCGGCTCAAACCTGGAACTGCTACTTGGCAAGGACAAGCTGCAATACCGCAAGCACGGCAAAGCTTATTCCAAAGATTACTGACATGTAAAACAGAATCTTTTCGGCCCCACGCCGACTGGTAAATACTTCGGAGCCAGCACCAAACGCATCACCAAGACCGGTACCACGCTGCTGGAGCAAGATACTGGCAGCAAGCAGAACTGTGACAATTACGTGAGCAATCTGTAATGGAAGCATTGTAGGTGTTTTGTGGAGGCGTGAGCGGGAATCGAACCCGCGAATAAAGGTTTTGCAGACCCTTGCCTTACCACTTGGCTATCACGCCGTAAGGCGCCGTTTTATAAAATTTTTGGAGCGGGTAACGAGAATCGGACTCGTTTCTCCACCATGGCAAGGTGGCGTAATGACCATTATACGATACCCGCACTCGACGTGACGCTCGGTTTACTTTAGCCGATCAAACCAGATCTGTAAACTCTTTCGGCTCGATTGAAAAGGCGCCTGAGAGCTGCTTAAGTGATAGGGTAACGATATAACAGGACACCCCTATGGGCAAGAAGAGTAAGCAGAAGAAACAGCGTCAGCAGCAATTTCCTCAGCAAAGCCGGCCTACTCAAGCAATGATAAGCCTGCCTACGCAAGCACATAATGCGCCTATGCAAAGTACGCCTAGTCGCCTAGGCGGGTTGGAAATTGGGGAGAAGTATATCCGTAGGGACATAGTTCGGATCCTTATATTGCTCACAATTATCGCAATAATTCTCATTGCGCTCACCGTTGTGAATGACCGCTCAACAGTTCTTACTACAGCCGGAAAACACTTGTCGCACTTCCTGCGCATTCAGTAGGGCACATTGACAGGGGAGGTGGTTTCAGCTATACTAGGGACATCGGAAAAAACAAAACAATTTAAAAAAGTTTCCGGTAGAAAGGTTGGCCACCATGGCTGATACTATTACTCAAGCTGAAGCTCCTGCTGCAGTGCACCCACTTAAAAAGTCGCATACCTTCATCTCGACGAAGCACGTTGACTACGATAACCTCTCTTACTTTGAGGCTGCCGCTATGTCATTTGCCCTCGTTCTTGCTGTGACTATTGGTGTACTCCAGGCTACTGTTCTTTCATAAGACCAGTAAGCTTATAAAGAAAAGCGCTCCGTATTGAACGGGGCGTTTTCTTTTGTCATCGTAAACAAGTGCTTCTTTTTAGAGGCTCGCACCAGTAATGGTGAATAGTGTCTGGTAACAGATACAATCCCGCCAGAAAGGCTCCGGCTAATCGAGCGGCCCGTTCAGAATGTGGCTCTCTTGGCTGCATTACTAGGGAACATTATAGCCCACACATCAGCAGGTATATATTTACCAGACAATTCAGTATATTTGCCAGGTCTGGGGTCACATAAGCTAAGCGTTCGGGTGCGTAGGCAGGACTGGTACTGCGCATGTCCGGTGAGGCTGCGTTCGGCAAAAATATTTGGGAGCTCTTGAGAGAGCTCTCTTTTTTATACGTTAAACCGGAAGTGCATCACGTCGCCGTCGTGCACAACGTACTCTTTGCCTTCGGAACGCAGCTTTCCAGCTTCGCGCGCACCAGCTTCCCCTTTGCCAACTATGTAGTCAGGATAAGCAATTACTTCTGCCCGAATAAACCCTTTCTCAAAATCGGTGTGAATTTCCCCGGCGGCTTCGGGGCCCTTTGCGCCTATCCGTACTGTCCAGGCGCGTACCTCGGTCGGGCCGGCGGTGAAGTAGGTTTGCAAACCTAGTAATGAATAGGCAGCGCGGATAAGCCTATCCATCCCTGATTCCTTCAGCCCATATTCAGCTAAAAATACTTCCTGCTCGTCGGGAGCAAGGGCGGCCAGTTCGGCCTCCAGTTTGGCGCTTATCGGAATGACCCATTCGGCCGAGGGGACAAAGGCCTGCATGTCATATTCCTTATAAAGGGTTGTGGCATCTACTCCAACCTGGTCTTCAGCCACATTGGCTACAATAAGCATTGGCTTGGCAGTCAAAAGCTGCAGTTCACGAAGCACTTGTTTTGCCTCGTCACTGTCATTTTTTACGGTCGACGCAGGCTTCTCGCTACTTAACGCTTGGTCAAGTTGCTCGACAAATTGCATACCTGCGTAGGCAGCCTTATCACCTCCGCGGGCCTGTTTTGCGTACCTGTCCTTAGCCTTTTGAACAGTCTCGAGGTCAGCCAAAATAAGCTCCAGTAAGACAGTTTCTAAGTCAGACTTAGGGTTAACCGCGCCGTTTACATGAATAATGTCGGAGTGATCAAAGAAACGGGCCACCAATATAATGGCGGCAGTTTCCCGAATGTTTGCCAAAAACTTATTCCCAAGGCCTTCTCCCTGCGAAGCGCCTTTGATAATGCCGGCAATATCCCAAAACTCTACGACCGCAGGGACAATTTTAGCCGGGTTCACAATACTAGCCAGTCCCACCAGTCGCGCATCAGGAACCTCAACAATCCCCACGTTTGGATCAATAGTGCAAAAAGGGTAATTACTAGCCTCGGCGTGCGTGTTTTTAACGAGCGCGTTAAAGAGGGTAGATTTACCTACGTTCGGGAGGCCGACAATTCCGAGGGAGAGACGTGACATCAGTAACAGGTTAAGACAATGGCAATATAGTAGCTGAAAGTTGCCTTCTAAGCGAGAGTGGGAGTGGCGCTTCTTGTGACCTGACCTTTTTCTGTACTAAAATCAGGTGCACACCATGCTATAGTTAGCTAAACTGGTGCATATGGCAAAGAGCAAGAAGAAATCAGCAGCCCCCGCGTCTTCTAGTAAGAGCAGTGGGATTGACCGCGCAGTACTCAAGCAGATCAAGTTCCTTCTTGGCCTGGTGGTTTTTTTGTTTTTGTTAGCTGCAATTTTCGATGCCGCAGGGGCGGCTGGCAGCTGGCTGCATACCTTACTCGCTAACTTTGCTGGGGGTGCCACCCCGCTCTTCTCAGTCATTTTATTGTGGTACGGCGCATTTAAAATGCTACACAAGCGGTTCAATTGGGAGCTGCGCTTTGTCACAATTGCGGGAATCATCCTCTTTTTCATGAGCTTTACGGCTATTTTAAATGTAGTCGGCTCGACGGGTGGCTGGCTTGGTTCGGTAATTGGTGACAGTGTAATCGGCTTATTTGGCGCCATTGTCGGCCGTCTCATCTTGTTTGTCGTTGCTTTCATTGCCCTCACGCTTATTTTGGATAAGGCAGTACTTGCCTTCCTGGCTAAACATGAGGACGAAGAAGATGAAGAACCTCAGGCCCAAGTAACTGAAGAAAATGACGCCCGTGTACCTGTGAAGGGCGAGGTAAAGCTTGGCTTGTTTGGCCGCAAGAAGCAGGGTACTGCACCCGCGCAGGTCGAGGTTAAAAAAGCCCCAGTCATTCAGCTGCAACGCAGCGCTGACTGGAACTATCCTCCCCTTAGCCTGCTTGAAAGTGTCGATGAAAAGCCTGTAGCAGGCAACATCCAAAAGCGCATGGAGCTAATCCAAAAAACGCTCGGAGACTTTGGTATCGATGTAACGATGACCGATGTACGGGTTGGCCCAACGGTAAGCCAGTACCAGTTAAAGCCGGCAGAAGGGGTAAGGCTCAATGCTATTACTGCGCGTCAAGATGATCTTGCCCTTGCCTTGGCTGCCCAGTCAGTACGTGTTGAGGCTCCAATCCCTGGCAAAGCCCTGGTGGGTATTGAAATTCCAAACGAGAAAAAGGCGATGGTTGGCTTAAAGGAAACCATTAAGTCACCACAGTTCCAAGCGATTAACTCCAAACTGGCCATTGCCCTTGGCCGCGGTGCCGACGGTGAACCTGCAGTTGCCGACCTTGCCCGTATGCCGCACTGCCTGATCGCCGGTGCGACTGGCTCTGGTAAGTCAGTTGCCATCAATACCATAATTTTGTCACTTTTGATCAACAACTCGCCGGACGAGCTGCGCTTAGTACTAGTCGATCCTAAACGGGTTGAGCTTGCCGGCTATAATGGGCTGCCACACCTACTCACGCCGGTCATTACCGAGCCTCGGGACACGGTTACCGCCCTTAAGCGCATGGTGGAAGAAATGGAACGGCGCTACAAGTTGCTCGCCGCAAACGGCAAGCGCAACATTGAGCAATATAACGCCGAGCCAGACCTGGCCGAAGGCAAGTTACCATTTATCGTGGTAGTTATCGACGAGCTTGCAGACCTTATGATTGTGGCTGCCCGCGACGTAGAGCAAAAAATAGTGCGCCTGGCCCAAATGGCGCGCGCGGTTGGTATTCACCTTGTAGTCGCCACCCAGCGCCCATCGGTAGACGTAATTACCGGCCTTATCAAGGCTAACATTCCGACCCGTATTGCCTTTGCGGTAACCAGTCAAATTGACTCGCGGACTATTATCGATAGCCCCGGTGCTGAAAAATTGCTTGGTTACGGGGACATGCTCTATCTTTCGACCGAAGTGCTAAAGCCAAAGCGGGTGCAGGGTGCTTTTGCCAGCGAGAAGGAAATTCAAAACATCATTGCCCACATCCGTATTCAGGAGCCTGGCGACCGCTACGACCCAACCTTCTTAGAGGAGCCGGTAGAATCGCGCTTTGGTGGTGCCGGGGGAGGCCTCGACCCAGAAGAAACGGCTCTCATGCAGGAAGCCTACGATCTCTTCTTGAAGCACAACAAGGCCTCGACCAGTATGCTGCAAACCTACCTGCGCCTTGGATACAACAAAGCCAAGCGCATTGTGGCCGCAATGGAAGAACAAGGAATGATTGGGCCTGAACGAGGAGG
>JBBQFV010000032.1:0-8109 GCA_038322405.1 Patescibacteria group bacterium
GGTGCTTGTCCAATATTATGCCGATGTTTCCCTAGCCTTACAGGTTCCATCCCGTTGCTTTTGGCCGGAACCTAAAGTAGATTCGGTCATTTTGCACTTGGCGGTAAAGCCGGTGCGCGCTTTGGCACCTGAGGAAGAGGGAGCGTTTTTCAAGTATGTTAAAAGGGCTTTTTTGGAGCCGCGTAAGCAGCTGAAAAATGTGCTGGCGGGAATGCGGGGCATGTCTAATATGGACATGGCCGAAAAGCTTGCTGAGCAGGGGTTTGAGACAAATATCCGCGCGCAGGAACTTACCGAAACAGACTGGCTAAAACTCTACCATGCCGGAATCTAACCTGTTTATTGTTGCCACTCCAATTGGTAACTTAGGCGACGTTACCTTGCGGGCTTTAGAGACGCTGAAAAGTGTTGAAGTTGTGTATGCCGAGGACACCCGGGTGACAAAAAAATTACTGTACCGGTATGAGATTAAAACTGTTCTACGGTCCTACCGAGAGGCCCAGCCCCGCCCCCAGTTAGAAAAAACAATTCTTGAGCTTGTCACCTTTTTGGAGCAAGGGAAGTGCGTAGCCTTTTGCAGCGACGCCGGCACGCCAGGAGTTTCTGACCCAGGTGATTATTTAGTTCGCCGGGTACGGGAGGCTGGTCACAATGTTGTGGTTATTCCGGGTACCAGCGCGCTGGCGTGCATTCTTTCAGTGGCTGGGTTAGGTGTGCAGCACCCGTTGTTTGAGGGATTTTTACCGCATAAAAAAGGCCGTCAAACCAGGTTGAAACAGCTTTGTGACGGATTAATGACTGGAGTAACCGGTGGGGTAGTTTTTTACGAATCGCCTGAACGCACCATCAAGCTGCTCGATGAGCTGCTAGAATGGAAGCAAGAGCTCAAAGTTTGTTTGGGAAGGGAGCTCACAAAGCAGTTTGAAGAAGTGCTGGTTGGGAGTGTTATGGACATCCGCACTGAACTCGCCAGCCGCAAACAAATCAAAGGGGAAGTTGTCTTACTTGTGACCAATGCCTAAATTTACCGTTACCACCTCAATTTCTTATCCGAACGGCAGGCCCCACTTGGGCCATGCTTTGGAGGCGGTGCAGGCTGACTTTTTGGCCCGCTTTCACCGGGCGAAAAATGACAGTGTGTTCTTCCAAACGGGGGTAGACGTGCATGGTTTGAAGAACCAAAAAGCCGCCGCCGCCGCGGGTCAGGACACTCATGATTTTATTACCGGTCAGACCGAGCATTTCCTTGCCCTTCTCAGTGCACTGAACGTGCGCTATGACCGTTTCATTCGCACAGATGATCCTGAACATGTCCAAATGGCCCAAGCGCTCTGGCGGACTTGTGAGGTCAACGGGGACATATATAAAAAAACCTACCGCGCCTGGTACAACGTCAAACAAGAAGAGTTTTTAGGCTCTGCTGACGAAGTGAGTGACCCTGCGACTTTTGGCATCGACGTGTCATTTATTGAGCTTATTGAAGAAGAAAATTACTTTTTCGCCCAATCTAAATACACCGAGCAGATTTTGACGCTCTTAAAAAGCGGCGAGTACAAAGTGTATCCAGAACACAGGGCGGCCGAGCTGATTCGTTTTTTAGAGGAAAAGGGCTTGCAGGATGTCTCTATTTCTCGCGAAAAGTCGCGCTTAGGTTGGGGAATTCCGGTGCCTGGCGACGAAAACCAAGTAATGTACGTGTGGTTTGATGCTTTGACTAATTATCTAACAGGTTGCGCGATCCTTGAAGGTGACAAAATTATGACCAACGAGCGCTGGCCGATAGATTTGCACTGCGTAGGCAAAGACATCAGTCGGTTTCACGGCCTTATGTGGCCGGCTATGTTGCTTTCGGCTGGACTGACCCCGCCAAGTTCACTTTTAGTTCATGGTTTTGTCCTTAAAGACGGCCATGTAATGAGCAAAACGCTTGGCAACGTAATTGTGCCTGAGGAGCCGTTAGAAAAATTCGGCACTGATGCTTTGCGTTGGTTCTTGCTACGCTCCCTGCCCACTACCGACGATGGCGATTTTACCATGGAGCGCCTTGCCCAGGTTTATTCGAGTGACCTTGGCAATGATTACGGCAATCTGGTAAGTCGGGTTTTGGCGATGGTCGCTAAATACTGTAAGAGCAAAGTGCCAGAAGGTACGGGTGGTCAGGAAATTGTCACCGAAACGTGGCAAAAATATGATCAGCAGGCAGAGGCTATCCAAATTCACGACGCCCTCGCTACCGCGCACCAGCTAGTAGTGTACTGCAACCGGCGCATCCAGGAATTCCAGCCTTGGGACGTGGCCAAAGACGAAGCGCGTAAAAAAGAGCTTGATTCATTTTTGTACGAAATGCTCGAAATTATTCGTTCCGTTACCTGTATGTTTTGGCCGGCTATGCCAGCCACGGCTGAAAAGGTATTCAGTCAGGTTTTTGTCATTGATGATTGGTGGGAACCACTACAACCTGGCCATCAGCTAGGTGCCTCAGTCATTTTGTTCCCGCGGGTAGAGCTATGATCGACACCCACGCCCACCTTAATTACCCGCCGCTGGATACCGACATTGCCGGTGTATTGGAGCGGGCTGCCGCAGCCGGCGTTGACCGAGTTATTGTGCCGGGGACCAGCCGGGCCGAATCGGAATCGGCAGTTATGCTGGCTGGACAGTTTAGTAATGTATGGGCAGGGGTGGGGATTCACCCAAGTGAGGCCCCTATAGTTAAGGAAGAAGATACTGAGCGCATCCGTTCACTTTGTCACAATCCACGTGTTGTTGCAGTAGGAGAGGTTGGTTTGGACTATTTCCATTTTGAAGGGATGAGCGATTCCGAGGTAGAAGCGTATAAGGCTTTGCAAAAAGGACTATTGCGCGAAATGATTGCTATAGCCAAGGACATGGGTAAGCCTCTCATTATTCATAGTCGGGATTGTTTCGCTGACTTGTACGACATTTTAAAAGCCGATGCAGCAGGCCTACGGGCGGTAATCCACTGCTTTACTGGCACAGGGGAAGAAGCCGAAAAGTGGCTTGAGCTTGGTTTTCACCTTTCTTTTACGGGAATTTTGACTTATAAAAGTGCCGAGGCACTTCGTGAAGTGGCTAAAACAGTGCCATGGGAGCGCCTCATGGTTGAGACCGATGCTCCCTACCTCACTCCTCAGGCTTTTCGAGGCCAACAATGTGAACCAGCGATGGTTATTGCAGTCGCAGAGCTTATTAGCGACCTTCGAGGTAAAAGCTTGCATGAGGTAGATGAGCTAACAACCTCGACAGCCGAGGTATTCTTCAAATTATGATTCACAAACAGAAAAAAATAGTTGAAGTGGTAGATTGGCTGGGAGTAGCCCTCATTGTGAGTGCTTACCTCTCGGCAGTATTTGGGTGGGTGAGTGCGACCGATTGGCGCTACTTAACTGCCAATATTATCGGATCTTCTTTCGTCGGCTACTCCTCCTGGAGGAAGAAAGATACCCAACCAGTGATGCTTAATTTAATTTGGATTGTGGTTGCTATAGCCGGTCTTTTCTACCACCGTGGCTAAAATTATTGTAGGCATGTCCGGAGGCGTTGACTCGTCGGTTGCCGCCGCCCTTTTGGAGGAGCAGGGACACGACGTAGAGGGAATTTTTATGAAAAACTGGTCCCTCGATACTCTGCAAAGCCTTACCGACTGCCCATGGGAGCAAGATCAGGCAGACGCCCAAGTGGTATGCGAGCGCCTTGGTATTCCATTCCGCTCCATTAACTTTGAGCAAGAATACAAAGAACGGGTAGTAAATTACTTCATACGGGAGTACGAGGCAGGGCGCACACCAAACCCTGACGTTATGTGTAACAAAGAAATTAAGTTCCGGGTATTTCTCGATAAAGCCCGAGAATTTGGTGCCGAGGGCATTGCGACAGGTCACTATGCACGTTTAATAGATGGACAATTAAAGAGGGGATTGGACAACTATAAAGACCAGTCCTATTTTCTTTATGCCCTTAATGATGACCAGCTAAGCCAGGTCTATTTTCCAGTCGGAGAGCTAGAAAAGCCATTAGTGCGCGAGAAGGCTGCAGCTTTGGGCCTGCCGACCGCTAGCAAAAAAGACAGTCAAGGAATTTGCTTCATAGGCCACCTTGATTTAAAGAAATTCCTCATAGAGCAAATTGGGGCAAAGCCAGGTCGGACCTATTTGCTGCCACCGTACGTGGAAAACCAATCATTTGCAGAGCGAGTAAAACGCGCACTTGTAGTGGGGGAGCATCGAGGATCGGTATTTTATACCGTCGGGGAGCGCGCAGGGGAGGCCATAGACAACGGTGTACTACGTTCATACACCAATGAACCCGATACCCGTCCAGTATATGTAGTTGCTACAGAAGCTAGTAATAATAAGTTGTATGTCTCACTAGACCGTGATGACCCACACTTATCGGCTACCTCGATAGTACTAGAAAGTTGGCAGACTACTGGTGGTGCAAGTGATTGGTCAGTAGTATCGACCATCGATACATTAGCCAAAAGTGGTCACATTACGGCTCAAGCCCGTTATCAACAAAAACCAATAGCGGTAAAGGGGATTAGCCAACAAGGGGATAGAATTGTGATAGAGACGGCTCCCCTTTGGGCCGTTGCACCTGGCCAGTCGCTCGTTTTATATGAAGGTGATAGGGTGTGGGGAGGAGGAATTATATGCAGTACCGAACACACGATTTAGTTCGACTCGTCCCCGGCGTCGGGCCAAAACTGGTTGAGCACTTGGAGCGCATGGGCATACGCACTGTGGGTGACTTGTTGCACTGGTTTCCCCGCCGTTACCTAGACGCTACTAACCCACTCCCCCTTAACCTGGTACCCTTTGGGCAGCAGGAAGCTATTCGCATTACAGTTGATCAAGTAATTACCAAGCGCACCAAGCGTGGGCTTTCTTTTGTTGATGCCGAAGTTTCCGATGGAACCGGTGTGCAGCTTACCTTGCGTTTCTTTAACCAGCCCTACATTACAAAAAAATTACAAATAGGCTCGGAATGGACGTGCGTAGGCAGTATTGAGCGCTTCCACGGCCAAAATATTATGAGCAGCCCGGTAGTGTTAAACGAACCGCAGGTCATCCCTACCTACCTGCAGACCAAGGGTATTACCAGTTGGATGCTGCAAAAGTTCATTCGGGTAGTCCTTACTTCTACGGTTTTGGACAACCCCTTGCCGGAAGACCTACGTAAGGAAGAACAGCTTCCAGATTACCCAACCATGCTGCGCCTTATTCACAAACCCACCTCACTAGAGGAGACAGAACAGGGCAAAATGGCGATGGCCTTCCTAGAAACGTTCAGCTTTTTCATGCAGGTTGAACAGAGTAAAACCCTACAGGTTGAGGCTACAGGAAAGGTTATCACCGTGTCCCTGGACTGGTTTAAAAAAATTGTTGACTCACTCCCCTTTGAGCTCACGGCAGGCCAGAAGCGGGTAGTGTGGGACATGCTGCAGGAAATGCAATCGGGCAAACTCATGACCCGCCTGCTCAACGGCGATGTTGGCTCAGGCAAGACCGTTGTGGCTGCCCTGCTTGCCGCATGTGTAGCTCAAAACGGTGAGAAGACCATTTTCCTAGCCCCAACTGAAATATTGGCCCAGCAGCACGCCCGCACCATTGCCGAGCTGCTTAAAACAGCAGGCTGTAAGGTTGCATTGTGGACAGCATCGACCAAAGAAAACGCCGATCAAGCTGACATTATTGTGGGCACCCATGCGGTACTCCAAGACAGCTTTGTGATAGACAACCTAGGTCTCATTATTGTCGATGAACAGCACCGCTTCGGGGTCAAACAACGGGCATTGCTGCGCGACAAACAACAGCACTCCCCGCACGTGTTAGCTATGACGGCTACCCCGATTCCCCGCACCCTGGCCCTCGTGCTGTTTGCCGACCTGCAAGTGTCCTTTCTTAAGGAAAAGCCTAAGCACCGGCTGCCAATTATGACCGAAATAATTCCCGTTAGCCGGCGGCGGGAAATGGAAGAACGCATTGCGGCAGAAGTCCAACATGGGCATCAGGTTTTTGTGCTCTGTCCGCTCATTGAGCCAGGAGAAGTATTTGATGCGGCGCCACTAGTTGACCCAAAAGAAATCAAAAATGTGACAAAAGAGGCGGAGCGGCTGCAAAAGGAGCATCCCGAGTTTGGGGTTGTAGCGGCCCTGCACGGACGCATGAAGGCCAAGGAAAAAGAAGCGCTCATGGCAGACCTGAAAGCGAATAAAATAAACGTACTTGTTGCCACCTCCGTTATTGAAGTTGGGGTAGACGTGCCCAATGCTACGGTAATTGTGGTAGAAAACGCCGAGCGGTTTGGGCTAGCCCAGATGCACCAGCTGCGCGGCCGGGTTGGGCGGCGCAATGTACAAGGTTACTGCTTCCTCTGTCCGACCGTTGGCGGCGGGCCTGCCATTGAACGCCTAAGGGTGCTTGTCGATTATGACAGCGGCTTTGACATAGCCGAACGGGACTTGGACCTACGTGGGCCGGGGGATTTGACTGGGACCGTACAATCAGGTTTGCCTGATTTCAAGATGGCCAATATTACCGACTTGGCCTTCCTGCAGCACGTGAAAGAAATTGTACAGCACTACATTTTGGAGCACCCCGGTTTCTTGCTCCAGTGGCACGAACAGGGGTTGTCCAGTGCAACCACAGGTTTGGAATAATCTTGCGCAATGTAGGCGGGGAAAGTAGGGTAGGCGCATGTGGAAACGCCTCTCCCCTCAATTCGTGCGCTGGCGCTGGAAAATACTTAGTGTAGCGGTGGCTTTAGGTGCTGTTGCGGCTGTGCTTTTAGTACCTCAGCTGCGGGTCAAAGTCATAGGCTTAAAAAACCTGGTTTTAGGTGCCAACAACTCCCCTGTCACTATTGTTACTGACCAGGGAATTGCCGATCAGCTCAGTGAGCGGGTGACAACGCTTGAGGGGCAGCTTACGGCTCTGCAAGATGCCCGCAAAAGCGATGCTGCAGCTTTGACGCAGTTACATTCCGACTTCCAAGCGGCTACCCAAGAGGTGGCGGCGGAGCACGATGCGGTGGTGAAGGAAGCTGAACAGCTACATGTTACTGCTTCTCAATTAGGCATTAGTAGTGAGCAGGACACAAGTCCGGCGCCAGCATCTATACCTTCTGAAACAACAACTAGCAAGCTAATATCTATCAATACTGCGACGGCAGCTCAGCTCGATACCTTGCCAGGCATTGGCCCTGCCTACGCCCAGCGAATCATTGACTACCGGACAGAGCACGGCGCCTTTAAAAGCATTGATGGCCTTGATAAAGTAAGCGGCATTGGCCCGGCAACCATTGCCAAGATTCGTGACCTAGTTGAACTTTGATGCCAAATCTGGTATGCCTCAACCTTGAGGTGAGGTATGAGTTTGTTTGTTTTTGTAGTTTCAGTGGCTTTGCTATTGAGTTATTTGCAGCGCGAGCGTTATTTCAATGGCCTAAACTTGGCTGAAACGGTGCAGCATAACTTTGCCCGAATGGCGTTCCTTTCCTTCTTTCATGACCATCTTTTGGGCCTGATGGATATTAGGATGCGCCGCTGTTTCATGGTGATGCAGGTTGCCTTGCTTCACGAGGTATTCGTATTGTTAGTCTCAATCAAATTTATTTTAAAGGGGAAGAAAGTGGTTACTACATAAATCTTGGGCCTGGCGCAATACGCCAGGCCTTCTTGTTTAAATGTCTAGATTACGGTAAGGTTGTTTCTGCCTGCCCGGGTGGTGGAATGGTAGACACGCTAGCCTTAGGAGCTAGTGCCGCAAGGTGTGAAGGTTCGAGTCCTTTCCCGGGTACCAAACGGAATGGAGTGGTATTAGGTCGCCGCGTTTGGGCTTCTCAGAGCCATCTCTTAGAGGTTCGAATGCCGTGATTTTTACCAACATTGAATCAAGGCGGAATTCGAAGTTAGGCATTGCGAGAGTGTGGTTGCCGGCCACTCGCAGCACTTCACCCAAGGCGAAAGGATCCTGATCCTTCCCCGAGATCTGACCGGCCTGCACGGCAACGTCCAGGCGTTGGTAGATTAGACGCAAGAGGCTGGAGGCCGTGTTCAGCGCTTTACCGACTTCGCCGCGCACTACA
>JBBQFV010000033.1:0-7612 GCA_038322405.1 Patescibacteria group bacterium
GACGTCACCTCAATTACTGCGGCATCACAGTGCTCGTCGCGCATGCGGCGCAATAACTTATGCAACTCTTTTGGTGGCAAGACACTTTTGTTGCTTTCGTTGGTCCATACTTCTTCACCAATTTTAAATACGGCGGTAGTCGCCATGCCAACTTTAAAGCCGGCTTCTTCCAAAATGCTAGCCACATAGTGACAAGTAGTGGTTTTACCCTTGGTCCCGGTTACCCCTACAATCAGCATGCCGCGGGCCGGAAAACGATATCGAATACTAGCCCCCACCGATTGCAAAAGGTGGAAGCGGTTGAGGTTCTTGCGTGAAATGCGCGAAGCCAGTTTTCGTTTAAGCGTGCTTGCCATAGTTAAAATGAGCTCTGACGGCGGATAATGCGCCTTATTCCGTTGTACAGTGTATACGGAATGGGCCTGAGTACAAGGTCAAACGCACCAGGGTACTGAATAACCTGCCCACCAAAGCCAAGCTTAAAGCGGGTGGTGCCAGTGGAAGGGTGGTTTGCCCGCGGTTCCCAAGTACCGTCTTCTTGCTTTACGGCGTTCGTGCCCCAAAAGTCATAGAGCCTATTATCGGCCGATTTTGCCCAAGTAATTACCTGCCAGTGCAACAGGTGAGGAGCCATTACTTCTTTATGCGCTTGGGTCGAGCCGCCGTGCAAGTAGGTTGCCGTACCGTTATAGGTAATTAACAGTAAAGTGGCCAAATCCTGTCCGTTCAAGGTGGCGAATGCAAGATGGGCCATGCCCTCAGGTGCCAACAGCTCGATCATATTTTTGTAATGGTTCTCATCGTGAGTGCGAAAGGTATGGCGGCCGGCAGTTTCGGTAAGTAGTTTCCAAAAACGGCCAAAGTGCTCGGCCGCATCTGCATGTACAATCTCAACCTGAACGCCGTGTCGCTCTGCTACCCGAATATTGTAACGATGCTTACTTTTCATACCGGCAAGTAACTCCTCTTCCGGAGCACTCAAATCGAGGAATATAGTTTGCTTTGGCTGAATTGAGTCAGTAACGCGTACGTTGCCAAATTTCGCTAAGTGCTCCCGGCACTCCGCTAATGGCTCAAGCCTAATAAACCAAGCTTTCTTGCAAAAAGTGGGCACTTCCCAAGTGGCATCTATCGCTACTCGCGAGCCGCGCCAATAGGTCCCCTTATTAAGCAAGTTCCCTTTGACATAGAGGCCATCTCCGTAACGCTCAACTGTTTGGCTAGTGGCTTGCAAAAAACGCTGCCAAGCGGGCGCGTGCAGAAAAGCGGCAAGGTCATCCGTATGCATACCAGTATGCTAGCAGAAATGAGTGTCACCTGTCTGGTTGGCGGGCATACCAATCTGAGGACTTTTCGGCTAGACTGAACCTCGTTATGTCACTCGAAACCGATTTCCCCAAAGCATACGTAGCCTCCGAGCATGAGTCCCGCCTCTACGAGATGTGGGAGTCTTCGGGGGTGTTCAAGCCGCAAGGCGAAGGTGCGCCGTGGTCGCTTGTCATGCCTCCATTCAACGCCAATGGCAACCTGCACATGGGCCACGCCCTCGTGTGTACACTGGAGGACATTATGGCCCGGTACCATCGCATGAAGGGCGACCGTACACTCATGATTATGGGTACCGACCATGCCGGCTTTGAAACCCAAATTGTATTCGAGAAAAAGCTGGTAAAGGAAGGCCGTTCCCGCTTCCAAATGACCCAAGAGCAGTTCCGCGAGGAAACCTTGGCCTTCACCATGGCTAATAAGCAAAACATTGAAGGCCAGGTGCGCATGATGGGCACTTCCGCCGACTGGGATACCAACCGTTTCACGCTTGACCCAAAGGTAGTGGAGCGGGTGTATAGGACCTTTCGCAAAATGTACAACGAAGGCCTCATTTACCGTGGCAACCGCATTGTACATTACTCGGTTAAATACCGCACCGCTTACTCCGACATTGAAGTGTTGCACGAAGACCGCAACGACCCGCTGTACTACATAAAGTACGGGCCTATTACCATTGCTACCGTGCGGCCTGAAACCAAGTTCGGCGATAAGACAATTGTGGTGCACCCTGAAGACGAGCGCTATAAAGAATTTGTGGGCAAAAGTTACAAAGTAATGATAGCCACCGGCGAAGAGGTGGAAATGAACGTCATTGCCGATGAAGCAATCAAGCCCGAGTTTGGCACTGGTGCCATGACCATCACTCCCGCCCACGACCCTATCGACTTTGAAATAGCAGAACGTCACAACTTGCCCATGACCCCAGTGATTGGCTTAGATGGCAAACTGCTTCCTATTGCCGGTGAGTTTGCCGGGCTAAAGGCTGCTGAGGCGCGTAAGCTCATTGCTGCCCGTCTACAGGAACTTGGCCTCATTGAAAAAGTGGACGAGAGCTACATTCACTCGGTTGCTTTGTGCTACAAGTCGCTCCAGCCAATCGAGCCAATGCTCATGCCTCAATGGTATGTTAAGGTCCGCCCACTTGCCGACAGGGCAATTGAGTCAATCGAAAAAGGCGAGGTTGTGTATTACCCAGAAGGTTACAAGCGAATCCAACTCGACTGGCTGAAAGGCCTGCGCGACTGGAATATTTCGCGCCAAATTTGGTGGGGGATTCCTATTAAAGACGCCATGCCCGAAAACCCCGAAGTAGCGAACGACCCGGACATTTTCGATACCTGGTTTTCCTCCGCCCAGTGGCCAGTTGCGGTGTTAGAAGCTATGGGTGAACAATATCTGCAAGAATTCTACCCAACTACGGTTATGGAAACCGGTCGCGATCTCATTTTTTCTTGGGTGACCCGCATGCTCATGATGGGTTTGTATTTGCGCGACGAAGTGCCATTCAAAAATGTGTACTTTCACGGCATGGTGAACGACTCCCAGGGCAAAAAGATGAGCAAGTCGAAAGGTAACGTAGTTTCGCCGGTAGAATTGTCGGCCAAGTACGGTACCGATGCCCTGCGCTTCGGCCTCATTATTGGTAGTGCCGCTGCAGGGGACTTGCCGTTGCCCGAGGAAAAGATTGTGGGGGGCCGGAATTTTGCCAATAAATTGTGGAATATTGCCCGCTTCGTTACCATGCAACTTAATGGACGTAACTTCCATGATCTACCAAGCCCAGTGGCAGTAACCGACTTTGATGAAACAATACTCGCCCAGTTAGAAAGCGCAGAGGCAGAAGTTAGTAATCATTTGGAAAATTATCGGTTTGCCCAAGCCTTGCAGCAAGTCCAAGGGTTGGCTTGGCAGTATTTTGCAGACATCTACCTTGAAGGGGCAAAAAATCAAAAAGAAGGCGACCAAGTGGACGACAATACTGTGGCGATACTTTTCAAGGTGTTGACCAGTACGCTGAAACTGGCCCACCCGTTCATACCGTTCGTGACCGAAGCCATTTGGCAACAACTATCCGACTATATACCTGAGCAAAAGGGGATGCTCATTGCGGAACGCTGGCCTTCCGCTTGAGCATGGCAGCAATCCCTCCCGTCTTTTCGCGTCCCCGCACGGTTGTCATCTTTTTGGTGGCTGCGGGTATTTTAGTGCTCCTGGTATGGCAAACGATCCGGGTAGTTCAGCCAATTTTGGCTCAGCGCTACTTTGAGCGCGGCATTGCCTACTTAAAAGTACAAAACTTCGACAACGCCGAAAAAGAATTTCGCAATTCCGAAGTCGATGGTTCCCCCGACGCCGCTCAATGGCTTGCCTGGAGCCAGCAAGCGCCCACTGATCCTAAAGTGCTTGAGTCTTACTGGCACGAGTGGGGAGTAGACGATGTAGTGCGCCTGCTTAGCGAGGCAGAAGGATCGTTTACTACGCCCAAAGAAGCGCTTACAGAGGGGATAAAACTCTATAACGCTGGCGAGTCACCCTATGCCCAGTATGCAATTGACCAGGCGCTTACATTGGATCCGGGCTACCCTGAAGCCTGGCACTACCGCTACCTCACCTACCAAAAAATAGCCGAATTGAACGCCAATTACCGGGCAAAAGCTGACGCTGCCAAAGCAATGCGCGACAGCTTAACGTCTCTTTATTTGAATCCTTGATTCGCGACAGTGTAGAATGAGGGTATGAATTTGAAGAGGGGTGTTTCTTTGTTATTTCTTGCGATATTAATCCTTGCTTCAATAGGCCAGGTATTTTCTTTACCCGTTACTGAGCCAGTACACGCAGCAGCTACTCTTCCTAGTAATCTTGATGATTGGATAGCTAGGGTAACACCAGCAAGTGGCCCCTGTCAAGATGCTATTACGGGATATAAGACCTATATTAGCGGAAATAAGGATCTTCCCTCTGCAGACAATGCGGTATCAATGTTTCGTGAGTATTACTATTCTGCTCACGAATGTTTATCTGAGGTTGATCAGGCCTGGAGCAACCCTAAGGGTGCTTCACCCCATCCTTACCTGACAGGGTATGCATATCTTCAGGCATTTCAGTTGGATCCAAATGATATCGAAAACTCTGTAGCTGCCTATAATAAGGAGTTAGGGATTCTGCAATCTACTTCAGACGGTGCTATTAACTGGGACATTATAAATCCATTAGCGGCGAGTGAAGCGTCACTACTGCTGATTAACAAAATGGCTCAAAACCCAGCTTGGGTTAACGTAATAACTTCAGCTGTTCTAGATCAAATAGATATTTTAGATGTAAGTGGAATAATTCATGAAAAAGTATCAACTGCTTGGGAAAATATGGTTAATGGAACCTTATGGGATCCAACAAATTCAAAAAAAATGTACCATGTTACAATTTCATCTTATATAAATGGTCCTGATTTCAAGGTAGACTCACCAGCAAATTTTACACATTTCAGTTTTGGCCCTGCTGCTTCGGGTATCGAGAATTATAGAGATTCAACGATTCAGTACGCAAGTCCGACTGCCTTTTATCAAGATGCTTATGGCTTAATGACAACGGTGCTTGCCTTGCAACCGCTTACTACCGATAATGCAGCCTCTCAACTTAAAGACAATCAAACAAAACAGGCAGCAGCTTCTAGTGTTTCAGATTCGATAACTTCTAAGGTGATAGGGGTTTCTCAAGACCGCTGTGGTAGTGGTCCAAGTTTTCTAGACTTTTCCGAATATTTTCCCTACATATTTTGCAACGGAGTACTGCTCGTAATGGACATTGGGGAGGTTTTGATTGATGGTGCAAGCACACTTCTTCTCCGTACTTCGGGAATACCTGGGGCGCTGCAAAACACCCAAAAAACGGTATTCAGTCTTCCTCCCGGTCAAGACGACAAGAATACGTTCGTTGGTCCTGTTGAGCAGAAACTAGTTGATAGCAGTGGGGGTCAATTGGTACGTAATGCATATAACTACGTGCTTGGAATAACCAACGCTGCAGTGCTGCTTCTCCTTATTGCAATTGCACTTGCTAATATTCTGCAGGTTCAAGTAAACATTTACTCTTTCAAAAAACTTCTTCCAGGTCTAATCATTGGATTAATCTTGGCGAATGCTAGCTTCTTTATTGTAAGAGCAGGTTTGGAAATATCAGGTCAGCTAGCCAAGGGGCTCATTGAACAAACTCAAAAGAAATGTACTCCCGTATACATTAGCGAATCAGCTTTCGTATCAGCTGTGGCTGGAAGTACACCGTGTGGTATAGATGCCTATCATGCAACTTTTCGGGCTTTTAGTAGTGTGAAACAAGACCCAACCGCTCACCTCACGAAGATTCAAAATGGTAAAGAACTACCTGATACTTCTCTGGTATTTCAGCAAGCTATATTAAACTTCTTCCTTTGGGCTGCAGCCATTATGGTTTTCATTTTGGCTTTTCTCTTCATGGTTCGAACCTTTGTCTTTTTCTTTGCTGTTTCTGTAGCTCCACTTGCATTTATTGGCCTCTATTTCCCTCCATTAGGATTTGCTTGGAAGCGTTGGTCTACACTTGTAGTCAACTGGACCTTTATGCCACTCATATCATACTTTTGGCTATGGATGGGCTTCATGTGGTTTAGGGTAGTGCCGCTTGATGCAACATTTCTCAACTACCTGCTCGGCTATGTATTTGGCGTAGCTATGATTTACCAGGCCATGAAAACTCCGTTTACCTTGGCTGGTGAAGCAAAAGGCATATACGGCAAACTTGAAAGTAAAATTAAAGGCGCCCCAAAGCAAGTGTGGAATGTTACAGGAAAAAAGAGTGTAGAAGCTATAGGCGCTAGAGCTATGGCGACTCCTCTTGGTGATGCAAAACGCTTCATAGATAAAATTGAGGAGAACCGCAAAACCCGTAACGAGCAGTTTAGTAAAGGATATAGTCCAAATGCAGTTAAAAAAGTTGAATCTAAAAAGCGCGATCTTGAATTATTTAAGCAGAAAGCAGAAATTGAGATTCGAGAACATGAAGCTACTGCAAAACAATTTGAGGCTGAAGGTCGCTACCGGGAGTCTTCAGTTCACAGAAATGAAATAGAAATAGCTCAGAAAAATATTGAAATTGAAGAAAAGAAATTCCTGAACCAAGATGGTATGAGTCGTGGCATGCGTCGAGCTATCCGAATTGTTCAAGATGAAAAGGTGCGTGGTCTTGAAAAAGAGGGTCGTGAAACAGCTACAGCTTCCCTAGGGATGACATCTGAAGAACTATTAGCTACGGGCAAAGGTACAAGGTCGGATAGTTATCGAGAACTTAAGGATGCGATTAAAGATTCTCAAGCGGTAACTAAGGAAGTAGTAGAGCTAGTTCGCCGGACAAATGAAAATCAGTATGCGGAAGGGCGTGTTGGAGGGAAAACTGGGCAGAATGATGCATTGCTTAAGCAATGGCGTTTAGAATCAAATATGCGTGCCGAAGGTATGAAAAAATCTTTGGATAAAGAAGCGGAAGATAGACTTAAGCGTACCCAGTACCTCACTATTCTGCGGGGGAAGCCAGAGAAAAGGATAGGGGAGAGTGATGACTCTGTAGCAGTCCGCGGTCAAATCTATAAATCTGCAGAAAAGATAGTTCGTGAAGCTTTACGTGAGGAAGTAGGAAAGAGAAAAGAAAATGTTATTTCGATGACATTAGATGTGAAAGATGATGTTTCAAAAGCTCTTTCCAATCTTTTAAGTAGTACCCCTATTCCTATTAATGCAACCGGTGAGGAAATGGAAAACAGGTTAAAGGCTGGAGCAGAATATGTTGCACGTTACGAAGACTTAAATCGACAAGCCAACTCAAATAAGGACCGAATTGACTTGGATCTATTAAAAGCCAGTATAGATACTATTTTGCAGCACACCAGGAGTTTGACTAGTCCTGGTGCTGTAAAAGACAATGCTAGACTTGAGGGTCTTATTGCGCAAATTGATAAGGGGCTAGCGCCAAAAGACTTAGATGCATTTAAAAAAGAATTGAAGGAATTCACCCAGAAGTCTGAATTTGTTAAACCCAAGTATCGAGATATTGTGAAGGATGCCAATGACTTAATGCGTAATCCTGCACCGAAACCTGGAAGTACTCCATGATTGAGCTTACAGGATTACAAGCTCGTCTTGCTCGTAATATTCTCAAATGGCTTGAGGACAAACCCTCAGATATTGAGGTGGAATCTTATGTGGAACATGTGATTAAAGAAAATAAAGAGGCGCTTTTAGGTATTCATGTGCTTGCT
>JBBQFV010000034.1:0-7301 GCA_038322405.1 Patescibacteria group bacterium
ATTTATTACTCAATGCGGCACCACTGCACTCTATTGGCACGGCGCCACCTGCGATAATCCCCCTCCAGGAGCTTCAAACTTACTCCACTGGGAGATTATCCAAAAACTTAAACTGGCAGGATATGAAAAGTATGACTTTGGTGGCGCCAGTCTTAACGTAGAGGCAAGCAGTAAAGCAGCAGGTATCAATAGCTTTAAAAAACGTTTTGGTGGTACTCTAGAGGTTTTTTATGGCGGGGAAAAAATATATCAACCTTTCCGTTACAAACTGTTCATTAATCTTTTAAGAGCAAGACAATTCTCCAAACGTTCCTAGGTCTTAAAACCAATGTAAGGTGGCCGTTACCAGAGAAGTCCGCTAGTATAACTAGGTATATTTTGGCTAATACGTTACTTTAATTCCTCTAAGGTAGGCATTATTCAAGGTGTGAGGTGCGTCTCTCGCAATTGACTGTGGATTATTAGCCGTAGCCAGTGTAAAAATACGTGAAGCAAATTTTAATCACGATTGATACCGAAGTTGGTGAGTTAGGGCTTAGCCAGCCCAATGCTTTTCGGACTTTCGTCGAAGGAAAGGTCGATGGTGGCGAGTACGGATATCAGAAGATTATCGAACTGTTGAATGTCCACAAAGCCAAAGGAGAATTTTTTGTCGATGTCTATCCGGTCAAACAAGTCGGTGAAAAAAAATTATCCACCCTTTGTAAAAACATTGTTAAAGCAGGCCACGCGGTGCAACTGCACACCCACCCCTCCTCGGCCTTCGACCCAAAGCGCCGCTACCTTTCCGAGTACGCCATTGAAACGCAGCGCGAAATTATTAAAACGGGGCTTGATTCTATCCAAAAATGGACGGGTGTTCCCGCTATTGCCCACCGGGCCGGTGGCTACGGCATGAACGAAAGTGCCATTACCGTCCTCCAAGAAGCGGGGGTGAAATATGACTCGTCATACCATTATCAAAATGAGCACTGCACATTGCCGCTCGTGCATAAAAATGCCCCTTACAAAATAAATGAGGTGTGGGAAATTCCAGTAAGCGGCTTCAACCAGCATGTTAACTACATGCCCAACGGGCCAGTGCGCCTAAACTTTCAAAAACTCGACTTTCGCTACGGTGCCCGGGTTAAAGACATTGAACGAGCAATAACAGAGGCGCCAGACAACAGCGTACACGTCATTTTTTTGCACAGTTTCAATTTTCTCAATCTCACCTACAACACAAAATCAAATACGTACCTGCCCATTCACGCCGTGCCTAAACTTATAAAGCAGTTTGAAGAACTGCTGGAGTGGCTAGCAAAGCAAGATGATTGCCGCTTTACTGGTTTTAGTGACCTTACACTTGACCACCTTTCCTACGACTTCCTGGTCGATATTCCCACCAAGCGGTCCCTGTTTAGTCATCTTTACGACATATTTCAGACTAAATTCCGTCACCTCATTAAAACTTAATGAAAATAACTTTTCTGCGTACTAATTTCTTTTGGTTTGAGCAGCAGTCTGGCGGATCGGTAAGCCACATTGCCGGCTTTGTGCACGGCCTGGCGGCGCTTGGTCACCAGGTTAATTTTATATCGACTGACCACCTGAAAAAGATCGATGAAAAGACCATGCCGGTACACATCATTGAGGCCAAGGCCTGGCAAAAGCGGGTGCCTTATATTGGCGAGTCGTTGTACAACCTCACCATGATTCCCCAGGCCCGCTGCTTTCTCACAACAAATCGGCCAGACTTCCTATACCAACGGCACAGCATTTTAAACGTTACGGGGGCCGTGGTAGCCCGCCAGCTTGGCATTCCTTTTGTACTGGAATACAACAGCCCGGAAGGTTGGAAGCTGCGCCATTGGACTAAAACATCACCATTCAAGCACCGGATTAACTTACTCATTGCAAGCGTAGTAGATGCCAAAGAACGTTTTTCTCTGCGCCGAGCAGACGTTATTATAGTAGTCTCCCAAGCCTTGAAAGATCGCCTCATTACTCAAGGCTTTAACGCGGCTAAAATTCTGAGTAATCCGAATGGTGTAGATCTCGCTGAGTTTGATGCCATTAAGACACTTACCACATACCAGAAAAAAGGACAGCTTTTGTACGGCTTTGTAGGAACGTTTGCCCACTGGCATGGCGCCGAAGTATTGTGCAAAGCGGTGAAAGGCCTTGTTGCCAAAGTTCCGAATGCTCATGTTGTCATGATTGGGGATGGCGCGTTTAAAAAAGAGTGCGAGGAGATTATTAAGCGGGACAAAATGGACAAATTTGTGACCTTTACCGGCACAGTTGACCACGACAAGACCATCGGCATTTTAAAAAGCTGCGACGTATTAGTTTCACCCCATGTGCCGAATGCCGACGGCACCCCTTTCTTCGGCTCGCCTACTAAATTATTTGAGTACATGGCTGCAGGCAAATGCATTGTGGCAAGTGACTTGTTTCAAGTTGGCGAAATTATTCGCGAACATGACGCAGGCATTACCGTTGTTCCTGGCGATGTTCCCGACTTGGTACGCGGCATGGTAGAAGCTTCAAAAGACGCCAAAGTACGCTTAGCCTTTGGTGAGCGAGCCCGTAACGCCGCTGAAAAGCACTACACTTGGATTGCTAATGCCGAACGGGCACTAGCCGCCGTCAAACCATTCCTTAAACCTCAACGCTAATGTGCGGAATTGCCGGCCTACTAGATATTGGGCACCAGCCAATTAAAGGACTCAAGCCGAAGCTTAAAAAAATGACTGACAGCATTGCGCACCGTGGCCCAGACGGTGAGGGCTTTTGGACCTCGGAAGATGCTTCGGTAGGTTTTGGTCATCGGCGATTGTCCATTGTCGACTTAAGCAAAAATGGCTCCCAGCCTATGTGCAACGAAGACAAAAGCATCTGGATTGTCTTTAATGGCGAAATTTACAACCACGCAGACATTCGTCCAGAACTCGAGAAACTTGGGCATGTCTACCACTCGCATACCGATACCGAAACCATCATTCACGCCTACGAAGAGTGGGGCGAAAAGTGTCTTGAGCGCTTTAGGGGCATGTTCTCGTTCGCCATTTGGGATGAAAATATGCAAGAATTGTTCTTTGCTCGCGACCGCATTGGCGTTAAGCCGTTTTACTACACTACCTACAATGGACAGTTCTTTTTTGGCTCTGAGGTGAAGCCTTTGCTCGCCACTGGCGATGTGCCTCGCATTATGGACGAAGAGGCGCTCTACCACTACCTGACCTTTTTTGTTTCGCCTGCCCCGCGCACATTATTCAAGGATATTTTTAAACTAAAAGCCGGTCACTGGGGGAAAATTACGAAAAAAGGACAACTCAACATTAAACAGTATTGGGATGCAGTAAGCACCGAAGATACCATTAAGACTCGAGAAGAGTGGCACGAGGAAATTCTGGGGACACTCAGTGAATCGGTAAAGTTACGCATGATGAGCGATGTCCCTTTTGGCGCCTACCTTTCTGGGGGTGTCGACTCGAGCGCCATTACGGTACTCATGAACGGGCTCATGGACAGGCCTATCGATACCTTTACCACCGCTTTTAGCGACGACCCCGAACTCGACGAGTCACAATTTGCCAAGCAAATTGCCAAAACCTATCACACCGCCTATCACGGGCAAATACTGAAAAACAAAGATTTCTACGCCTTTTATTCAAAGCTCGTTTTTTACCAAGATGACCCTGCATCGGACTGGGTTTCCTTCCCCCTCTACTTTGTCTCCAAACTCATTCATGACAACAAAGTGGTAGTGGCTCAAGTCGGCGAAGGAAGCGACGAGCTGTTTTGCGGGTACACGGGCTACGTCCAATTCTTACAACTCAACAAGCTGTACCAGAAACTATTGCGCCTGCCAAAACCAGTACGTTTTTTTATTTATGGAGTCACCAAAGCCGCGTTTAAAGTGAAGCCCGCCCGTTTTTTGCCGGAGTTTGGCCGGCGCTTGGCCGCTGGGGAAGAGTTGTTTTGGGGTGCTGCCATTGCCTTTACCGAAACAGAAAAGGACCAGCTGCTCGGTCCAAAATTGCGCCGCAAGTTCCACTCCCACCACATTGTGAAGGAACTGTATGAGCAATTCGACAAAAAATGTCCCGGCCGCGACCAGCTCGCGCGCATGACCTACCTTGAGCTTAAAAGCCGGTTGGCTGAACTGTTGCTCATGCGCGTTGACCGCATGGGAATGGCTTCTTCAATTGAAGCCAGGGTTCCCTTCCTCGATCATATTTTTGTCGAAAAAATGCTCCAGCTCCCAACCGTCCTTAAAACCGAAGGAGGCACCAAAACAGTGCTCAAAGAGGCCCTGCGCGGCACTATTCCCGACAACATCATCGATAGAAAAAAACTCGGGTTTCACGCCCCCGTCGCCCACTGGCTACGCACCGACGAGCAATTCAGAAAGTTTTTGTATAACAAAATAATGACCTCTCCCCTCATCCAGGAAAACCTCATTCAAGCAGTCTACGTAGAACGCCTGTTCAAGCTCCACCTTGCCGGCAAAGCCGACTGCAGCGTTCAGCTATGGTGTCTCATGACCATTTGCGGTTGGCACGAGCGGTGGATCGAACCAAAAGTCCTTACCTTCTCCCAACCCTAAAATGCTCTAGAATAAGAATATGAAAATTGCCTACATCCGTACCGACTTTGCCCACAAACTAAAGGCTGGCGGCTCAGTTGCCCATATTAAGGGCGTGGCAACTGCTATGAAAAACCTTGGCCATACTGTCGACTTTATTTCAACGGGGTATTTGACCGGCTACCCGAGCGAAGAGACAGCTGTCATTTCGCCCGGCATACTGCGCTATGCCATTTTTGGGGTCGGCAATACGCTCTACAACTACCTTTCCTTTCCTGCCTTCTGTCGCTTGATGAAAAAGTTCAAGCCGGGACTCATGTACCACCGTTACTCAATTTTGAGTAACGTAGCAGTCCGCTTGGCCAAGCGTTATAAGTTACCTATCATTTTGGAGTATAACTCGTCCGAAGTATGGATAGCCAAAAACTGGCACATCCCGCTCTATTCCATGAAGGCAGCAGAGCGTAACGAACTGTATTGCATTCACAATGCCACCGCGCTTGTAGTCGTCTCCCAACCCCTTAAAACTGAACTAGTAGAGCGTGGGGTTAACCCGGAGAAAATTTTGGTCAACCCAAATGGCGCTGACCTCTCTGAATACAACGCCGCTATTCTAACTGAAAAAGAAAAAGCTGTCTTCAAAAAACGTCTCGGCATTAAGCCGGAGCAAACCGTAATCGGTTTTATTGGGACCTTTGGCCAGTGGCATGGGGCTCCTGACATTGTAGAGGCAGCGCATATCATGCAAGAAAAGGGTCAACTAAATGACAACATCCGCTTTTTGCTTGTAGGAGATGGCATTACCATGCCGCAGGTAAAAGAAGGAATTGCTAAATATGGCCTGAAAAAATGGTTTATCTTACCTGGGCTCATTGGCCAGCAAGAGGCCCCTCGCTACCTTTCCCTGTTTGATGTCGCCCTTAACCCTACCGTCCCGAATGAAGACGGCAGTGAATTCTTTGGCTCTCCAACCAAACTTTTTGAATACATGGCCATGGGTCTTGCCATTATTTCCTCATATCTCGGCCAAATGAAAGAAATTTTCGATGACGGCATTGATGGTATGTTTTACGAGCCAGGCAACAAAGCTGAGCTAGCGGCAGTTATTAACAAGCTGGCAAATGACGAAAAGCTGCGTGCCAAGCTAAGCGCTGGGGCGCTCAAAAAAGTGACGGCGAAATATACTTGGGAAAAGAATGTCGAACGTAGCTTGGCCTTGATTAAAATCTTGCAGCCATGATCAATATAATGCCGAGTCGCATCGAAAAGTTGCAGCAGGATCTTCTTGGCTACCAGCAAACTCATGCGCAGCTGGTAGCGCTCATAGACCATAAGCTCCAGGCAGCTGGGATTGGTAATGATCTGGGTACCTTTTATTTTGTTATTAAACTTTCTACACTTTTTCATTGGTCAGTAACTACTGCTTTTGAGGTATTCCTGACAGGCATTATCTTGATTGGCATGATAGCGGGGGTAATTGGCATTACGCTGCTATGGAAAAAAAGTAAGTTTTATTGGTGGAGTATTACGGCAATCGTCATTCTTTCCCTCGTGAGCTACAAGGTTGGCGATGTGTATGCCGCTGCTAGCTCAGTTGTGATAGGCCTTGTCCCCTTCATCATTTTGTTATGTAGAAAAACTATTTCATCCCCCAAGTATCTATTTGCCTTTTTCTCTATAGGTATGCTGTGTGGAATAGCAAACTCAATACGCGCTCAATCAGGAACAGCCGTTCTGTGTTTTGCCTTATTCCTCCTCATTTTTTCAGCATTTAGTCTTACTAATAAGGTAAAAATATTTCTCCTTCTCTTTGTTGGCAGCATAATACCGGGGCTGTGGCTTGGGCATCTTATCCAAAAACGCGATGACTACATCACGACTAACCAACCTGGTTACACTAAAAGTATTGTTGATCACCCATTTTGGCATACTGCCTATATCGGCTTTGGCTACCTCAATAATGACTTCGGGATTAAATATTTAGACCAAGTAGGCATGGATACCGTAGTAGCGATAAATCCAAAAGTGGCTTTCCTTTCACCGCAGTATGAAAGTATCTTGCGTACCCAGACCCTTAACCTTGTACGCAGCCAGCCCCTGTTCGCAATAATGACAATCTTTTCTAAGTTAGGCGTCATCTTATTGTTGTACCTACCATTTTTTGCCAACCTTGGGCTGTGGAAAGCTTGGAAAAATCGCTTAGGCGGAAAAGAATTCTACCCCTTTTACGCAGCCCTTGTTTTCGCTGCGCTCACCGGAATCATTGCCATTCCCGATTTGCGCTACGTACTAGGCTTTGCCGCGTTTGCCTTACTCTATGGCTTAGCCGTCTTAAACCATGAGTAAGGTTGTATTTGCGCTCAGTCACCCTGTTGTCACCACCCGCTTCATCAAGCGCGAGACACGCAGACGTTGGCGCAAAAAGACTAGCAAGCCAGACCATACGCCAAAGGGGTTATCGGGGCGAATCTTAAGCAGTCATTTTTTTGACTCTGCCGACTTTAGGGGCGCCGACATTAAGGCTGCCGAGCGCATTCTGCGGGGCGAGCTTTGCATTTACGGCAACCACCTTTGCAATACAGGTGGGCAGATCGATTGGAATAAAGACTACCTTTCGGGTTTCACCTGGCCCCGCGATACCTTCTCCAATGACATCACCTACTCTTACCCTGTAGGTACCGACATTAAAAACCCCTGGGAACTCTCCCGCTGTCATCATTTAGTCACA
>JBBQFV010000035.1:0-7267 GCA_038322405.1 Patescibacteria group bacterium
AGTTAACATTGGCTTTGCGGCGGGCAATAACCGGATCATGGAACAAGCAACTGGCGATGGCGCCGATGTACTTTTCCTCCTCAACCCCGACACCACCATTGAGCCCAATGCCATCACGCTTATGCTGGCCGAGTATCAAGACAAGTACGTGCTTCAGCCGCTCATCTTGCTTTCCAAAGATGGGGTACCGACAGGGGATATTAACACCGCTGGCAACCCGCTGCACCCGCTTGCCTTTTCTTACGCTGGTGGGCACGGCACAAAGCCTGCCGATTATGACAAAAAAATTACACCGGTGGCGGTAGCCAGCGGAGCCGCCTGTTGGATCCCTACTAAGCTCTACGAGGCAATAGGGGGCTTTGACGAGCACTTCTTCATGTATCACGAAGATGTCGACTTTTCCTGGCGCGCCCGTTTACACGGAGCTGAGGTGTATTTAGTTGGCGAAGCGCGGGTTTATCACGATTACCACTTCAGCAAAAACCAACGCAAATACTACTTTGTGGAGCGCAACCGTTTAATGGCCCTCACTAAGAATTACTCGCTCGTCGCACTTGTCATTTTGTTTCCCTTTGGCCTGCTTACCGAGCTTAGCTTGCTGGTTTTTGCTCTCATAAGCGGCTTCTTGCCTGCCAAACTAAAGGCCTACGTAGACTACTTTGTCAGCTTGCCATTGCTCCTTAAGGAACGGCAACGCGTCCAGGCCTTACGCACCGTTAAAGACCGAGAAATTGCCAAAATCATGACAGGAAAATTACAGTTTTCGGAACTGGAAAGTCCGTTACTCATTCCCTACAACTGGTTGTCCACCCTGTACACCAAGCTGTTTCAAGCTATCGTATAGGTATATATGCTTTGGCAATTTTCCTCAAAACAGCAAAAACCATTTTCTTTGGTGCACCTCGCCCCGGTGGTCATTTTGTTGTACGGGCTTGGGCTCCTCGTTCAGGCTGAGTTTCTTATCGCCAGCATGGGACTGTTGCTTTGGGGATTTGTGCCTGGCTTTTACCTGCTTCGGTTTTTGCCCTTTCCCAAACTTGGACTAGCGGGAGAACTAATCCTCTCCTGTGTACTTAGCTTTGTCACCGTGACACTCCTCTTGATAGTGTTGAGGGGTCCCATGCCTTTTATCCTCACTCCCCAGGTGCTGCTTGTAACGGGTCTTAATGCCGCCATATATGTGACCTATTTGCTTGTACGCCGCCAGCTAAAAGAGGGTATCCGCCTCATAACCAGGGAAGACTGGATCGTGCTCGCCATAGCCCTCTTGCCTTTGCTGATGTTCATCGTGCGCTCCCTGCTTAACCCTTACCTGGTGGACCAAGACGGGTCAACCTACGTAAAGGTGATGGATGAAATCAGCCGTGCCCACCAGGACATTTCCGTCCTGGGTGCGCGCAGGGCTGCGTTTACCAATGCCGTCATGAGCCTGGGGTACATGACGCGCATCAACTACTTGGAGCTCTTGAAGTTTGTACTGCCTGGTTTTGCCTGGATAGTCTTTGGCCTGCCTGCTGCAGTCATCTCTAACCTCAGTAAACAAAAAGTTCTCCCGCTCCTTGCTTTGCTCATGTTGAGTTCGGCTTCTTTGTTGAGCGAAATAGACAGGATAAAGCCTGAGATTTTTGTGTTGCTGCTTTGGCTGCCTGCCGTGCTCTGTTTCTTTTGGGGCACTACACATCGAAAAGTCAGCCTGTACGTACTTGGCCTTGCCATTGCCTACCTTTCTTTCCGTTCGCACGATACAGGGGCAATTACCTTACTTACCTACCTTATGGCGAGCGTAGCGTTTGCGGCTTTGCGCTTTAAAGAAATACAAAAATTCCTTACCTGGAAAAAAACGTTATGGGGTGGGGTTATCATTTTTCCGTACTTATTGCTGTTTGGAGTGGGCAGCTTGTTTGCCAGCTTTCAAGAAACGCTTGCCAACTTGCCACAGACAATCAGTGGCAGCCATTTTCATTGGTGGTTTTTAAACAGCTATAACTCGGGAGGCATTCAAGCGGGTTGGCCGGGTTGGACCTTTATTATTTTCTATGTCTTTAACGGGTTTGGGGCCATCATCTTACTCGGCGTTGCTTTGCGCCAGCTACGCCAAAAAGGCGGCACCTCCTCCGCCCTCCTCTTGCCGCTCATTAGCCTGGTCGTATACGGGACACTAAGTGAAATTTTGCCCCGCTTTGGTATTTTCTTTTTACCAGACCGTACCTGGGTGCACTTTTTCTATGACGCAACTATCATCATTCTGCTCATTGCCCTCACCATTTCTAAGTTTACCCTGCCACGCTGGTTGCAGGCCCTTGCCTGGGTATCGATAGTAGGGGGAGTGTGTATTTCTTTCTTGCTTTCGGTAACGTTAGGAAGCGTGGTTTCGCGCAGCGAATCGGGGGTAATTGCCAGTATTCGCTCCTTGCCTAAAGGTTCCTTGGTACTTTCTACCCAAGCGTTTAACAGTATCTTAGTCGATACTTATGGAGACAAGGAATTTATCTCCATAACCTTGCCGGGCAATTTGAAAGACCTTGCCGCTCTACGGGCAAACATTGACCAGCAAATTGCCGATAATCACATTGGACACCAGGTTACCAATGCCACCATTACCGACCATCAGCTGATAGAAACAATTATCCACTCGCAGGAAAATGGCATTTTAGTAACCAGAGAAACACACGTCCTTTCCCAAGACGAACAGGTGACTACTGACAGTCATAGGGATATTGGGCCAAGCAGCTCAATCTACTTACTGTACTCGTTCGCTAAAACCGATGGCCTGCAGACCAAGTTTGGCAGGGGGTCCTGGATTAGCGGCATAGACTTGCCTGACAGGGGATTATTCGCCGCTATTCCTTCTGCTCAAGCGGCCTATCGCGACCCTTACTCAGTCTTGGTAAAGGTTCGTTAATAGCATAGCAAATGTGACAAGGGCGGCCTTTTGATCATATTTTTGGGCTGTTTTCAGGCCTTCCTCAGTCAACTTTGTGACCAGTGCCTTGTCGTTGAGGAGGCGGCGGGCTGCGCTAAGCATCGCTTGTCCATCACCTATCGGGACTACCAGGCAGTTCTCCTCATTACGGGCGTATTGGGTAGAGCCAATTGTTGCCGTGGTAATGACAGGGGTGTGGGAAGCCATGGCCTCAAGGGCGGGCAGCCCGAAGCTTTCGCCGGTGCTTGCACATATGTACATAACGGCTTGGTTATACAGTTCAGCCAGTTGTTGCCGGCTTTCAAACGGCACCCAGGTAATTCCATTGTCATCTTTGACCTCCAGGTCGGGGGAAATTACCTTAGCCTGTAGTCCTGGGTTTTCATGCTGCAGCGCTTGGGCAACCGCCTTAAAAAGGGCATATCCCTTGGGAAATACCGGCCGGCCTACAAACAAAAGGAATTGTTCCCGGGGAAGTTTGCGGGGCTTAAAGAGTTCAAGGTCGATGCCATTAGTGATGAGCGTTACTTTTTCGATACCCAGCAGTTGGCGGAAAACTCCTGCTATCGGCTCCGAAACGGCCGCAACTTGGGAGAGGTTGGCCTTGACCTTTTTTTTATTAAGCAAGAAGCGGTTATAGGCGCCAATGAGGGGCATTTCAAATGCTTCTTGGCCAATGAGTACAATCTTTGCTTTTAGCTTTTTACGCAGCTTAGCGGTAATGACTGGCCAGAGGAGGGGGGTATAGATAGGAATTAAAAAATCACAATCTTCCACTAGCTTTAATACCTGCCTCCAGTAAGGAAGTTGAAAAAGGACGGTATCCAAGTAGCGCACACTCAGGGCAGGGTAAGTTTTAATAATAATTTTGTCATCAAAGGGAAGTCCGTGGCCACGGTTAGGCGAAATTATAGTAACTTCATGACCTTGCTCAACCAAGTAGTTGGCGTAGTTCGCTAAAATGAGCGTCCCTCCGTGCAACTCGAGCGTGGGGGTGAGAAAGGTGACAGTCACTATTTGCTCCGCATCCAAAAACTGCTGGAAAAATAATTTTCCCGCTCGCTTACCCCTTCAATATGGGGAAGCTGTTTCTTTAGTTCTGCTAAGTTTTCGGAATGGAAATAGCTGCCAGACCACAGTACTTCAAAGTGGTCGTTGCAGGCGAGAAAGGCCTGAAGAAGGTATTGTTCGTTCCAAAAACGACCGCTTTTGAGGACCCAGTTTTTGGGATATTCGTAGGGGAAGAAAATATCGTGGATGTGCACAATCACCCCTGGCTTGAGGCGAGGCAGAATGTTGAGGTAAAGGTAGTTTACGTCACTGCCTGTCTTGGCCACGTGGCTCGAGTCGATAAACAGAATATCATCTTTGCCCAGGACATCGAAAAAGCGAGGGTCCATTGTTTCTACCTGTTCCTGCACCAATTGGTGCAGGCCGGGCATGCCGTTTTTGACCCGAGCATTTGGATATGGCTCAACCGCAATGAACTTAGTCTTGATCTTCTCTTTACCATTTTGCTCGGCGGCCAAGGCGGAAAGGCTGGTAGAAAAGCCCGAGCCAACTTCGATAAGGTTTTTTGGTTTGAAGTGGCGCACCATTCCATACAAGGTAAAAGCCGATGCAGGTCCAAAGGCATGGTTGTTCCAGTAGTAAGGAGCAGGCGCCTGTGCATCGCCAATTGCTTCCAGCAGTTCAGCAACAAAAGGTTTTATAACAGTGGTTAGCGTTTGCAGCTGGCCTTTAAGGTTGAGGTCAAGGCCGGTAAGGGCGTTTTTTTTGCTCCACAGTTCGGGGCGCATTTTAAGCGAGGCAATGTCAGGGATTGGGGAATAAAAGTGGTTAAGGCTTACGTTAAGGCCAGCTTTTTGCAATACGTTGAACAGTTTGCCTGTGTGGAAAAATCTCATAATGATTCGAATACCTTACCTAATTTCTTGCCTTCAATTTCCCGCGAGAAAACTGTTGTTTCGGCAGCTTTTGCGTAGGCTGCGTAGTCATCAACTATCTTTTGCAAAACGGGGTAGATCGGCTTTTCAACGGGTGTAACTTCGCCGATATGCGTTTCCTTGACTAGGCGAATACTTGCAGCGGTGCCACCAAAAAGCAGCACTGGTTTACTAAAAGCTAGTGCCTCGTAGAGCTTGAGTGGAACTGCGTAGTCATACAGGTCTTTTTGACCCTTCAACTCAATTGGAACTATAACGATGTCGCTTTCCTTGAGTTTCTTAAAAAGCTCTGCGCGCGGCAAGCGGGGGTGCAGTTGGAGTTCAGAATGCCCAGCCACCTTTGCTTCAAGCGAGGGGTTTGCTTCTTCGCGGTAGCCGTAAAAATCAAACTGAAAATTGCCTTTTTGTTTGTATTTGAGCAGGTTGTCTATGAGGGGGTCTACCACTTGGTAAGGGGCAAAGGTTCCGGCGTAGAAAACTTTGACCTTGGTGGGGGTCATCTTTTTGCTGTTTTTGACCTTTTCTACCGTTGCGTTAGAAATGACTGTAATACGTTTTGGATCGGCACTAAATTCTTTATTCAACATGGTGGCAAGCTCGGGAGTGGTTACGCATATGGCTGAAGCCCCTTTGTAGAGCCACTTTTCAAAGCGGTGAGCCAGGCGGTAGCGAAAGGTGCCAGGCGGGCTGACTATTACTACCGAGGCAATGCCTGGGTCGCGTACATCTACTACCAAAGGGACCTTGCAGCGCTTGGCTACCACGCGGGAAAACAAGGCCATGAGAATAGGCGGCATGGTTGTCCAAATAAGGTCATAGGGGTGTTCGCAGTGCTGTTGCTTAAAAACCTTGAGTAGCCTGAACAGGCTGGACAGGTTGCGGGGACTAGCTTCGGAGTAGTAGGTGCCAATTGAGTGATCGCCTTTACTTGCTGGGCCAAAATGAAAGCGGTCAATGGCAATGCCCGGCATAAACTTGAACATTTCCAAACGGGCCACGCCAGAATTGGCGGGATCGGTAGGGCTGAACGGCAATAGGAGGGCAATTCTCATTGGGTAATACTGAAAGAAAGGGTTGGACTTCCTTCAATAACGATAGCGGGAGTTTGCACGGTTGTCGCATAGCCTGGGCTGTACTCGGTACTTGTCAGGCGCCCCGTGCCCTGGTGGATGGTAAGGGTGAGGGATCCAACTTTGAAGCCATTTTTTTGTTGGCGAATGATGAGCTCGGGGGAAAATGTAAGGAGGGTGTGTAGGTTTTCGGGGCCTGTGTCGGTCACCTCCAGTCCAGTTGCAGTGAGGGCAAGGATGCGCGAGCAGCTATACTTTTCCGCTGTCATTTTTATGACCCAGCGGGAGTCTGACTGTTCCACTAATTCAGCTTTCGTGAAGGTGGCACCTACAAAAAGGAGTTCTGGCATGGCATGCACCAGGTTTTTCACAACTGGTGCGTTGTGAGCAAGGGCGGAACGGAAGTAATTGCGCCGTTCCGGGTCACTCGTGTATTGGCCTGTTCCCGGGTCGACGACAATATTCTGACCGCCATAGGTAAGCTCAAAGCTGCCGGCATCGTCATGGTTGTGGCCTCCATTGCCGTCTTGGCCAATAGGGGCAAGTTCCAGATGCAATTGCCATTTGTCTTTTTGGGCAACTACCAATCCACCATGAGGGAAAGATTTGGTCACAGGGGTAATCTTTTGTTTTTTGGTTGGGCTAAACCAGCCGAGTTCCGCAGAGTACATGGCAGGAAAACCATCAAACAGTAGGCTGCCCAAGTCGGCCAGATAGCGCAGGTTCATGGCCTCCCACTTGTGGTAGTTGGCAAATATGAAGAGGCGGCCCGTGTCGTTGTCCCCAAATTGGGGAGCGTGGCCTGACTCTTTTAGCAGGGCAACGATGGCTTCAAACGCTTTGCGGAGACGGTCACTTGCGGCGTGAGTCAGAGCCTTGTCATGCTTTTGCATGAGTAGTGCTGTGTAGCCCATCAGTTCCAGTACTAGCCGGTGGTAGGAAATCGAACCTTCAAAGTTAATACCATCTTCATAAAATTGATGGAGGATTTCAGTGTTCAGTTCTTTTTCTGAAAAAGATTGCCACTGATGGGCGTGGGGTAGATCGGGGCATAAAGTACTGATCCAAAGCAGCCCAATAAGGTCGGAAGTGTAGTGGTTGGAGCGCACTCCAAAATACTCCAAATTTTCCATAATATACTGCCCATGTTCGTACAGAGAGCCAAGAAACAGTTGTCGGAATGCTTCGGTGACAGCGGGCGACTGAGCTATGCAATCAAAGGCAAGTAGCCAGTTGGTGGCCCGAATGCCTACTTCCATAGCCACTTTCCAATTCACCCCTAAGTAAAAAGGGTTGCTAGCAATCCAGTCGCTTAAGCAATTAACAAT
>JBBQFV010000036.1:0-7251 GCA_038322405.1 Patescibacteria group bacterium
TAGGAGGGCACTTTGAACTATCCAAATAGGCTCCCACTCGCGAATAGAGCTCCTGAGAAGGGTATCGGTGTTGGTAAGCCAAATTTCATGCCATAGCCCAAGCCCGTAAGGGTTCACTAAGCTTAGAGGAATAATGCTGAGTACTAGTAACGCATCAACGATAGCCACTTGCTTGTCCCTCAGCCAAAGGGCAATACAGCGCGCCATGAGGACAACAAACAGAATGGGGAAACTGCCGTGTACGTTGGCCCAAAGTAAGGCGACAAATGGAATGCTCCAGCGCCAGGTCTTCCACGCGGGCTGAGGTGAAAAACAGAGCCAAAAGGTATAGAGCAAGAAGGGCCAGGCAATAACTTGGACGCGCACGCCAAAAAAGTCGATACAGCCAGCCCATAAAATAAGCAGAAACAGCGTACCCGCCCAAGTTGCACGCTGCTTAAAGGTAGCAAAGGCAAAGGTAAGGGAAGTAAGGGCAATAACAAAAAGGGTGAGAAGACGAAATCCTCCTAACCGGTAGAGCCAAGCGAGCAGAATGTCTAGGCTCCAGGCATGACTGACAAACGGAAAGCTCGGCATGGTGTAGCTGTAGGTATCCTTGGTAGATATGCCATGTGCGATGAGCTCTTGACCGTGGCGAAGCCGCCACCATAGGTCGGGATCTACATTGTTGCGACTCATAAGCCACACCGCCATTCCTAGGATAAGAACGGTCAGGTACCACGTGATGGTGGGGAGGCGAGACATGAATTTAGAGTACACTTTTTTAACGGCAGGACGACGTTCACTTTCTGAACCTTTCAACACGTTCGTGATCAGAAGCGGTTCAGAAGCGTTACACTAACTTCCCTCTTGCTGCGCTCGAAAGGTAATAGGGAAGTCGGACCTGGTTCCAATTCTACAAAAACAAATCAAAAGAGAAAAGAACCCATAGGGGTTCTTTTCTCTTTGGTGCGCTTGGCAGGAATCGGACCTGCGACCTTCTGGACCGCAACCAGACGCTCTATCCACTGAGCTACAAGCGCGAGTGAGGACTAATGAAAATGTGTTTACATATTTTCATTATGTCCGAGCGAGCGCGTGATCGCGTAGCGATCCAAGCGCGCCGCATATATTTTCATTATGTCCGAGCGAGCGCGTGATCGCGTAGCGACACAGTGAGACACCGCAGCCGATACAACATCGCGTAGGGATACTTGAGACACCCTAGTAATATTGAAAATAGGATCGAGCTCTATCGACTTCAGGAACTATAGCTTAAATTTGGTAAAGCTGCAATCATTTGCTACACTCAAGAGTGAGCGGTAGTTCAAAAATCCAAATTCGGAGGGATACCTGGTTGGAGAAAAATTTTCGGAGACGTTGCGCACATGACTTTAAGGCCTCGGCCCTATGACGATTAGCTAGCATCTATAGCTCCACCTCGTAGTCGAGGCGTCCCACCTGGGGCGCCTCCTTTCTTTCTAGAAGTCATTTTTTTGTCATACTGGGGGCATGAGCAAACTCCTTGTAACGGGTGGTTGTGGGTTTATTGGCAGTGCATTTATTCGTCACTGGCAGGCAACTCGGCCAGAGGACAGCATCGTTAACCTGGATTCCTTAACCTACGCCGCCAACCCGAGCGCGCTTGAGGAAGTCACTACTAACTACACCTTTATTAAAGGTTCGATTACCGACCCCGCCATCGTAAAAAGGGCTATGAAGGGCGCAAAAAAGGTTGTCCACTTTGCCGCCGAAACGCACGTCGATAGGTCCATTACGGGCCCTGCGGTGTTTGTGCAAACGAATGTCATTGGCACCCAGGTGCTGCTCGATGCGGCCCGCGAGGAAGAGGTTGAGCGCTTCCACCATGTATCGACCGATGAAGTATTTGGCGCTCTTGAGCTCGGTGACCCAGCCAAATTCTCGGAAATTACCCCCTACAATCCCCATAGCCCCTATTCAGCTAGCAAAGCTGCTTCCGACCACCTAGTGCGTGCCTATCATACAACCTACGGCCTTCCCATCAGCATTTCCAATTGTTCAAACAACTATGGCGCCTGGCAGTTTCCCGAGAAGTTTATCCCCCACATGGTGCTGAAGGCACTCAAAAATGAAAAGCTCCCTATCTATGGCGATGGTCGGAACGTGCGCGACTGGATTCAAGTAGATGACCACTGCGCAGGTATTGCGCTTGTCATCGAAAAAGGTACGGTGGGAGAGACGTACTGCTTGGGGGGAAATGCAGAACGGGCAAACCTTGAAGTGGCCAAGGAAATTCTGCAGCTAACCAGCAAGGGCGAAGAGTTGCTGCAGTTTGTCGAAGACCGGGCTGGCCACGATAGGCGTTATGCTATTGATTCCACTAAGGCCGAAACGGAGCTTGGTTGGCAACGCCAACATGACTTTACGAGTGGGCTTAAGGAAACGGTGGCGTGGTATGCGGAACATCAACATGATTTTCAGTTATGAAGGGAATTCTGCTCGCGGGTGGTTCGGCAACCAGACTTTACCCAGCAACCCAGGTAATTTCCAAGCAATTGTTACCGGTTGGTGACAAGCCAATGGTGTACTACCCACTCTCAGTTTTGCTGCAGGCCGGCATTCGCGAAGTGCTAGTAATTTCTACCCCGCGCGACTTGCCGCTGTACCAGGAGTTACTTGGCAATGGCAGCCAGTTTGGCATGAAATTGTCATATATGGAGCAGCCCAAGCCCGAGGGTCTCGCCCAGGCCTTTATTTTAGGAGAAGCATTCCTGGCGGGTGAGCCATGTTGCCTCATTTTGGGTGATAATGTTTTTTACGGCCAAGGTCTGGCCGAAGAAATGCAAAAAGCCACGTTACTCACGAAGGGCGGAGTAGTGTTTGGCTACCGGGTGAGCGACCCAGAGCGCTACGGCGTGGTGGAATTCAACAAAGCAGGCAAGGTAGTCTCAATTGAAGAAAAGCCGGACAAACCAAAGTCCCACTTTGCCATTGTGGGCATCTACTTTTTCGATGGCGGCGTGGCAAACGTGGCCAAAAAAGTGAAACCCTCGGCCCGAGGGGAATTGGAAATTACCGAAGTGCAAAACCACTACTTGCGCCAAGGGACGCTCAGGGTCCACTTGTTGGAGCGTGGCGTGGCGTGGCTCGATACGGGGACCTACGAATCATGGCTCGATGCCTCAAACTTCATTATGACCCTGCAAAAGCGCCAAGGGCTGCAAGTTGGTTGTCTCGAAGAAATTGCTTTTGAGAAGGGCTATATAAGCGCCGAGCAGGTCCATGCGCAAGGCCAGAAGATCGGCAAGACGGCCTATGGCAAGTACCTCATAGAACTGGGCAGCGAATGAGTACAAGTGACCAGCCTCTAAACCAAAAGTTTGCCAAGCTTGCAGACCTTTTGGAACACCACGCTAAGCATGTAGAAACCCCACACCAACCCTTGCGCAAGCGCCGCATCCTGGCAGTGGCAGGGGTGAACGGGGCGGGAAAATCAGCTATCGAAAATCTTTTCCCTGCCGAGATGATTTACGGCATGTCCAGTGGGTTTATCCCGGAAATTATTGAATGGTGGAACAGGCTTGCCCCTCAAGAAAAAGCTCTGGAGTTAGAAAAGGTAAAACCGGAGCTTCGGCCATTCTTTAAACGCCAGCTGAAGCTAGACATGATTCTGCCGCTTTCAAGCTTTTCAGCCCAAAAAATTGAGGAAACCTATTTGCGCAAAGATGCCTTTGGCAAAGTAATCAGCGACTACCTGCAGCGGGCGCGTAACCCGCATTTTGGTGGCCACGCCCATGCCGTTATCGAGCGGGCAGTGAGCTCTATCCGTACCCAACATGCTGTGATAACCGGAGTGCGTTCGCTGGGGGATTTTGAGTATCTGCTTACGGGAGTGGGACAAAATGTAGAAGTGGGCTTTGTTTATATCGATGCTGCAACCCGCATGGCAGACAGGGTGCGGGGAGAAACCGAACGCGATCTGTTACGCATATGGCAAGACCTGTTCGCTTTTTACGAGGGTTTTGCAGCAGTCATCGATAATAATGGAACGCAAGAGGCATTTCAGCGCAACGTTGCGCGGGAGACGGCTTCGCTGCAAGCATTCGTTGGCCTTACCTCGACAGTGTAGAATAGGGCTATGCAGCCTACACGCCAGCTACGGCTCTGGCTTATCACAATTTTGTCATTTGGAGCCCTTGTCCTCATGGGGTACCTTTTTTGGCCAGCGGCTGTCTCGCCGTATGTCGGAGGCGACCTTATGGTTACCAACCAGGGTGCAGTGCAAACCGACAAGAGCCTGACCATTGCCAGGACTCAAAATGGCACCGATTTGGTCATCCCTTTGACTGACCCCGCTAAGCCAGTCGACCAGTACGTGACCTTTTCCCTGCGGTTCCAAATGCCGGCAGAAGATCATTCCCAGATTAGTTTTGTAACCTTACAGGGCAATAACGTGGTAGCGACAACCTGGCTCGACAGTCAGACGCTGTTTGTGGCCAGCACCCAGCCTCTCTTAAGTGAGGCAAAGCCTACCATGCTTGTGCACGTACCAAGCGGGTTCTTCCATCCTGGCTTTAGGGAGCGGGTGCAAGCTGCTGTCCGCAATGTCCATACGGCAGTGGCAGGTGCAATCGGGCTGCTCGTACTACTACTTTGTGTGCTCTATGTAGTTAGTAAAACTAGGCGCCAACATTGGCATGCGGATGCGGAAATCCCGCTTCCGCCGGCTGGAGTTACACCCGTTCAGCTTGCCATTTTGCACCATAGCTCCATTAGGGCCCAGGACCTTACCGCACTCTTGCTGGACCTGTCGCGGCGCGGATCCTTTGATGTTATCGACAGAGGAGACATGACCTTGTTCCTGCGCCATACAGAGGGGGAAGACCTGAGTTCTTATGAGCGCGGCTTTATGACCCTACTCTTTTCTGAGGAAAAGCATGCCGATTTGCAAGCCGTGTTGGAAAAACTCGATAAGGAACTTTTTTCTGCAGCAGTAAGCCAGATTTATATCGATGCCTACAACACCTTTCAAGAAAGGCTTTACTACAAAGAGAACCCACGCATTGCCCATTTACGTATGAAGACAATTGGCATTTTGTTTCAGGCTGTCGGGTTGGTGGGACTCGTGTTTGGAGTATTTGGTGTGGCTGCTTCCTACTCGCTGCTCTACTGGCTTGCAGCAGCACTTTACTTAGGAGGGCTGCTTACCTTTCACTTTGCGTCGCGCACCAACCCACTTTCGACGGTGGGCCGCGCGGTTGTCGGGGAGTGTGCCGCCTTCGCCGTTTTTCTCACTAACTCCCAGCCACTGGTAGGAGACGACAGCCATGGGAAGGTATTTTTTGACTACCTGCCCTATGCTCTTGCCTTGGGGGTCGAGGTTCCTTGGCTAGCCCGTTTCCGCAACCATGCTATGTATTTACCGGAGTGGTTTTCGGGAAGTGATGAAACCATCATGAGCCCCGAGCACTTTTTAGCTGCCTTCCGCCGGGTGAGTGCCGTAGTGGCCGAGCACATGGAAGCAGTAAAGGATCCCAATGCAGACTGATTTTGTAAGCAACAAGACCTTCCGCTCCTTGCGCTATCTGTACGCGCTGTTCCGCGGCGTATTTGTAATGCTAGTTGTCATAATTCTGGCCAATGCCTGGCTTGGGACCATTTTCCGGGTTGATGGACATAGCATGGACCCTACCCTTCATAACGGGGAAGTATTACCCTCCTGTTTGCTCTGCGGGCGGGCGGGTTGGCTGCATCGTAACGATATTGTCATTGTTACTTATGCTGGCCAACAAGATACTCACTTTGTAAAACGGCTCATTGGCCTGCCGGGCGATACCGTGCAGTTCCAAGGTGTTTCGCTCGTGCTTCCTGCCGGCCAGTACTTTGTAGAAGGTGACAACCGTGACCACAGCGTAGACTCCCGGGTGTACGGTCCTATTTCAGGAAGTCAGATTGTAGCAAAAGTCCTGCTTAATAGGCCGCTCCCTACGGGACTATGACGCGTCGCAGGTTTTCGTTGATACCGGTGAGAAGGGTGTAGGGGAATAATCCGTAATGGGTTGCGAGAGAGGAAATAGAAGTTGGCGAGGTTGTCTCGCCACCCAGTACCGTCACTTCGTCACCCACTTTTGCGCTTGTTCCCACCAGGCTTATCATGGTGTGGTTCATATTGATGCGCCCAACGATTGGGAGAGCCTTTTTGTTCCAAAGCACCTGTCCCTTGTTGCTTAATTCGCGTGGCAGGCCCTCGTAGTAGCCGAACGGAAGGACGCCAACGTACATAGGGCCTTTGGCAGTGAAGGTGCGCCCGTAACTCACCGTATCCCCAGCCTTCAGTTCAACAACTTTGGTGATGGTGCTTGTTATGCGCATAGCGGGGATGAGGTTTGTCAGCTTTTTGTACTGTTTGTCGTCGGTGGCAAGCGGGTTGATGCCGTAGAGGCCTATGCCTACCCGGAGGGTAGTGGCATAGCGGGAAGCCACTTTAGGGCTACCGGCGGTTTGAGCTAGGTGGAACATAGTGGGGGTGAATCCTTGAGCCAGGATGCGTTCCACGGCAGCATCGAATTTTTTAGTTTGTTGGCCAGTAAAGGTGGGATCTGCATTGTCGGAATCGGCGAGGTGACTTATTACACCTTCCAATTGTAGGCGAGGGTAGCTTTTTAACACTTCGAGCAAGGGGTTTAGGCCAGAAATGGAGACCCCATGCCGAGACATGCCGGTATCAATCTCCAGATGTACTTTAATAGGGTAGCCTGTTTTTCCTAATGCCTCGATAGCCGAAGTATCATGAATGACAAAGGTGAAGTTTTTGTATTTTATTTTAGCGAAGTTTTCGGGGTGAATGGCTCCCATGATCAGCAATGGTTGGGCGGAAAGTTCCCGAATACGCAGGGCTTCAAAGTAACCATCCACGGCAATGTAGGGAATGGTGCTTGCTTCAAGGATTTCGGCTATTTGTTCCAGGCCGTGCCCGTAGGCATTGGCTTTGAGTACCGGGATAACCTGGCCAGACGGTGCCAATTTTTGAAATAGGGCCAGGTTGCGCAAGATTGCTGAGCGCGATACTTCTACCCTGTCAAGGGTACGGAAACCCTGCTCAAATACTTTTAGGGCTTCGGAGAGCGAGTGGCGGAGGGTCATGTGGCCATGATAGCAAAAACGGATTTGGAGGATGGGATAGGGAATCTCACCTCGTCGCTTCCACCTTCTTACTAAAAGAAAACAACCTGGCAATGAAAAGTACCTCACGGGACGTGATCAAGGGTAGATACTTTTCATTGCCAGGTT
>JBBQFV010000037.1:0-7078 GCA_038322405.1 Patescibacteria group bacterium
TTTCCTCTTTATGCTGCGCCTGCGTTTTCCACAACTTGGCGTATACGCCGTGCTTTTTAATGAGTTCGTTGTGCGTGCCTTGCTCAGCAATACCACCGCTGCCGAGCACGTAAATGGTATCGGAGTTAGCAATGGTGGAAAGGCGATGGGCGACAGCAATGGTTGTTCGACCCTGGGCCACAGTATTTAACGCTTGTTGGATTTCTTTTTCATTGGTTGAGTCGAGGCTTGAAGTTGCCTCATCGAACACTAATATTTTCGGATTGCGTACAATGGCCCGGGCAATGGCTACTCGTTGTTTTTCTCCTCCCGAAAGTTTGACACCGCGTTCGCCTACAATTGTCTCGTACTTTTCCGGCAGAGCATCGATAAAGCTGTGAATGTTGGCAAGGGTCGCGGCGGTTTCGATTTCTGCTTGCGTCGCATCGGGTTTGCCAAAGCGAATGTTAGTGGCAATGGTGTCGTTAAAGAGGGACGGTTCTTGTGGCACAATGGCGAACATGGCGTGACGCTGCTCTTTACTCAGTTGGTTGAGTGGTACGCCATCAACTAAAATGTTCCCACCGGTCGGTTCAAAAAAGTGAAATAGCAATTTAACAATTGTCGATTTGCCAGCACCCGAAGGCCCCACGAAGGCTACGCGTTTGCCGGGCTGGATATCTAAATTAATGTCGCTCAATATTGGACGAACACTTTCGTAGGCAAAATTCACGTGATCAAAAGTCACCTCACCTTTTGGCTCGGTAATAGCGGTCGGGTGTTCCGGTTCCTTAATGGTAATATTCTCCTGAAGTATTTTGGAAATACCCTGGAGGTCGGTAAGGTTGTCTTTGAGTTGGCGGTAAATAAAGCCGAGCGTGCTGATAGGGGCGGTGAGCCGCACAATGTAGGTGCTCAAAAGCACTAAGTCACCAACGGTCAGAATGCCGTTGCTGGCCTGGTGCACGGCCAGGTAAAGGGTAATGCCCATGCCCACCAGCAAGATGACACCCTGCCCGCCGGAAACCAAGGAAAATACTCGGTTAGAGGCTACACTTGAGCTGTACCAGGTGCCAATGAGCGGGCTGTACTGCTTTTTTAGCCAGGGCTCGTTGTTGAAGTACTTTACGGTATCGATGTTACCAACGCTGTCTATTTCGTGCGAGGAAACGGCATCTTCGGCCTCGTTGGCGGCAATGCGCCACTTTTGGCGTTTCTCGGTAGCCCATACGGTAAATACGGTATACACCATAACGGTGCCAAAGGTGACAAGGGCATATACGGGCGAATAAAGCTTGAGTAGCAGCCCGGTGACAATAATGAGCTCGACAAAGGTAGGGAGAAGCGAAAGCACCAATATGTCCATGAGGAAGGCAAAGGCCCTGCCGCCCCGGGTTAGCTTTTTGCTGAGTGCCCCTAATTTTTGGTCATGGTGATAGGCCACCGGAAGGTCGAGCAGATGGGTGTACAGCGTTTCGGACATGCGGCGCGAAATGCCTTGTTCGGCAGGGGTAAAGAAAAAGTCGCGCAGAAAGTCTAAGAGGATTTGGGCGAGGTTGAGCAGGAAGTACACAACTAGGAAGGCCAAAATTGCCCCAAAGGTGTTATGGGCGGTAAGGCCATCGATAATCTTCTTGAGCCAGATTGGCTCCAGGCTGGCAAAGGCGCGACCTGCGACAAGTAGTACCAGGCTTAAGGTGATAAGTCCTGTATATGGCTTGGCAAAGCGCGCGAGGTATAGGATTGAGGTGTTTTTGCTTTTTAGGTCCATATGTTCCCAGTATGCCCTTAATTAATCTCCCGATGCAATTTTATTGAAATTAATATTATTCTATAAAAAAGCCAGGGCACTAATTTGCCCTGGCTTGATTAGTAATGCTTATTTATTGTCCAATAGGGTCTGCGTGCTCACCATCATGTTGAGTATCTGGTTGGGCACTGCTTTCAGTTGTGATTACTTGCTCTTTTACTTCCGGGGCATCGGGGACATCCATCATGGGAGTAGCTGCAGGGGTAGCAGCAGATACTCGTTTTGTAACTAAGGATATTCCGCCCAAAGCAACCAAGGGGAAAGCTGCTAATGCCAAAAACATAGTCCGTTTCTTCATGCGTTTCTAATTGACTGCTAAAGTCCGCAACCTCACCGCACACTTTATACTACTAATCCCTTGCTGAAATTAAGATGAGAGCGGGTCTAAAGGTAAAACCACGGTAACGGTTGTGCCCTCATAAGGTAGGGAAATTAAGGATATTTTTCCACCGTGCTCTTCGATGATTTGTTTGGCAAGAGCCAATCCAAGGCCGTGGCCTGCGGTTGTTCGGGAAGTTTCTGCACGGTAAAACCGTTCAAAAGCCTTAGAGGCTTCTTTCTTAGACATGCCAGTGCCAGTGTCTTGAATAACAATTAACACCGTATTGTTCACTTCTCGAGCGATTACCGTTACTTTACCTTTTTCGGTAAACTTCAAAGAATTCTCAATAATATTTGCAAAGGCCTGGGTGAGAAGCTGGGCGTTACCTCGAAGATTAATGGAGTGAGAAGCATGTAATAGCACAAGAATATGTTTTTTTTGCTGATGACCTTGCGCTAACTTAATTGCCTCCTGGAGAAGTGACAAACCGGAGAAGGAAGTAAATGACCTCTCTATTTTTAGCTTGTTCTTTCTAGCCAGCAAGAGCAGACTATGGGTTAAAGTAGAAAGCCCTCCCACTTTTTCCAAGCTTGTCAGGAGCGTCTCTTGGTACCCCTTGACACTTCGAGGCCGCTTTAGTGCAAGCTCTAACTCTCCTTGAATAATCGCTAGGGGAGTTCTTAGCTCATGCGAAGCATTGTCCACAAAATGCTGCTGGGATTCGTAATTTTCTTGTATCGGCTTAAGGGCTCGCCTTGCCATAATGAAACTTAACAAAGGAACGAGGACAACCAGCCCTCCATTAAACAAGAGTAGCCCATGGTGCAAAATATCAAGACCCGCATCAGTTGCTTCTTGTGCCCCGGTGAGCTGGGGATCTGTTTCATCTCCTTGGGTTACTCCGGAACGACCACTGCTAATGCTATTGATATAATCGCCACCAAACGACCTGTCCACGTACCTGTAAACTCCAAAGCTAAATAGGGTGCATATCCCTAGTATAAAAAGCGAATATTGAAGAGTAAGAAGAAGGATGGTGCGTCGAAACATTATTTTTCTTCTTTTAAGATGTATCCTGAACCACGCAATGTATAAATGAGAGGCTTTTCCCCATGCACGGAGATTTTTTTACGTAGGTAGCGAATATAGGTCTCTACTACGTTACTTAGGCCAGAGTAGTTATAATCCCAGGCGTGCTCTAGTAACTCGCTTTGGCTTATAACCCTCCCTTGATTGCGCATTAGGTATTCTAAAACAATGTACTCTTTTGTCGTCAGGGGAATATCACGGCCATTACGAATTGCTTGTCGTGAAGCTTGATCCAGTTTTAAACCCCCGATTGCTAGAGGAGTTAGTCCCGCACGTTGTCCACGTCGTAAAAGGGCTCTTATACGTGCCAGCAATTCGGAGAGATTAAATGGTTTTACCAAATAGTCATCAGCGCCTAAGTCAAGGCCGCGAGCTTTATCGTCTGGAGAGTCTAGGGCAGTTAATATAAGAATGGGGATATCCCGGTTAAGCGCGCGGATTCGTTTACAAACCTCCAACCCGCGAACTTTGGGGATGAACAGGTCTAGAATAATAAGGTCGTACTGCTGCATTTCCCATTTATCCAAAGCTTCTTGGCCGTCATAGGCAAGATCAACAAGGTAGCCTTCCTCGGAAAGGCCTCGCTTGAGTATACTGGCAATACCTGGCTCGTCCTCTACTACTAAAAACTGCATAAGCTCATTGTATGAAATTGAACTGGGAATAACGTGAGAAAAAATTCTCATAATATTCTCATGCAACAAATCATATAGTATACATTACTAACCGCATTACTAGCCGATGAATTATTTGGATACTCTAAACCACATGAGTTTGGGAGTAGCCTATCTAATAATTTTCCTGATACTTTTTTTCGAATCGGGTTTGCTTATCGGCTTTTTTCTTCCTGGTGACACATTGGTATTTCCCCTTGGGCTTCTCGTGGCACAAGGCCATTTTTCTCTTTTTCCACTTTTTTTAATTTGTACCGCTGGGGCATTTACAGGTGACTTGTTGGGGTATGCAATTGGCCGCAAGTTAGGGCCAAGTCTTTTACATAAGAAGGACTCCGTCTTCTTTAAGCAGGAACATATACGTCATTCTCGCCAGTTCTTTGAACGGTACGGAAAGCAAACCATTTTAGTTGCTCGTTTCGTGCCAATTTTGCGAACATTTGCCCCGACTTTGGCGGGGGTTGGGGATATGGAATATCGTACGTTTCTTCTGTATAACTTTCTAGGGGGTGCACTGTGGTCAGGAAGTCTATTGGTGCTCGGTTACTATTTAGAAAGAATTATCCCTGATATCGATCAATACCTCTTACCAGTAATTATCGTCGCAGTTGTGATAACATTAATCGCTTCGGCAAGATATTTGCTTAAACAGCGAAAAGGCGTGTAATGAAGTTTAATTATAGGTGGCTTTCAGAGAGGAAACGGAAACGTAAAGACTTGCCTCTAAACAATATTGGCAAAAAGCGCTGGCCGTTATGGCTGAAGATTGTTAGTTGGGGCTTTGGCAGTCTTTCTGTGCTTGCAATTGCAGGTATACTTTTCATTAAGCTTAATACCTCAGCTGCCGCTGACTTTACTGACAACGTCTTACGTCCAATTATTGGCGATGCCCCTGTAATCGCCTTAGAAAAATTTTTCTTTAATGCATCAGATGCTCTGCAGCGGGCAGAGTCGAAAAATAAAACTCCGCAAGCCCCCCAGTTTGTCGATACTACCTCCAATACTCCCGAAGTTGCCTCTCACTCATTTGACCTCGTCTCTATCAGTCCAACTACTACCTTTAAGCCATTGGTAAATGAAGGTATATGGAAACCAATGCCACTCAACCTTTTCCCAGGAAAAACTGCCATGGCCTACAGCTTTGTGCGTCCAGACCAGGATAGGAATTTCACTATTGTGACACTGCTCAGGGCCGACACCTCGCTCATGCGCCTAAGCACGGTGGCGGGAACAAAGCAGCCAGGTGGTCCAGTTGGCAAACCGGGACCTGGTAAAATTCCAAGCGATGTTGTGGCAGGTGGAAAGCTTCTCGCTGCCTTCGATGGTGGCTTTCAGTACAAAGACGGAGCTTATGGAATGATCGTCGGCAATACCACTTACCTGCCCTTGCAAAATGATCTGGGGACCGTTGTTGGCTACAAAGACGGCAGCCTAAAGATGTTTAAATACACTGGCCAAGACCTTGGTCCAAACGTAGAATTTATTCGACAAAACTGCCCTATCCTTGTAGATAACGGAGAAGTAGCCGTAAATGATGCTGCTAACAAAGCGCTTTGGGGCCGTACTCCAACCACTGACATTTATACTTGGCGCTCTGGAATGGGTCTCGACAAGAACGGCAATCTTATTTTTGCAGTAGGAAATAATGTAAGTGCTACGACACTTGGTGTTGCACTTAAAATGGCTGGCGCCCAAGAAGCAATCCAGTTGGATATCAACCCAAACTGGGTCCGGTTCAACATCTTCCAGACAAATGGGAACGGTACCTATAAGTCGACTACTCTCACACACGACCTAAAGGACGGTTCGACAGCTTACTTGAACGGTTACGAAAAGGACTTCTTCTATCTTTACGGTAAGTAAAATTAATCTGAGGCTATTGGAGGGCTGTTACACAACGGAAACCTACGTCATCAATCCCTTCTTTGCTAAGTGGAGGACTAAGGTGAATGGTAAAAGCGCCATCGTCGTTAAAGTGCCGCCAATTGCCGCCACGTAGGAAGTCGTATTGGGTTGTGTCGGTATCGTTGATAGCGCTGTAATGGTATATACGCCCCATACCTTGAGTAGCATTCCAAGCAGGATTAGAGGGACGAAAGGCGTCGTAGCCCAGTGTTGGGCCTTTACCATTATCGGTAATAACACTGGGAAGGGAGCCAGGCGCAAAGTCGCTGCGTGTCCAGCCCCTATCCATTCCCCCATTGGAAGATGAACTCGGCTCATCCTTGCGCTGCACAGTTGTGGCCGTCCATTCCCACACATTTCCAGCAAAATCCCAGAGCACCTCCCCGTTACTTAGAGCGAGGGTTCTTTTTTGAGAGCTCTTTCCACCACAAGTATTTGAGCCGTCAGTAGTTGTACCAAAACAAGGTTTATCATCCGTTGAGGCAATGAGTGCTCCATTACGATCGCCACTTGCAGCGAGTTCGTTAGCATCGTCATTATGGCCGTTGGCCAAGATTTTGCCCGTGGTTCCGGGTGTAGCACCGCAGCCTGTCCCGTCGGTATTACACCAGTTGTTTGACACTTGTTCTACGTTGCGGGCAATTGTCATCCACTCATTGTTGGTAATGAGGTGGGCAACAATTTGATCGCAGTAGGCCGTTGCATTATCCTTACTTGCATCTAAACCAGGAATAAATGCTATCGGAAAACCCGAGGCTGCTGATATAACCATTCTTCCATTTGCGGTCGTACAGGCGCTATGCGAAGCACTATTTTTGTATATTCCCTCAGGGTTTGTTCCACTTGTTCCAAACGCCGGATCGCCAGGTTTTGGTTGAATACCTTGAGTAGGAGTGCTGTTATTTGCACACTTTGCTTCGTACTTCATAACGCAGAAGTCAGAAGTTTGGAAGAGCGAGCTTCCGGGTATTTTTATAAAGCCGAGGGGGCACTTGCTCACTGCCTGGCATGCGCCCCGTATTTTAGACATACTATTCGCAACTAAGTGGAAAGGAATGTATGTCCAAAAAGAAGGGGTTCATTGTCCGGGCTGAGGTTCGGCAGCAGATTCTAGATCGCCTCAAGAATGAAGGTATCCCCGTGGTGAAGTTAGCCGAAGAGCATGGCATTCACCCCAGTACCATATACAACTGGCTGGGAGGGCAAGCCACCGGTGCAGCAAGTACCCTGGAAATGGCTAAACTCCGCCGAGAAAATCAACTCCTCAAGGAAATCATTGGCCATTTGGCCCTCACCTCA
>JBBQFV010000038.1:0-6885 GCA_038322405.1 Patescibacteria group bacterium
GAGCCGCTCTTTGAAGACCTAAAAACCTATACCTTCTACTTTGAAGGCGGTATTTCTTCCTACGTCCGTCACCTTAATAAAAGTCATCAAATTATTACCGATCCGGTTTTCTTTGTAGAGAAAACAGTAGGAGAGCTGCAGATCGAAGTGGCCCTGGCTTACGCCGACGATTATAACGAACGGGTCTATGCTTTTGCCAACCATGTACATACAGGGGAAGGTGGAACCCATCTGACCGGCTTCCGTATGGCCCTTACGAAGCAGGTAAATGCTTACGGCAAGGCCAATAACCTGCTCAAAGAAGCCGACGGCACCCTGACCGGCGATGACATGCGCGAAGGCCTTACTGCCGTCATCTCAGTTAAGCTCCCTGAGCCGCAGTTCGAAGGGCAAACTAAAGCCAAGCTTGGCAACCCCGAAATGCGCTCCGCCGTCGATGCCGTAGTTTCCGAGGGCCTAGACTACTATTTCAACGAAAATCCAGGTGTCGCCAGAAAAATAATTGAGAAGTGCACGCTTGCCTTGCGTGCCCGTTTAGCTGCCCGGGCCGCCCGTGAAACGGTTATCCGCAAAGGGGCGCTCGATGGCATGACTTTACCTGGAAAACTCGCAGACTGTTCTGAGAAAGATCCTGCTAAAAGCGAGCTCTATATTGTCGAAGGAGATTCGGCAGGCGGTAGTGCCAAAGAAGGCCGCGACCGTAAAACTCAAGCAATTCTCCCTTTAAGAGGCAAAATCTTGAATGTGGAACGTGCTCGTCTGGACCGCATGCTCTCGTCCGAGGGTATCAAGAACCTCATTGTGGCGACTGGCGTTGGGGTTGGCGACCAGATTGACTACGCTAAACTACGCTATCACCGTATTATCATCATGACCGATGCTGACGTTGACGGTGCCCACATCCGGACGCTCCTTCTCACCTTGTTCTATCGGCACTTCCCGGAAATTATTCAGCAAGGCCACCTCTACATTGCCCAACCGCCGCTCTATGGTGTATCCAAAGGCAAGGAAAAATATTGGTGTCTGACCGATGACGAACTGGAGAAAATCGTAGGCCGCCTTGAAAAAGAAATTACTGCCAAACGCGCCACGAAAGGTGGTGCTGAAGTGGTTATAGAAGAAGATTCAGAAGAGGCTGCTGAAGCCGAAGAAGTCATTAACAACGATGACGTGGTGGAAGAAGTAGAAGGGGCTAACCGCCTGAAAAAGCTGGGTATTTCCATCCAGCGCTTCAAAGGCTTGGGCGAAATGAATGCCGACCAGCTGTGGGAGACCACCATGAACCCCGAAAACCGGGTACTGCTCCAAGTGCATATGCACGACGCAGAACGCGCCGATGACGTATTTACCATGCTAATGGGCGACGAAGTCCCACCACGCAAACGGTTCATTCAGACCCACGCGAAGACAGCAACGATCGATTTTTAATATGGCTGACAAAAACATTCCCCAAATTGATCCAAAGGAGCAACCATCTGAAGAAGTGGTTGAGAGTACTACTGGTCCGGCTGAAAATCCGGATGGAATTACCGAAGAACTGTCAACTACTGACGACCTGGCCGAAGCAGCGCCAGGCGCGTCCGACAGCGACCTTGCCCAGGAGCAAATCTCCACCGTGGTCTACGAAGCCGTGCACAAAGAAGGTGTCGGCATGGTGCAACCACGAGACATTGTTTCCGAAATGCAGCAGTCCTACTTGGACTATGCCATGTCAGTCATTGTGGCCCGGGCTTTGCCGGATGTGCGCGATGGCTTAAAGCCTATCCACCGTCGCATTTTGTACGCCATGGAGGAACTTGGATACCGGGCTAACGCCAAATACCACAAGTCGGCCCAGACGGTCGGTGTGGTAATGGGTAAGTACCACCCGCACGGTGATCAGGCCATTTACGACTCCTTGGTGCGTATGGCCCAACCGTTCAGCATGAGCATTCCGCTCATCGACGGGCAGGGCAATTTTGGTTCTATCGATGGCGACAGTGCCGCTGCCATGCGTTACACCGAGTCACGCATGTCTAAAATCTCTAATGAGCTTTTGGCAGATCTGGATAAAGAAACAGTCCCATTTATCGAGACCTACGACGGAAGCGCCAAGGAACCGACAGTCCTTCCGACCAAAGTCCCAAACCTGCTCCTTAACGGCGTAGTGGGTATTGCCGTGGGTATGGCAACCAACATTCCAACCCACAATCTGGGCGAGCTATGTGACGGGGTGATTGCCCTCATCGACAATGCCGAAGTGACAATTGACGAACTCATGACCCACATCACGGGCCCCGACTTCCCAACCGCTGCCGAAGTATATACCGGGCCAGGTTTGCGCGAGGCCTATACTACTGGTCGTGGCAAGTTCACCATCCGCTCCGTAGCCGAAATTCAGGAGCGCAAAGGGGGCTTCCGCATTCTGATCACCCAAATTCCATACCAGGTTAACAAGTCCGACCTGGTAGGTAAAATTGCTGACCTTGTAAAAGAAAAGAAAATCGATGGCATTACAGACATTCGAGATGAGTCAAATCGCGAAGGCATCCGTATTGTCATTGAATTGCGCGCCAACAGCTATCCCAAGAAGGTTCTGAACCGGTTGTACGAGCTTACCTCGCTCCAAACTGCCTACCATGTGAACATGCTGGCCTTGGTAAACGAAGTTGAGCCACGGGTGCTCACACTTAAGGAAGTGCTGCTGGAATTCGTAAAGCACCGCCAGATTGTAGTGCGTAAGCGGGCGGAATATGACCTAGCCAGGGCGCAAGAACGTGCCCATATCTTGGAAGGCTTGCTCATTGCCCTCGACAACATTGACGAGGTAGTAAGCATTATTAGGGGTTCCAAGAATCGCGATGAAGCGCGGACTAAGCTCATGGCCAAGTTCAAGCTTTCCGAAGTGCAGACCAATGCAATTTTGGACATGCGCTTGTCCAGCCTTGTTGGCCTTGAGCGCCAACGCTTGCAAGATGAGTACGACGAAAAGATGAAACTCATCGCCTTCTTGCAAGACTTGCTTTCCCATGAGGAAAAAATCTTGGCAGTAGTGCGCGAGGAAACCCTTGAAATCAAGGCTCAATACGCCAAGCCTCGGCGCACCAAAATCATCCAGTCCGACCTTAAGGGCTTCTCTACCGAAGACCTTATTCCAAACGAAGAGGTGCTCATTTCGCTCACCAAGACCAACTACATAAAGCGGGTTCAGCGCGATACCTACCGTTCGCAAGGCCGCGGCGGCAAAGGTGTAACGGGTATGGGCACAAAGGATGAGGACGAGGTACAGTTCTTGCTCTCGGCCAAGACGCACGACATCATCTACTTCTTTACCGATCTCGGTAAGCTCTACAAAACTGCCGTCCACGAAATTCCGAATGCTAGCCGTCAAGCCAAGGGCCAGGCAATCGTGAACATCATTCAAATTGGCCAGAACGAAAAGGTGACCTGTATCCTTACCCTTCCGAAGGAGCAAGAGCAAAAGGGCGGTTACTTCATTATGGGAACCCATGACGGTACGGTTAAGAAGACCGAAATTGCGGCCTACGCAAACGTGCGCAAGAACGGCATTATTGCCATCAACCTAGCACCTGGCAACAAGTTGCATTGGGTACGCCAATCCACTGGCAAAGATCTTGTTATGATGACAAGCGGCCGGGCTCAAGCAGTGCTCTTCAAAGAAGAGGAAATCCGCCCAACTGGCCGTTCAGCTGCCGGTGTGCGGGGTATGAAACTGCGCCCAGATGACTGCGTTGTCGGCATGGAAGTGCTCACTCCCGAAGAGCACGAGACAAACCAAATGATTGTGGTATTCGAGAATGGCTTTGGCAAACGGAGCCCGCTTACTCACTTTGATATCCAGCACCGTGGCGGCATTGGTATCAAGGCCGCCGCAGTTACTCCTAAGGTGGGGGAAGTAGTATTTGCCACCGTGCTTGCCGACGACAAGGGCGAACTCATGATGATGTCCTCGCAGGGCGTGGTACTCAAAACCACTATCAAGTCAGTTAAGTTGCTCGGCAGGGTCACTCAGGGTGTTACTCTTATGCGCATGGCAAAAGGTGATCACGTGGCAAGCGCTACCGTACTCAGCGAACTGGAAGAAGTAGAAGTAAAGGGTGAAGATGAGGCTGAAGGTTCAGAATCTGCCGAGCAAGCAGATTAGCCCATCCTACAGCCTGGTCATTATTCTCCTGATATGGTATAACCGTATGGTACATACAACCCTCTTTTTGCATGCCTGAAGTCATAAACACCCGAATTCCCTCGGTCCTTACCGTCCAGCAGCTTGCCGATGCGCTCAGTCAGCCGGTTACTGATGTCATTGGCAAACTCATGCAGTTTGGGGTGCTGGCGACCATTAACGAAGATATCGACTTTGACACGGCCGCCATTGTAGCCGATGACTTTGGCATTCAAGTCGAACGCGCCGACGATACCAAGGAACAGGTTCGACAGGCCGACATGGTGAAGGAAACCGCCGTCATCACCACCCGTCCGCCAATTGTGACAATTATGGGTCACGTCGACCACGGCAAAACCTCCTTGCTCGACAAAATTCGCTCTACCAATGTAGCAGCAGGGGAGGCTGGTGGCATTACCCAGCACATCAGCTCCTATCAGATCGATATTGCCCCTAAGGCCGGTGGCGAAAAGCGTACCATTACCTTTTTGGATACCCCAGGCCATTCTGCCTTCGAAGCTATGCGCCGGCACGGTGCACGCATTACCGACCTTGTAGTACTGGTAGTAGCGGCAGACGACGGCATTAAGCCGCAAACCGTAGAGGCCATCAACCATGCCCGTTCCATGAACGTGCCTATTTTGATTGCTCTCAATAAAATTGACAAGCAAGACGCCGATATCGACAAAGTGAAAGGCCAGTTGGCTGAGTACAACCTGGTGCCTGAAGACTGGGGGGGCAAAACCATTACCGTTCCTGTTTCGGCGGTGAGCAGTGAAGGCTTGGAGGAATTGCTGGAAATGATCCTGCTGTCTACCGACATCCGCGAGCTAAAGGCTAATGCCGAGGTACCTGCCGTTGGAGTTGTAGTAGAATCTAAGCTCAAACCTGGTATTGGCCCTGTGGCCACTGTCCTGGTTCAGAATGGTACCCTGCGCACTGGTGACTTTGTCGCTATGGGAGATGTTTCTGGCCGCGTTCGTACCCTTACCGATCACCGGGGGAAAAGGGTTACTGAAGCTCCGCCTTCTACACCAATAGAGGTTTCGGGTCTTTCCGGAGTTCCCCAATTTGGTGAGCAAATGGCAGTGTTTAGTGTTGAAAAAGAATCCAAAGATGCTGCCCGCAACTTCTTGCGTGCCCAAACCGCCAAGCGCGCGGCTGGCCAAGGCCTAGCCATTCAAGCAGCCGGCCAAAAGGAAGGTCAAAAGACCATCCTTACCCTTGTCGTAAAAGCCGATGCGAAAGGCTCGCTTGAGGCAATCCACGACGCCGTGTCTGTCATGAAAAATGAAGACGTTGAGGTGCGCGTAGTTTCCGACGGTATTGGTGACATTTCCGAAGGTGACGTTACCATGGCTTCAACCGCCAAGGCTCCAGTAATTGGTTTCCACGTCCGCATTCCTGCTGTAGTAAAGCAATTGGCTGACCGCGAAAAGGTAAACGTCTCGCTCTTTAGTGTAATTTACGAGTTGTTCGATGCCATCCGCGGGGCCCTCGCCGCCCTTATGCCAGACATTACCGTTGAGCATGAACTGGCAAAGCTGCAAATCCTCGCTCGCTTTCGGGATAACCGTAAACGGGTAGTAGTTGGTGGCCGCGTAGAAGACGGAACCCTCCTTCCTAAACAAAAGGTGAAGGTAGTGCGGGGAAGCGAAATTCTGGCCACTGGCCGGCTCGTAACGCTACGCCGTGGCAAGGACGAAGTTCGCCAAGTGGCAGCCGGTTCCGAGTGTGGCGTAGAGCTTGACTTAGAAGGCGACGTTGAGGGAATAAAAGCTGGCGACACCCTGGTCTTCTTTGAGCTTGAACAGCAAAAAAAGCCTCTTGGTTTATAAAATACTTACTGATAGGTGAATCTAGAAGAATGCGCTCTCTGACTTGCGTCGAGAGCGTTTTTGTATTATTCTGATTAAGCTAATTTAAACCAATGTTGTGTGGCAGAGGGCAGCTGTTGTACGCCACGGAGGAATCTATTTCTATTCAACTTGAGGAGCCTCCCAGTCCACGGGGACGGGCAGTCAATCTCACTCGGCGCATCCGCGTCACGTTCACGTCAATCTGCAAACGGCCGGTAGTTGCACTCGCAGCGCTTGTCGTACTTACGCTCTTCACAACACTTGGTGGTAAGGTATATGCCAGTTGGCATACCCGCACTACTACTCCCGACTCCATGAATGCCGAACAGGTTGCCTTTACCTTAAGCAACTACATTCAGCTCGATACCCTGCAGGCTGCTGAGCAGTCAACCGACTTCTCTAGCATTGCCTTTAAAGGTGAGAATATTGGTGGCCCGGCCACCACGGCTCAGGCGCTTAACCAGCACGTAGTGCAGTCGGGAGATACCCTGAGCGATATTGCCAAACAGGCTAACTTGAAGGTTGGCAGCATTATCCTGGCCAATAAGAATGTTCTCAGCTCGAGCGACCTTATTAATATAGGGCAGGTGCTCACCATCCCACCTAACGACGCGACCGACGAGGCGCTTGCCCAACTTGTTGCAGATCAAAAACCTCAAAAAGCGGTAGTCGCCAAAAAAACAAGCAAGTCAACGACCCTTGCCACAATAAGCAACACGCCCCAAAGTTCAGGTTCATACGTCGCTCCGCTTGCCTCCTATATGTATAAATCCCAGCCATTTAATGCTATAACCCATACAGGTATCGACTACGCGACAGACCTGGGCACGCCAGTACGGGCGGTGGCAGATGGCTGCATTGTAG
>JBBQFV010000039.1:0-6797 GCA_038322405.1 Patescibacteria group bacterium
TATTGGACAAGCACCGACAAAAAGCCACGTTCTCCTGTCCGCACGGGCGCTGCCAAACGCTCACCCACCTCCTTTTGCACCAGCAACGTCAAACTTTCAGGCAAACGGCTAACCCCACCTTCCAAAAATAAGCGCAATAAAGGAGTAGTAATTTGGTAAGGAATGTTGGCTATCACCTTGTAACTTTCCGTGACAAAAGGTGGAACTGTCACTAAAGCGTCACCTTCTACCAGGTTGAGCATGGGAAAATCTGCACGCAATATAGCTACCATTTCGGGATCGGCTTCAAATGCAGTTACAGCGGCCCCCGCCTCCAATAATTGCTCGGTCAAAACCCCGGGGCCAGGACCAATTTCAAACACCCGCTCCCCGGGTTTTACATCGCCAACTGTGACCATTGCCAAGAGTGCTTCCTGGTCAATAAGAAAGTGTTGACCAAACGATTTTTTAGAGCGCACGCCAGCCTGCTTTAAGCGAGCTTTGAGTACTTGGGGATCGAGCCGGTTCATATCCCGGTAGGATAGCTGAAAACCAGCCAAAGTTCTAGGAGTGCAACTGATGCAGGCTTTTTAGGTCCTCAATCATTAACCCAATGGCGGCAAAATGCTCGTCGGCTTGCTGCTTTTGCTCCGCTACGTAGTCATAAAACTGTTGGGGGTCGGTCACCCCAAATACCGGGCGCTTCCCTTCGCCACCTTGGGCAAACAGGCCTTTCTGACCCAAAGTTTTAGCTACGTGATAAGCAGTACCCCGGTCTACCTTGGCTTTAGCAGCAAGAACTTGCATGCTGGCTGGCCCAATGCGAAGGCTGGTCAAGTAGAGCTTGGCCTCCTTCTCTGTCAAACCCAATCGCTCAATGTCGGTTACGAACATAGTGGCCTCCCTTTGCTCTAGTGTACGAGAGTTTGTTGATAATAGTCAACAGCAACCATCTATTCGTAGCGCAACGCCTCAATTGGATCTTTGCGCGCCGCGCGCATGGCGGGCCAAATACCAAACACGGCACCTATGAAAATAGAAATTCCAAAGGCAGTCGCCAAAACGGCAGGGGTAAAGTCTGGGTGAAGTGGCGTTTTAGCAGCTACCACTGCCCCAATACTCAAGGAAATAGCCAAGCCAATCAATCCACCAACCAGAGTCACAATAATAGCTTCGGTTAAGAACTGCACCAGTATTGCCCCGCGCGTTGCCCCCACTGCTTTGCGCAAACCAATCTCGCGCGTTCGCTCAGTTACCGTAACCAACATGATGTTCATAATACCAATACCTCCCACAATCAGGGAAATGGCGGCAATGGCCGATATCATGGCGGTAGCCAGGTTCAAAAACGTATCAAACAGGCCAAGGATATCCGACTGGGTAAGCACGCTAAAGTCTTCGGTGCCATTATGCTGCGCAAGCAAGGTGTTATGAATGGCAGTTTTAGTAGCGGCAACGGTTTCAGGCGCGGTAGCTTTTACAATAATACGGTTAATGCCTACTTTTCCTTTGTTAAGAACGGTTGCCTCGTCGAACGGAATAAGGGCAATAGTCCCAAGAGTTGAGCCGAAAATTGAACTAGTACTGTTTTGGTGACTCACCCCTACTACCGTTAGCTCAGTTGTGCCGGCCAGTACTTGTTGGCCAATTGGGGACGCTGTGCCAAATAACTGCGTAGCCGTTTCTTCAGGCAACACGGTGACCGCTGTTTCATCTGCCGTAAACATGCGCCCTTCTTTCAGATTAAGCACGGTCAAAACCTGAAGGATATTAGGGTAAGTGCCCGCAATGGTTGGTGTAGCAGTTTTAGTACCCACTTTATAAGCAGTAGCGACAAGAGACATAGGCGATACATCGGCTACCCCACTCAGGCCTTTAATGGCTGAAACGTCACTTGGAGTAAGGATATCGGTAGATATAAAGGAGGCAGGGTTAGGAGCAGCGCCGGCACTGGGGTCTACTTTGCCTGAGGTAACGGCAATCACGTTGCTACCGAGGCCCTGAATGAGCCCAGAAACGTCATTTTTAAGGCCCTGACCCATGGCCACGAGCGTTGTTACCGAGGTAACCCCAATCACTACACCAAGCATGGTGAGCAAACTTCGAACCTTGTTGCCCCAAATTGAGGCAAATGCGCTGGAAATATATTCACCCATGTTTTACCTCAATGGTGCCATCAAAAATACGGATAATACGGTCACATTGGTCGGCTACTCGTTGGTCGTGCGTCACAATAAGTAAGGTTTTGCCTTCGTTTTTAAGGCCGATCAAAATTTTCATTACCTCGTCACCTGCCTTGGAATCCAGGTTGCCGGTTGGTTCATCGGCCAAAATAATGTCGGGATTGTTAATGAGCGCACGGGCAATTGCTACTCGTTGCTTTTCCCCACCCGAAAGTTTACCTGGAACATGATGTAAACGGTCTTTAAGCCCTAACTTTTCGAGCAATTCTTTGGCTCGCTCTTTGGCATCACCTTTATGACTGTACTGGGCAGGCATGAGCACATTGGCGAGGGCAGTTAGCCGTGGCAACAGGTTAAAGGATTGGAACACAAAGCCCACTCGGGCAGCGCGTAAGGCAGCTAATTTATTATCGGACATGCTGAGTTCCACCTTTTCGCCATCGAGCCAGAGTTCGCCAGAAGTGGGCCGGTCCAGCAGACCAAGCAGGTTCATGAGCGTCGATTTGCCAGAACCAGAAGGGCCCATTATGGCAACCAGCTCTCCCTTGTGCACTGTTGCGGTAATGGCATGCAAAACAGGCACTTCAAGGGTGCCATCTTTGTACACCTTTACAATGTCTTTGAGTTGAATGGCGGGAGTAGTAGGCATTACAAGCCAACTATACCACTTACGGGGTTGGCCAGCGACCGCGGTATCCGTGAGCCCAAGCCCAAGCAGTCACGTTAATCTGGGCGGTCGGGTCCCAAATACTGGCACCCGCATATCCTGCCTTTGCGGAAACGCTTGACCAAAAGCCAGGATCATACTGGAATAATCCTTCGTAGCTGTTGCTATTGTTGCTCGTGGCATGGCCATTGCTCTCGGCCATCATGCGGTAACAAAGGGCATTTGGATCGATATTATTTGCCGCAGCTGCACTTGCTACTTGATCGGTATAGGCACAGCGACTCGTAATGACTAACTTGGTACCGCTCCTTATTACTTGAGCAACCGGGTCTGTAGTTTGTTCACTTTTTTGCAATATACGGGATACTTCTACCCCATTTTCTCGCCTTACCAGATAAGTTTTAGTGAGTGTGCCATTTTTACCCGCCTGGTCTGTCACATTTGTACCCTTATTAAGAGTGGCATCGTCCTTGTACTGGGTAGTGTAGGGCACGCTTGTACTGAGAACCAGTTGTGACTCGGCAACCCGGGTTATTGTGATAGCAACTGGAGTGGCCTGGATTGGTAATACCGTATCGAGTGCTGGAGTAATATGGTCACTATTGCCTAGGTCCAGATTCTGGTCATTCACTACATCAGCCACTGTTTTAGCCCAAGTGCGGATAGTGGTCACTTTTTGAGCATCGCTGATTTGAACCTGTTGAGCCCGATAGACGAGCAAGCTACTGCCTACACCAAGAGACGGATCTGGAAAGGCGTATACCTTATCTTCGGGGTAAATTGTGACATTCAGGCGGCGCAGCATGGCCGCTTCGGTGGTATCTAAGAAACTACCCGAGTAGCGTTCGGGAGCGCGATCGGTAGGCACGCCAGGAGGCGTAACTTCTAGGTTCGCGGCAAAAGTCGTGGCTGGCGGTGTCCCCCGGAAAATGACTGTTCCGAGCACTGCAACAACAGCGATTGTCAGCACAAACGCAACTGGTTTTGATACCTTCATTGGTACTAATAATTGTACGGAAAAAGTAATGAATAAACAACAATCTTTAAAATTGCGTTTTCGCAAAAATGCGAAATCCGATCATTTTTCAGATTGTTGTTTATTCATTTTTTACGCCAATTATTTTTCCGATTAAATTTTCTGCAGCAACTCTTCGGGTATCTCACTAATGAACCGGGAGGGAGGGTTCATCTGTAATAATCCGTACAAGCGGCGTTCAAAGGCGTGCATGAGGTACAGGCGGTCTTTGGCCCGAGTCATGCCCACGTAAGCCAGGCGACGCTCTTCTTCCATCTCTTTTTTCTCGGCCAGAGCGCGGTTGTGGGGGAAAATCCCCTCTTCCATGCCAGCAATAAACACGACGGGATATTCCAAGCCTTTAGCGGCATGAATGGTCATGAGAGTAAGGCTTCCTTCCGGCCCTTGGCGCTCGGCGTTTTGCTCGGCATCTTGGACGAGGGCGACGTTTTCCAAAAACTCATCTAAGTCTGGCTGGCCTTGGGCGGCGCCCACCAGTTCTTGAAGGTTTTCCCAACGCGCTTCACCTTCCATTGAGCCATCTTTAATAAAATCGCGGTAACCGGAGCGACCAATCACCAATTCAATAATTTGGTCTACAGTTAGGCCTTCGCTTTTGCGGCGCAGGTCTTCAATAAGGGCAAAGAAACCCATTACCTTAGGCGGCAAGTCGTCATAAGGGGCTTGCAAACCGCGGTCGCGCAGCGCTTGAGCTGCTTTAGGGCCAATCCCGCGAGCGGGCACGTTGATCACCCGCTCCAAGCTCACCCAATCTTGGGGGTTGGCAATGAGGCGTACGTAGGCCAAAATATCTTTTACCTCTTTGCGCTCGTAGAACTGCACGCCGCCCACAATGCGATAGGGAATGCTGTAGCGGATGAGCGTCTCTTCAAGCAGGCGGGACTGGGCGTTGGTGCGGTACAAAATGACAAAATCGCTGTAGGAATGGAGGCCAGTAAATACGCCACTCTTAATGAGGCCTTGCACCTCGCGAATAATGAACTCCCCTTCGTCTTTTTCGTTCAAACACTCCACTTCCATGACAGGCGAACCGGAAGGGCCTTCGGTCCAGAGCTTTTTGTCGCTGCGAGTTTCATTCTTGGTAATGACCGCCTGTGCAGCATCGAGAATAGTTTGGGTTGAACGGTAATTTTGTTCGAGTTTAATAATGACTGCTTCAGGGTAGTCTTTATGGAAGTCTAAAATATTGCGAAAATCGGCGCCCCGCCAGGAGTAAACTGACTGCCAGTCATCGCCAATGACAAAAAGGTTATTGTGCTTGGCCGCTAGCAATTTCACCAATTTGTACTGCGCCTTGTTGGTGTCTTGGTACTCGTCCACCATTACGTACTGGAAACGCTCCTGATAATCGGCCAAAACTTCTGGATGTTTCTCGAACAGCTCGAGAGCCTTGAGCAAAATGTCGTCAAAGTCTAGGGCGTTGGCGTCTTTTAAGAGCTGTTGGTAACGGGTATACACGTTGTGCACAATTTGTTGGAAAGGCCCCGCCGCAAACCGGCCGTATTCGGCGGGTGAAACAAGCTCGTTTTTGGCTCCCGAAATTTGGGAGTGTATGCCGCGCGGGTTGTACTGTTTCTGGTCAATGTTCAGCTCGTTCATGGCCCGTTTTACGGCCTGCTGCATGTCGCCGTCATCGAAAATGATAAAACGGTTACCGTAACCGAGCGATGACTTTTCCATTTCCCGCCGCAAAATACGCACGCACATGGAGTGAAAGGTGCCAAGCCAAGGCAAGCGGAAGCCTTCTTCAGGGTAACCAAGCAAACGGGCAATGCGATTCTGCATTTCGCTCGCCGCCTTATTGGTAAAGGTGACGCTCAGAATGTTCATGGGGCTCACGTGCTTTTCGCGCAACAGGTAAGCGAACCGGTGGGTAAGTGCCTTTGTCTTACCGCTCCCCGCTCCAGCCAATATCAAAACCGGCCCTTCGGTTGTCGTTACTGCCTCCTGTTGAGGAGCATTTAACCCGGAAAGCAGATCGGTCATGTATGAATGAACAGGCGGGTTACGAAATAGCCAATAATAAAACCTGCAATCAGTACCAATGCCCAAATTATGGTGGGCCTTAGATGCATGTTATTCGTTAGGCAGGAATTTGCGGATACTGCTGGCTTCGCGGTGCATATACCAGGATGAAGCAAGTGCAATCAGGATACCCCCAATCACGTCCGATGGATAGTGTACGCCCGCCGCAATGCGCGCTAGTCCAACAAGGGTAGCTACAATAAGCAGCCAGGTAGCCACTTTCCGCAAGCCGCTGTGCCACAGGCTGAAGGCAATTACAAAGGCAATTATGGTATGGCCGGAGGGGAAACTGGCTGGATCTACCTTAAACGGCAGGTGGAGCAAGTCAGGATGAGAGACAAAAGGCCGTGGGCGGAAATACAAAAAATTGACAAGCGACTTGGCCGCAAGCGCAAGTACCAAGCTGACGAGCGCAAGCAAGGCTGCCTTTTGGTTGCCATGTTTGTTACTTACCGGTTCAGGCTTTTTCCAGAGTACATAGAGAACTAAAAATGGGACAATAATGAGCAATTCAGCACAAAATGACACAAAAATGGCCAACCAGGTATGGTCATGGGTATAGGTGGCAAGCGTTTTGATCAAATTGTAATCGAGGCTGCGCAAGGTATCCATATGATTAGTGTATCATGGGGGCATGTTGCTCTCTACCGTCGTTAACGACTACCTGGAATCGCTTGCTGTGGAGAAAAACCGCTCACCCCGGACTGTAGTGGCGTACCGTCACTATTTTGCCCGTTTTGCAGGATGGCTCAAGAAAGATGTTCCCCTTGAAAGTATTACCGCCGAGCAAATAAGGAAATACCGCCTCTGTCTGTACAACTTCTTAGATGACCGCAACGAGCCCCTCACTACCAAAACTCAGAGCTACCACGGGATCGCCCTGCGGTCGTTGTTCCGCTATGGCATT
>JBBQFV010000040.1:0-6680 GCA_038322405.1 Patescibacteria group bacterium
ACCAAAGTAACAGGAGTACCGTGCCAGGTGGCCGAAGACCCTTCTATGTGCGTGGCTAAAGGTGCAACCATGGCAGTGGAGCATTTGGATGCGTTCAAGCGGTCTGTATTATGGTCGAAATAAAATCTATACCCACCATGAGTAATGTTCGGCTTTCGCATTATTGCGAAAACGCAATTTCGAATGGTGGGGTATAATTTTAAATATGAAGATAGCTCTGATTCACGACTTCCTGAACGTCTACGGCGGTGCGGAACGGGTTTTAAAGGAACTTCACATTCTTTATCCCAAAGCTCCCATTTACACGGCAACGGCCGACCCAAAGCTCATTGCTGAGCATTTTCCAGATGCAATTATTCACACCTCACCCTTGCAGCATTCTTGGAAGCGTAAGGTGAATGCGTTGTTTTTGTTGAATGTGCCTGAAGCCATTGAATCATTCAATTTGACAGGTTATGACGTGGTAATTAGCTCGTCTGGCGCCTACTCTCACGGGGTAATTACCGGTCCCGATACCTATCACATTTCCTACTGCCACAGCCCTATGCGTTACGTATGGGACTGGCACGCCGAGTTTTTAGAGGAAAAGGGCCTTAACAAAGGCTGGCTTAAACCCTTCATTGCCAACCAGGCTTTTAGCAAGCTTCGCATGTGGGATGCCATAAGTGCCAAGCGAGTTGATCAGTGGGTAGCCAACAGCAAGACCGTAGCCAACCGCATTGCCCAGTACTACCGGACGGAATCGAAAATAATCTACCCGCCAGTAGATACTGTTTATTTTGACCCGGCCCTCATTGAAAAAACTAAAAGAGGCATCCAAGTATTTACCGTAAGTCGGCTCACCAGTGCTAAAAAAATAGACCAGATCATTTTAGCCTGTGCCGAAGCCCATGTACCGCTACACATTGCTGGAACAGGGGACGAGAGTTGGCTACGTAAAATTGTCGCCGACTGTAAAGCCGATGTTACCTTTCTTGGTGCCGTGAGTGAGGAAGTTAAACGACAAGAATTGGCAAACGCCTCCGCCTTCATTTTTGCCTCAGAGGACGACTTTGGCATTGCGCCAGTTGAAGCTATGGCCATGGGTACACCGGTCATTGCCTTTGGTAAAGGTGGCGCCACCGAAACAGTGCTCGATGGTGTGACAGGGCTTTTGTATGCCGATCAAACTGTCGGCTGCCTGGCCGAAACGCTTGCCGTTTTTAGACAAAAAGGGGTAAGCGGTACCCCAGAGCGCATTCGTACCCAAGCTCTTAAGTTTAGTACTGAAAAGTTCGCCAACGGTATTAAGGAATTGGTAGACCACCATGCCTAAACAAACCACCTTTCTTAAGGTTAGTGCCCGGCTTACTACACGTACGGAATTGTTAGGTGCAATTGAGCAGGGGGAAACAGTGCGGGTGGCCACCCTTAACCCTGAGTTCATGCTCGAGGCTCGTAAGAACAACGCATTCCGCGAGGCCCTTTCGCACATGACCCACTGCACAGTCGATGGCACCGGCCTGTATTGGTACCTGAAAAGGCTGCATTTGACGCAACTTATCGAACAGTACCAAGGAGCAGACTTGGTGCAGAACTTATTTGAACGCTACAGCGACGGCTCCCGGTGCTTTTACCTGCTTGGCGGGCCTTCTACGGAGCAGAATGCAGCAGCCATTCTGCAACGGTATCCAAAACTGGTTATTGTAGGTGCTCAAGATGGGGGAACGCCAATTAGGGAGGAATTGGTTCAAGAAGTACAGCAAACCAAGCCAGATATTGTACTGGTCGGATTCGGTGCCCCGCTCCAAGAGCTATGGATTGACCAGACGAGTGGCGAGGATATCCCTGTCATGATTGGCGTGGGGGGCAGCCTCGACTTTTACGGAAGTAAAAAACGCGCGCCTCAGTTCATGCGCACCTTACACCTGGAATGGCTTTACCGCTCCTTTACCGAAATGGGTCACTTTAAACGCGCTTTTAAAGCAGTTGTTATTTTCCCGCTTTACGTCCTGTTCTCGGGAAAATAGGTTGACGGATACCGGATATCTGGTATAGGTAAGTGCAATACGGGGGAGAAATGATAAAAATTCTTGCAGCCTTTTTGGTTCTTTTCAGCCTTGCACAAATTCTCCAAAATTTCGGCATTCACATGCAAAACAAAGATGAATTTCGGACACCAAATTCGGCAGAAAAACCAAATGATTTCTTTCAACTTTTTAGCTCACACATCCTTAGTCATGTCCTAGTTGCTGTGGTAGCAAGTATAATTTGCTACCTGGCAACTTGACCTTTCTGAAGCCTCCTTTACGGAGGCTTTCTAGTATTTAATCAGTACACCAGCAGTAAGATCAGCAGTCTTTTCCCAGTCAAAGTCTTTAAGCCGCTTTGTTCCGGCTTCAATCATTTTCTTGCGCTGGGGTTCATCTTCAATAGCCTGCTTTAGCGACTTTCCCCAGGCAGTGGCTGAATCAGCTTGAGCGACTAGAACTGCATTGCCACCAATTTCCGGTGCAGCGCCTTCGTGCGCGGTTACTACGGGAACGCCAGCTTCAAAACCTTCGAGCACAGGGAAGCCAAAGCCTTCTGCCGGACTTGGGACTACTACAACACAAGCATGCTGGTAGAGCCAACTTTGCTCTTCATCCGATACATAGCCTGCCCGTATAACCCGGGAAGCTACTTTAGCGGGAAGCTCTTTAATGGTGCGATCTACCTTTTCACTCCCCACACCTGGTTTGCCTGCTATCACAAAGTGCAGGTCAGGCATTGTTTTGGCAAGCTCACCAAAGGCAAGTAGTACTGGCGGCAAGTTTTTTTTCTCTTCCACACGGCCTACAAACAACAGGTAAGGCTTTGTTTTATCTACGTCCTTTACTGGTTTGACTTCTTTGGAAAGGGGAACTGGGCCAAGTTGGGTGACCACAATCTTTTCGCCTGGAATATTCCATTCCTTCATAATGTCCTGCTTCACAAACTCACTTGGCGTAATAATAATGTTACAGGCTTTGGCTGCGCGTGGCATCCATATAGACATGCGAATTTTTTGGCTGGCGCTGTAGGCTGCTGGATACTTAATGAACGACAGGTCGTGAATGACCATTGCCCGCTTGAAGTCGCGGCCAAGGGGAGCAATGCCGGAAGGGGTGAAAAAGAGGTCGTGGGTACTCGAGCCCATTAATTCGCGCACCACAAACTGACCCCAACCTGTGGAGTGTTCAGATGTGAGCCAGATGACTCCTTTTGGTACATGGACCGGTGCATTGTGACCAACCCAGATGACGTTGGCCTCGGCAGCTACTAAACGCTCGGTGATGAGCGGCAAAATCATGTCTACATAGCGCTCTACACCTGTTGGCTCAGGAAGGCCGAAATGGGTAGCATCGATGACAATTGACTTAGACATAGGTTCATCTTAGCAAACCGGGAGAACATTGACATAACCCTGGTTTTTTCCTATAGTGCCCTTGTACGAGGTCGATGAGAATCGACTTCTTTTTTTAAACCTAAAACAACCACTATGGCACTTTCCCCATTCATGGCTGCCATTCAGCAAATCAGTGCTGAAAAGGGCATCCCCGAAGAGCGTGTGATTGAGACGGTGGAAGCCGCCATTGCTGCAGCCTATCGCCGTGACTACGGCACGCCTGGCCAAAACATTCGCGTAAAGCTTAAAGACACGGGCGGCGAAGGCATCTCCTTCACCGTGCACCAGGTGTTCGATATTATCGAGCTCACTGAAGAAGAGGAAGGTGTTGAGGAGCCGGAGCGCCAAATGACCATTCAGGAAGCGCAGGAAATCGACAAAAAGCTGATTGTTGGTGACGAGTATGTTGTCGATCTGCCTTACCACGACGACTTTGGTCGCATTGCTGCCCAAACTGCCAAACAGGTAATTGTGCAGCGCATTCGCGAAGCCGAACGGGACATTCTGTACGATGAGTTCAAGGACAAGGAATTTGCCTTGCTTACCGGTCAGGTCCAACAGATTGAAATGGATACGGTCATTGTATCGCTAGGCAAAATCAACGCCGTCATGCCGCCCCGCGAGCAAATTCGCGGTGAGTACTACTCAACTGGTCAGCGCATCCGTGTATTTGTGAAAGAAGTGGCCGAAAGCGGCCGTGGCCCACAAATCATCGTGAGCCGTTCCGACTCCCGTTTCATTCGCGGTTTGTTCTCTATGGAAGTGCCAGAAATTCAGGCAGAAACAGTAGAGATTAAAGGAATTGCTCGTGAAGCAGGTAGCCGCACCAAAATGGCCGTGCTTTCCACCAACGACGCTATCGATCCAATTGGTTCCTGTGTCGGCCAGCGTGGCACCCGTGTCCAAGCCGTGCTGAACGAGATTGGTGAAGAGAAAATCGACATCATTTTGTGGAAGGAAAAGCCCGAAGAGTTCATTCGCGAGGCCCTTTCACCTGCCAAAATTCGCGACCTAAAGGTGAACACCAAAACTATGCACGCCGCAGTTGAGGTTGATACCGACCAGCTCTCGCTGGCCATTGGCCGCGGTGGGCAGAACGTCCGCCTTGCGTCGAAGCTTACCGGCTTTACTATCGACATTATTCGCGACGAAGAACCGGTGGTTATTCCTGAAGATGCACCAGCCGTAGTTGAACACCCGGCAAGCGACGATGCCGAGAACGAGCTGGCCGTTGCCGTAGAGCACATGCACGAAGCTGAGCCTATGAGCGCCGTGCAAGGTGAACAGATGGGCGATGGAAGCATTGCTACCCCGATCGACAATGAGAGTGTGACTGAGGGCGAAGCTGCAACCGCAGAGAACGAAGCAGTCGCAGCCCAAGCTACTGTAGAAGCGTAATCAAGAAAGGAGCCAGCCATGGCAGCAATCTTCGGCCGCTTTAGCCGACGCAGCCAGGCTGTTCTCGAGGAGTCGCAGCGCATTGCTGAGCAACTGGCCCGTCCAGTGCAGAGCGATACCGTGCTCCTCGGCATCTTGGCCCAGGCAGGAACCCCAGCCGCCGACTTACTCAAGGCATTCGGCCTTAGTTATGACCAGCTTTTTCACTTGGTAAACCCAATTGGTGAGGGCATGCACCTCGAGGAAACTCAAGAAGTACCCAAGCTTTTGGAAGAGGCAATCAAGCTGGCCGCCCGTTTCCGCTTCTCCTATGTAGAAGTGGAACATTTGTTGTACGTCATTGCCCGCGACGACCGCTTGCTTGGCAACAAAACCCTGCGTCGTGCCGGCACCGAGCCAAGCCAACTGCTTGGCCGCCTTTCGGAATGGCTGCTTAGTGTAGCCATGCTTTCCAACAATCCTTCTAACCAAGGGGAACACATGCAAGACCCACGCCAGCAAACAGGCGAGCGCGCAGACCTGGAAAAGTATACCCAAGACCTTACCGAGCTTGCTTCCGAAAACGCCCTCGATCCGGTTATTGGCCGGGAGGCAGAGCTTGCCCAAGTTATCCAAATTTTGCTGCGTCGGCGCAAGAACAACCCGTTACTTCTTGGTGAACCGGGCGTTGGCAAAACGGCAATTGTCGATGCTCTCGCCCAGCGTATTTACGACCGTCAGGTGCCAAAGGCCCTGATTGGCAAGCGCATTCTGACCCTTGACCTAAGCTTGGTTGTGGCTGGCACCATGTACCGTGGCCAGTTTGAAGAACGCCTTAAGGCCATTATTCAAGAAGTGATTGAAGACGGCGACACCATTTTATTTGTCGATGAAATCCATACCCTCTCCGGCACCGGCAGTGCAGAGGGCGGCTTTGACGCGGCTAATATTCTTAAGCCCGCCCTGGCGCGTGGCGAGATTAGCCTTATTGGCGCCACTACTTACGAGGACTACCGCAAGCATATTTTGAAGGACAAAGGCCTGGACCGTCGCTTCCAGGTTGTGACGGTGGCTGAGCCCGACCAAAAAGAGGCTTCGCGCATGCTGAAAGGTGTGAAGCGTGAGCTTGAGCGCCACCACCGGGTGAAGTTTACCGACGAGGCTTTGAAGGCGGCAATCGACCTATCGTCTCGCTATATTCACGATCGCTTTTTGCCTGACAAGGCAATTGACGTACTGGATGAGGCAGCAACCTTGCACGCCGAACCATACATAGAAGACACCGAGCTCACTAATTTACAGCGCGAAATTAGCTTAGTTTCCCAGCAAAAAATTGAGGCAGTCGAGCGTGCCCAGAGCGACGACGAGTACGAATACGCCAGGGCCCTTTCGGAAAAGGAAACCCAGCTCCTGCTTACCGTGCAAAACCTGAAGCGTAACAAGAAAAAGTCAGCCGCTCCGCTACTGGTTACCGCTCATCAGGTAAGCCAGGTAGTAGCTCAGCGCACCGGCATTCCGGTGCAAGACATTGAGCAAAGCCTGCAGGCTGTCGATTTTGGCCAGGTTATTGGCGTGCTTAAAAAGCACATCTTAGGACAAGACAAAGCCCTGGAAACTATTGGCCAGGCTTTGTTGCGCTCCCAGCTTGGGTTACAACCCGCAGGCAAGCCAATTGGTTCGTTCATGTTAGTTGGCCCAACCGGAACTGGTAAAACCGAGACTGCTCGGGTACTAGCCAAGGAAATATTTGGCGACCCTAAGGCACTCATTAAAGTAGACATGTCCGAGTACATGGAACGCCACACCATTAGCAACCTGATTGGCGCACCAGCAGGCTACGTTGGCTTTGACCAAGGTGGCTCGCTAACTGAACAGGTGCGTCGCCGGCCATATGCTG
>JBBQFV010000041.1:0-6543 GCA_038322405.1 Patescibacteria group bacterium
CAGCCATCAAGGATATTCGCCAAGCCTGGAAAGAAGCCATCAAGGCCATAGCCCGTGAGAGCCAGCCGCACGCACAAATGCTGCGCGAAGCAGTACTGCACACCGCAGAAGACGGAGTAATAACCCTGCACATTAAATACAAATTCCACGTAGAGAAGCTTTCCGAGAAGAAAAATCGGATACGTGTCGAAGCCTTGCTGGAAGAAATTACCCATGACAAATGGATAATTGAATGTCACTTGAAGGACACGCTTCCTAAGCGACAGGTGAGCAAAGAACTAGCCGCTGGCGCCGCCGAAGCCGCCGCCGCAGTATTTGGATCCTAATGTCCGAGCCCCACTCCGTAATGGTTGACCGGGAAATGTGCCAAACCGCTGCGGTTTGTTTGGCCTATCATCTTTATGAACTCGACGATGAAGGAAAAGCCGTGCTGCTTACTAAGAATGGGCAAAATTCTGACGATAACACCAACGTATTGCGCGACCTTGAAGGAGGAGTTGAGATTCCCAACCTGGCAAACCCCGACAATGTGTCCCCTGAAGAAATGAGGCGGCTGGTACTGGAATCGGCAAAAATTTGCCCCTTCAATGCGATTATCGTGAAGGACGCAGAAGGTAACATCCTTTGGCCGAAATAACTGTGCGCGTTCTAAAAAGTATCAACCCTTGCTCGTTGTCGACAGGTTACCTTTTTAGAACGTGTTAACAGTTATTTCTTCTGTAACAAACTTTCGTCGTGCAAGATCTTCTTTACAAACACATACACGATGAGGGCAACCACGACAAAGGAAATTACTGCGTTGACCACGGTGCCAATCTGAAATGTCGATTTGTTTACCGTTACCTCGTACGTCTGCAGGGCAGTTGTAGGGGAAATGAGGGCGATAAGAGGGGAAACAATTCCCTTTACGAAAGCCTGTACTACATCATTCAAAGCGTTACCAATTACCACTGCGATGGCAAGGGGAATGACGTTGTACTGACGCAAAAATAGGGCAAAGCCTCCAAAAAAGGTTTTGGGTTCCTGAATTGGCCCTGGCTGGGTTGGCGTAGCAAGAGGGACAGGCTTGTCAGGTTTGATTGCCTTGGTAGTTGCCATACTTTACGCGCTTTAGGCAAATAACATTACGGTTAAGGTAAGGAATGCACCAATCGTAACCAGGGAAAGCACAAACATGACATACATCCACTTTTGGATATTCATAGGAATGACCGCCTCTTGTTTGCTCACCTCAAGCCGCATGAGCTTAGGCGAGAATACCAGGGTACGGACCAGGAACACAGCCAGCAATGGAATGAAGATGAGGGCAAGTACGAACGGAATGCCCGGCCAGCCAATGGCATCGAAGTAAATGTACCCGCCAAGTGCCACAAACCAGAGGGAAACCCAGGTTATGATCCGGCTGAATTTTTGCAACTTGATAAGAATGAACCCAGCCATTTTCGAGCGGTTAGCAATGAAAGCAAAGATGGTTTCCACTAACCAAATGCCGAGCAGCACTGCAAAAGCAAGGTAGTACAACAGCGCGCCGAAGGTGGAAGGGGTGAACTTGAATGGGCTGCTTCCACCGTAGTTGTCGGCTTTGACCCGCATCCAAGCCCCAATATGCCTGAACACATCGCTGGCATGCCAAACCTTGCCGTCGCCAAAGCGCACAATGTAGCGGCTTAGCTGATGGGTAGGGTCGAAGACAATGAGGTAGTAGGTCTTACCCTTGGTAAAGGAAACCCGCTGTTGGGCGTACAGGTTGTAGCTGTCAAAGGTAGCAGGCTCGGCGTAAGTAGGCGTGCCGTCGACAGCGCTAATAAGCGAAGTGTGGTAACTGGCATCGGGAACAGGGATGCCAAGTTCTTTTGCCGATGTCCCGGTCGTCTGGTCTACCAGTACCAGGAATGGCTGGGCGGTACTCGAAGATGCTTTGCCCGCCAGGCTTAAGGTCTGGTCCCCATCTTTATCGGGCACAACCTTGAACACGTCTGCTGTCGACGAGGCAGCCAATTTGCCGTACACCCCGGTGTCCTCAAACAAATTGGTAAGCGGCTGGGCATTAGAGTAAATATTGTTCAGGTCAATAGTGTTGCCGTTATCAAACTGGGGAGCCGCTGCATGGACATACCCTACGCCGATTAATACGAGCGTAGTAAGGCTGAGAAAGAGTGTTCGAATAGTGCGCATAAGTGGTCGATTGCTGCTTTGAGAGCGGGAAGCTTGCTTTCATACTACCAGAGCATTGTGGTTCGTCCAGCCAAAAAACAAGTCTCTTATTTGTTGATTATATTAAACACATTTAAATGTGGCTCTAGTAAGGCTATATGAAAATTAATCATTTTTAGGATCCTGTAACCTGTTGCAAATCAGAATGCCCTGGATTACACTTAATCAGTAGCAAAAAACACTAGCGGCGCGGTATCTTACGGACAGGTGTAACGTAAGCATGAAAGGAGCGGCATCAAGGTACTCATGCTGGGTTGGGAGTTGCCACCATACAACTCCGGCGGCCTCGGCACAGCAAGCCTCGGACTCACAGAAGGACTCGCCCCACTGGGTGTGTCTATTCGGTTTGTTGTCCCAAAGTTACATGGTGAACTTCCCTACACCCACATGGAAGTGCTAGACGCAACAGATTACGGCAGTATCGATGACCTACGCGCGCTTATAAACGACCAGACCATTGACGAGGCAGTACTTGCTTCCACCCTGGGCTATGGCAACCGTATGAGCAGAGATGAAAAAAAACGGCTCTGGGTTCAGCGCGTCGAAGAAGGAAGTGAACAGCCTTCCCCTCACATCCAAGCCACTTGGTACGCCACCAAAGCTAAGCACATTGCCAGGGAGAATGATGACTACGAAGTCATCCACACCCATGACTGGATGACCTACTACGCCGGCATGGCTGCCCAAGAAGTAGCGCGCAAAAAGTATAAGCGCTACGTGCCAATCATTGCCCATGTCCACGCCACCGAAATTGACCGTTGCGGAGTGAATGGTGACCCCCGCATTATTGAGATTGAGAAAAAGGGCCTTGCTGCCGCAGATCGGGTTGTAGCGGTCAGCCAATACACCAAAGAAGTCATTCACCGGCACTACGGGGTGCCCCGGGAAAAAATTTCGGTGGTATACAACGGCATCCCAAGCCACAAGGAGCCTGTGAAGTTTGACCTCGCCAAGCTCAAAGAAAAGTACAAGATTGTACTATTCATGGGCCGCATCACCATGCAAAAAGGGCCTGATTACTTTGTGAAATTGGCCAAGGCCGTGACCGACAAAGACCCAAATGTGCGCTTCATCATGGTGGGCAGTGGTGATATGGAGCAAAAATGCATAGAAGATGCCGCCCGAGCCGGCCTTACCGGAAAAATGCTGTTTTCCTCCTTCCTGCGCGGAGTAGATGTTGACCGGGCTTACCAGCTGGCCGACCTGTTTGTCATGCCAAGCACCTCCGAGCCGTTCGGCATTGTGGCGCTTGAGGCAATTCAAAACGGCACCCCGGTCATTGTTTCCAAGCAGTCCGGGGTTTCTGAGGTATCCGAAAACATGATTAAGGTAGACTTCTGGAACATTGAACAGATGGCGCAAGAAGTGCACCAAGTACTCAGTAATCCAGCCAAGCGCAAGCTCATGCGCAATGGAGGCCGTAAGGATTTGCTTCACCTCAGTTGGCAAGATTCAGGCCGGGCCCTAGAACTGGTGTACCAAGACGTTATAAACAAGCTCCGCCCTGCTTCGCTATGACGAGCATTTGTTTCTATTTTCAGGTCCATCAACCCTACCGCCTCCGTCCTTACCGGGTACTCGACATTGGCAGTGAAACTTCGTATTTTAATGATGAATTAAACGGTGAAATTGCCCGCAAGGTAGCTGCCAAGTGCTACCTGCCTATGAACCAGTTGCTGCTCGAGCAAATCAAAAAGTACCCTGGCAAGTTCAAGGTTGCATTTAGCATTTCAGGCGTTGCCCTTGAGCAGTTTGCCGAGTACACCCCCGAAGTACTCGAGTCGTTCAAACGCTTGGCCGCTACCGGCCAGGTAGAATTCCTCGCCGAAACCTACTACCACTCGCTGGCCGCCCTTTTTAACGCCGATGAATTCCGGGCCCAAGTAAACCAGCACGTGCTGGCTATCGAAAAGCATTTTGGCGTCACCCCTACCGCCTTTCGCAACACTGAGCTCATTTACTCCAACGGCATTGCCGACTTGGTTGAGGACATGGGCTTCAGGGTAATGCTCACCGAGGGTGCTGACCGTATTTTGGAAGCGCGCACGCCAAACTTCCTGTACGAGCCGCATAACGGGCGCGGCATGAAGCTGCTGCTAAAAAACTACAAGCTGTCCGACGACATTGCTTTCCGCTTTTCCGACCGTTCCTGGGCCTCTTGGCCGCTTACCACGGACAAATTCACCACCTGGGTCCATGCCATTGCCGGCAATGGCGATACGGTCAATTTATTCATGGACTACGAGACCTTTGGCGAGCACCAGTGGGAAGAAACCGGTATTTTCGATTTCATGCGCCAGCTTCCGGGCCAACTCCTGGCTCACCGCGACTTTGAGTTTGCTACTCCCTCCGAGGTGGCCACCAAGTACTGGCCCCAGGCCAAAATGGACATCCCCGATGCCATTTCTTGGGCCGACATGGAGCGTGACTTGTCTGCCTGGGTGGGCAACCCCATGCAAGACGGGGCAATTGAATGGGTATATAAGGTAGGCGACTTGGTCAAAGCCACCAAAGACCAAAGCCTCATCCACCAGTGGCGCAAATTACAGACCTCCGACCACTTTTACTACATGTGCACCAAGTTTTGGGCAGATGGCGACGTGCACAAATTTTTCTCCTGCTACGATACTCCACACGAGCCATATGTATATATAGGAAACATCCTTACCGATTTAGAAATGGCCGCCGAGAGCCGCCTCACTGCTCGGTCTATCCGCAAAACCCGCTCAATAGCTGCTCCCGCCGCCTTACCGGCCCGCCGGGTGCATATCGAAACCGCTATTCCTCGTCACCTGGTCGTTGAAGCACCAACCCGAGCTGGCGGGGTGGGACAACCGGGGCATTCCACCAGTCTTCACCACCTACCACATACACGGAATCTTGCAGGCTAAGAGTCCTACCCTCCTGCTCGAGCATTATCTTTTGGTCCTCAGGACCAAATCTTTTATTAACGATGGTAAGCTGCCGCTTGGCATTTACTATTCGCCACCAGGGCACGTTAGAGCCTTCTGGCAGAGCACCAAGCGCCCAGCCTACAATGCGGGCGCCACGGGGCATGCCGAGCGAGCGAGCAATTTGGGAGTAGCTCGCTACTTCGCCAAAAGGAACCGTGGCCATTGCCCTGTATGCTTGCTCGAAAAATGACAGTTCTTCCATAGGACTCCTATAGGCAAAAAAGAAGGCCACCCCAATTGGAGTGGCCTTAATAACCAGTCGACGTAGTTAGTCGACGCCGAAGTCGGTGACAACTGCCCTGATACGAGCAAGCTGATCTGGATGAGTTTGTCCGAATTGCTGCTCAAAGTAGGTCATGAGCACTCGAGGACCACCAGTTGCCAAGATGTGCGGATAAATCTCCGCGTTGGTGACGTCGAAGAACCAAGCCATGAGCTGCAGCATGAACGCCTCGTAACTCAAGCAATCATCGCGCTTGAGAGGCTGTCGGCTTTCGAAGATATCAAGGAGTGACTCAGGGACGATACCCTGGTGTTCCTCTCCGACAGTCGGATCGGTCTCCCGCGCCTTCTTCCAGTTGACCTCGATTTGCCGACGCTTTTCGCCGGGATCGTTGACATACTTGTCAGCCTTTTCGAAGCCGGCAATCTTGTCGAGGTCCCGAAGAATTGTCGAAAGAGCGTAGCCCGCTTCATTGTTGTCACAGGCAGCCAAGTCGGGGGTTTTCATGTCAGCATGGTGCTCAATAGCCATATACATAGCCTGGCTGAACTCTGAACTACCCGGCATGTTGAGCGCTTGAAGTTCCTTGACGCTGTCTGTGCCGTGTTCCCACGGCTTAGGCTCACCAGCTTCTTTACGTAGCCCTTCCACTAAGCGACCGATGTCATGCGAGAAAAGGAGTAGTCCGAGCGCACTAGTCTCAAGATCATTCATGCCAAGCTCAGGACCAAGCGTCGTAGCCTCTTCCTTACCCTTTAAGGCGTGGATGAGCTTCCCTTCCTTCCATGCGTGGTTTTCCGGCAGGCGCTGGCCCAATTTTTTGTAGCGCTCAAGGACCAATAGACCGAAGTCATCAATTTCTTGAGCAGTGAGTCCTGATCCTGCAATGACTGCTCGCACTGCGGGGTTCCGTTCCATAAAGTTTTGAAATGTTCAACCTTCCTTTCAGGCCTTCCCGATATCTCTGTGAGACGAAGGAACAATAGCAAAGTTACATTAAAATGTCAATCAGTTGTACGGGCTCACCCTTAATGAGACTCGGCAGCTAGAGCCAAGTATTGCAGCGGCGTGAGCCGCTGTCCATAGGTTCCTAAAGATCGGTGGATTCGGCTTCCGTTGTAGAACGCGAGCCATTCGGCAAGTTCTGGGTTG
>JBBQFV010000042.1:0-6393 GCA_038322405.1 Patescibacteria group bacterium
AAGCCTCGGTTTTATAGTGATCCAGGCATTTGGAAACTTGCCCGATTCGGTGTTACGCGAAACAATGATGCCCCTGCGCACCGCCTTCGATACCGTTGGGCTTTACCAACGGGGTTGGGGCATGTTTGCCGCGACCAATACCGGTACCAGCATAGTTCGCCTCGAGCTCATCTACAGCCATGGCCTGGCAGAACATGTACAAAATATTTCCTACACTCCTGGTTACACCCTGAGTGCTTGGAATGAAATACTGCAAGACTTACAGTTTGATGACAATAACGACTTCCAAGGCCGCTACCGCACCGGCTACTTAGCTTTTAGCTGCAAGCAGTACAACACCAAAGTAGGCAATCCTTTGGTCAGTGTGTCCTTCCAACAACAGTATTACCGTTTCCCCCTCAATAAAGCGGTTGCTGAAGCCGATCCTACCTTCACAACCCTTGAGATGCACCAGTGCCTAACCACCTCAAAATGAACCTGGCCATTACCTCCCATCCTTTTGCAGATTGGTTTTTCCCGCAAGTATCCTTGCGTGTCATAAAGCTGTACCGCATGGCCGTGGGACTTATGGTATTCCTTACTTCACTTATTTGGCTACCTAACGTATACGCCTGGTTTACTAGTGCGGGATATACCCCCGCAGCGTATGTACAGCAAACGACCGTTTACTCCAAACTCAGCATTTTGTTTTTTTACGATGCTCCTTGGTTTGTATATATCTGCTTTGGCTTGCTCATGCTGAGCAGCCTAGCGGTCATTTTTGGCAAGGGGGGCAGGTTCAGCAGCATTCTCATGTATTTCATGTTTATCAGCTTTGCCAGTCGCTTCCCGCTTGTATTTTACGGTGGGATCGATATGTTGCATTCTGCTCTCTTCTTTAACATGCTCCACCCGGCCGACTCCTATAAAAGTTGGCGCCATGGCGGGAGTGAGGAGCGCTCCCGTACGGTACCCGCTTGGTCTATCCGCATGATTCAACTCAGCCTCTGTTTGGTCTACTTTTTTGCCGGCGCTCAAAAAGTGCGTTCCAATACCTGGTGGAATGGCACTGAAATCATCGATTCGCTTTCTACCCGCTTCGGTGCATTTAACTTTTACTGGCTTACCCAGTACCCGATTGTCATAAATCTCATGACCTACGGCTCCTGGTTGACCGAACTTTCCTTCGCCTTTTTGGTGTATAACAAAACGTCCCACCGCTTTGCACTCTTTTTGGTCATTTCGATGCACATTGGCATTGGCCTCGTCATGAATGCGTCACTCTTTAGTGAAATTATGCTGGCCTGCCTCATTGCCTTCTTTACGCCTGAAGATGAAGCCCGCCTGGCTTATTTGTGGACGATGTATAAAAACAAGCTCCAATCCTGGTATAGACGGAGCCGTTTAAAATCTGCTTAGACGCTAGTGACGAGGAGTGTAGCTAACTCCTTTTTGCGTATCGTCAGCGTTTAGCAGGGTGCCAAGCACTTACTCGTGATGCTAACGCTTCGCGGATACGCACACGAGTAAGCATTCCATCACCTTACTTAGTTTTGACAAGCACTTCGTCAATTAATCCATACTCTTTGGCCACTTTGGCGGTCATATAATTGTCACGATCGGTATCGCGGTCAATTTTTTCGATTTTTTGACCGGTACGCTCGGCTAGAATTTCATTTAAAATGGTTTTCAGGCCCAAAATTTCTTCAGCTTGAATTTTAATATCCGAGGCCTGGCCTTCTGCACCACCAAGCACCTGGTGAATCATGATGCGCGAGTTAGGAAGCGCGCGGCGCTTGCCTTTTTCCCCAGCGGCCAGGAGTACCGCGCCCATGCTGGCGGCCATGCCCACACAAATGGTAGCCACATCAGGTTTGATGTGGTTCATGGTATCCAGAATGGACAACCCGGCATACACGCCACCACCCGGGCTGTTGATGTAAAGCTGGATGTCCTTTTTCGGGTCTTCCGCTTCTAGGAATAACAACTGGGCGTTGATGAGGTTGGCCACGTCATTATCGATAGCGCCGCCTAGAAAAATGATCCGGTCTTTTAGCAAACGAGAGTAAATGTCGTAAGAGCGCTCGCCGTATTGGGTTTTTTCGAGGACAGTTGGAATAAGGTAGGACATGGAAGCTTTTACCTAGTTAACTGTCCAAGTGTAGCGCTCCGTTTGCTAAATGTAAAGTAGTCTTTACATTCCAGATCGTTTACTTGGTCGCAATTTCGATCAGCTTGTCCATGGCCTCGCGCATGGCTTTGGCACTTGAGGCATCAATCCCCTCTTCGCTAATAATTTTGCCAAGCGAAAGCCCAATTTTTACGTTCTTCTCAGCTTGCGGGCGAATGTCGGCCTTTACCTCATCCTCAGTCTTTTTAACCTCGGCCAGGTATTGTTCCCAACTAACTTGCATGCGCTGGAAGCGTTCTTTGTTCTCGGTAATCACCCGCTCAGTTTCTTGCTCTACGAGTGACTCGGGCACTTCCACTTTCACAATTTTCAAGAGCTCGGTAAGGATTGCTTCTTCAAGGTCAGCATTCTGCTTGTCCTTGCGCTCTTGCTCCAAGTTTCCTTTGACCATTTCTTTTAGACCAGCAAAGTCTTTTTGACCATAGGAAACGGCAAACTCGTCATTCAGCTCTGGCATTACCATTTCCTTGAGCTCGTTTATGCCAACAGTGAACTCGGCTTCTTTGCCAGCTAGTTCAGTGGCGTGGTAGTCCTTAGGAAAAGTAATTTTGAAGGTCTTTTTCTCCCCTGCCTTCATGCCCTGCATGGCATCTTCAAAGCCAGGAATGAGCTGTCCTTTGCCTACAATGACCGGATGCGCGTCACTGTGCATGTCCTCGCGCTTCACGCCGCCGACTGAGCCATCGAAGGTAATTTCGGCCCACATGTCGTTGACTACTTTGACGTCGGCCGCGGCTGGCTCGAGGCGAGCGCGCTGGCGGCGCAACTCGGCAAGCACTTCTTCCATGTCTGCTTCTTTGACTTCTTCAAGATTGGGGGTTTTGACGCGAATTTTTTCGTATCCCTTCACGGTGACTTCAGGCACAATATCAACCTCAACTTCAAAAGTAACGGCAACTGCGTCGTCTTTGGCGTCGTCGGCTGGGGCGGTGAACTCGGTGATATCGACTTTAGGATTCGATACCGGCACCAGCTTTGCCTCTTGCATTGCGTCGTAGTAGGCGTCGGAAAGGGCGTGGTCGAGCGCGGAGGCTTCGATGCGTTGGCGGCCAACTTGGGCAAGTACCTTAGGCGCAGGCGCTTTGCCGGGACGAAAACCTTCGATTTTAGTGTCTTTCGCTACGGTCTCAAGCTCGTGCTGAAAAGCATGATGGAATTGGGCTGCTGAAGCAGTGATGGTGAGTTTGACGCGGCTTTTTGGGAGATCTTTGCGGGAGGTAATCATGAGATGTAGGAGTTTTGGGATTCAGTGCCCGTTTAGCCTAGCAGCATTCCAAAGAAATGACCAGGCTATAGACCTTGGCAAACGCGTTCATATATGCTATACACTAGTACACATTCGAAAAGTCGAATACGTACCTATTCTTACTTGGAGGTCCTTGAAAAAATAGCATCAATCCCCCTTGCTTATCCAACAAGTCCGGTTCGCATTACTAAATCGCAAACCGTACTACTACCCCGGGAAGTCCCCCGGGCCTTCACCAAAATTCTCAGGGAGGTGTTTCCTCTCATCCCGGCAGTTAACTTGCCGAGACTTGAAGTTGCTACTCTCGACGCTCACCTCACAACGCGAGGTGTCTTCCAAGGCATTCTCAAAGGTCAATATGGGCGCATGAAGCGCTTCCTGACAAATCCGGAAGTGAGCAGTTCAAGTATGTATGCGAGAGCAATCCTGAAGTTCCCGCGATCAATCGTTCGCGATCACCATAGATCTGCTCCTAAGGTTTCGGGCTTCGATCAGGCCGAAGCAATTACTGAGTTGGCAGCTATCATGTTGCTAACTCTGGCTCCGGCACCGCCAGAAGGTTTCAGTCTGGTTCCCCTTCTCACTCAAGTCGACAAAATTCTCTGGGGCAATCCTGCCTTCATGGGCTGTGAGCTAACAGCACACGTCTGGGCACCGCCCAGCCCCGTGCCTGCCATGAAAAAAGGCTTGCCATGTCTGATTGGCGCCATCACCATTGATGGTGACCGCATTGGAGCCTCGGTATGTTTTTCCGGCAAAGCCGTGCTGGTTGATTCCAGCCTCACACCCGAAAAATAACCTCTGAGGACCTCTTAACCTCTCCGCAACCGCGGAGGGGTTCTTTTTTATTCCGCTTTTTTTGATTCCTCAAGCGCCTTTACCCCTGGAAGCTCTGCCCCGGCAAGCAGTTCAAGCGCAGCGCCACCACCTGTCGAGACAAAGGTAAATTTGTCGTGCATCTTGAGGCGGGTAATCAATTCCACTGTGTCGCCGCCCGCTACAATAGAAGTCACGTCTTTGAGGCCGCCAATAAACTCGGCAATTGCGGTACTAGCTTTGGCATAGACTTCATCTTCGGTGTAGCCAAGGCTGCCGTTCCAAAAGATGGTTTTAGCATCTTTCAAGATTTCTTTGAATTCGGCCACGGCTCCCTCGCCAATGTCCAGGTAGCTAAACTTGTCGCCTGTCTCTTTTTTGACATAGTCTTTGGCGAGCACCAACTTGTCGCCAAACTTTTCCATAAGGTTTTTGGCAACATCTACTTTGTCTTTTTCAGCCTTCGACTCGCTAATGTCTTCGCCCCGGGCTAGCAGGAAAGTGTTGGCCATGGCGCCGCCAATCAGAATGTGGTCGGCCATTTTACCGAGCGTTTCCATTACTTCAATTTTGTCGGATACCTTGGCACCACCCATTACCACCACAAACGGATGAGTAGGGTCTTTGACAAGCTTACCGAGGTTGTCCAATTCCTTTTCGAGCAAGAATCCAGGGTAACTTGGGAGGTACTTTTCAGGACCGACAATTGAAGCATGGGCGCGATGATCGCAGGCAAAGGCGTCGTTCACGTACATGTCGGCGAGGCTGGCCAGCTGGTGGCCAAAATTCTCGTCATTCGCCTCTTCCTGCGGGAAGAACCGCACATTAGGCAGAATGAGAATATCCCCTTCCTTCATGCCATCGATGGCCTTTGTGACATCTTCATGATCAATTTGGTGGGCAAGCTGCACCATGTGGTCAGGGTACTGGTCGGCCAAGCGTTCAGCTACCGGTCGTAGGCTGAATTCCTCCATTTCCTGTCCTTCTGGACGTCCTAAGTGTGACGCAATGATGATTTTGGCACCGTGCTCTATCAAGTAGTCAATGGTGGGAAAGGTGGCTTGAATACGGAAGTCATCTTGAATGACACCAGATTTAACCGGCACGTTGTAATCAGGACGGTAGAGGACGCGCTTCCCCTTTATTTCGGCGGTTCTTAAATCATTCATGGTGGGTAGTGTGTTTAGACTTGTGACCATGCTGGTGGGCCAAGTCATCGGCTACCTGGCACATGGTGAGGAATACTTTGAGTTTAAGGCTGGCACCGCCAATTAACAAACCATCACAGGAAGGAAGTTCGAGCAGGCTTTTGGCATTCTCGTCGTTGGCCGAGCCGCCATACAGGACACGGGCAGCTTCTGGTAAGTGCTTACGCAGCTCCGTCATTACCTCTTCGGCATATTCTGGAGTTGCCGCTTTGCCCGTGCCAATTGCCCACACCGGCTCGTAGGCCACAACCAGCTTGGCTTTGTCTTCGTCACTCAGGTCTTCGATGATTTTTTGCAGCATGGTTGCCACTTCGGTTTTGGAGGTTGCCGATTGCTCGTCTTCGCCTACACAGAGAATTGGGATAAGCCCAGCCGCTAAGGCAGCCTGTACTTTTTCGCCAATTAAGGTCGGTCGTTCATGGAACACATGAACGCGTTCCGAGTGGCCAAGAATGACATAGTCGGCCATTTCACGCACCATGAGGGCTGAAATTTCGCCGGTAAAGGCACCACTTTCGGCGCAGTACATGTTTTGGGCGCCCAGGGCCAAGTGGGGCATTTTCCCTTTGGGAACAATGTTCGCCACTTCGGTTAGCCAAATGGCCGGGGGACACAGGACAATTTCAATGCGCTCAATATGTTCGGCGCCATCGCGAACACCTGTAGCGAGCAAGGTAGCATCGGCAAGCAGGGTATTCATTTTCCAGTTGCCAGCAATGAGAGGGGTACGGTTTGTATGCATATCCTTAGTATACGATGGATGCGCCTCTGGTGCACGCATGGTGTTTATCCCTTTTCAGAGCCGATTACTCATGTAAAAGATCACCCTCATATGAGACTCCTAGCCTGAACAAGTAGCTGGAGCATATGGGAGACAACTGGGGGAAATACTTGGCGAAGCCAAGGCGGGAGCGAGAGATCCTTGAGCGACTCGCGCAAAGAAGGTATCCAAG
>JBBQFV010000043.1:0-6250 GCA_038322405.1 Patescibacteria group bacterium
GTTTATCCTGAAAGAAGCCGCAACTAAGGAAAAAAACCATAGCAGCATGTTGGCAGAATCTCAAAAAGTGCGAAGCATGTTTAAGGGTCAAAAACTTTCGAGCAGCGTTGGGTTAATCCGAGAAGATCGAAATCGTTAATGCCTTCTTACGTTATTGATGCCTCGGTCGGTATTAAGTGGTTTGTTCCAGAGGAGTACGAAGAACAGGCAGAACTATTATTAGCCGGTACCTATTCCTTACTTGTTCCTGATCTTTTCTACGTAGAGATTACCAATATCCTTTGGAAAAGGGTCCGCCAAAATGAAATACCCGAAAGCATTGCCCGAAATATTTTGTTAGCTCTCGATACGTTTGTACTCACTGCCTCTTCTTGTGCAAGTTTAAGCAAAACAGCTTTAGAAATTACGGTACAAACTGGCTGCAGTGTATATGACAGTATGTACGTAGCGCTCGCCATTCGCAAAAAGTCAAAACTCGTAACTGCTGATAAAAAACTTTTCAATACATTAAGCCGGGGTCCGCTTGCAAAGTATGTGACACTCTTAGAAAACTACCCTACAAGCAATTAATAAACTATGGCCACCGAATTCAAAAACGTAGAATATCTGCTGGAACAAATGGCAGGGGCGGGCGAGCTGCGTAGCCGCGCCATGTTTGGCGAGTACGCCATTTACTGCAACGAAAAAGTAATTGCCTTTGTGTGCGACAACCAGCTGTTCATGAAAATCGTCGAAGGCTCCCACGCCTTTCTCGATGCTACGCACGAAGCCCCCGCCTATCCAGGATCCAAAAATTACCTTCTCGTCCCAGAAGAAAAGTGGGATGACCGCGAATGGTTGCGCGACTTTGTCCGCGTCACCGAAGAGCAAGTGCCACTTCCTAAACCTAAAAAGAAAAAGGACCGCGCGTAACTTAGAAATTTCATTCCGTATTGTAAAATTACATTTTCACAAATATGTGAAAGCCGATCATTTTAAAGTATTGAATCAAATTCCCTTGACCCGAGACCTAGAACCATACACCATAAACATATCTAGCAATAACATTTCGCTATGAACGCATATATTCTGGCGCTCATCGCTTTGGTCGCTGCCTTCGCAGTTGGGTTTGTCGTATATGGCCAGCTCTTTAAGGGGCCGCTCAATACCGTAGGGGAAAAAATTGACCCCATGCACCTAACGCTTACCAGTATTTTGGTATACCTGTCAGCGCTGGGCTTTATCTATGTATTCGATCACTTTGCTATTAACAACATGAGCACCATTGGTCGGGGAGTAGTGCTTGGCCTTATTGTAGGCATCGGCTTTTTTGCCTTTCCGCTCGTTGCCGATGGCGGGTTTCTCAAATCACCAAAAGATGCCCAGATCGCGGTAATCCTTAACTGGGTAGTCTCTTTCTTCGTGGTTGGTGCGGTAGTTGGCTGGTTGCGTTAAATCCTCTACCATAGCTAGGTACTGCAATATAGCTTTTTCTTATGTCAAACCGCACAGTTTCCGCTCTGGCCATTATTCTCGGCCTTTTGTTAGTATTGGTTACCTATGTATATGCCACGCATACTGCCGATATGCTCCCACACTATTTCCCCGGATATAGTGCAACACTAAACAAGGTACACTCTAAGCACGCTATTGGCGCGGGAATTCTTGCCATACTCGCATTTGTCTATGCCTGGTTTCAAAGTGGGCCTAAGCCATTAGCGAACCAATAAAACAAGTGAAAGCACTACGCCGGTCACTGTACAATATATGGCGAACGGAGTGAGCCGGTTGGTTTCAAAATACTTGACCAAAAAACGCACGGCCAGATAGGCAGTGAGCCCTGAACCTAACGCACCCAGCAAAGCGGGTCCCACGAGGGACCTGTTTTCAGCAAGGAACAGTTCAGGCACTTTTAACAGGGCTGCAGCGGCAATGATTGGGGTAGCAAGCAAAAAGCTAAAGCGGGCAGCTTCTTCGTTCGATAACCCCGCAATAAGGCCGCCGCCCATAGAGGCACCGGAACGGGAAAGACCTGGTATGAGGGCAATTGCTTGGGCAGCACCTACCAGTAGTGATTTGCCCCAGCTGAGCTTGGCAATAGTTTCGTCAGAGTTGCTCGGTTCAGGTGCCCGTTTGCGGAGCTTTTCAAAGGCAAAAAGCAATAATCCGTTGATAATCAAGAAAAATGCTGCGGTTTTGGCAGAAGCAAATATTGCCCGCAGGGGTTCTTCGAAGAGCAGGCCAAGAATTCCGGCAGGTATACTGCCAACTACCAGGAGCCAACCAATGCGCCCGTAGATGTTTTTTGGAGAAATATTTCGTGCTTTGAAGGAAGTGCCCATCCCTTTAACAATGAGCACCCAGTCTTTCCAAAAGAAGCCAACCAGTACAATAGCTGTTGCCAAGTGGGTGGCCACTAAAAAAGTAAGGAAATAGGGGTCTTGCTGGTGAATGTTCCAACCAAGCAAACGGGGCAGTATTACACTGTGGCCAAGGCTGGAGACCGGGAATAGCTCGGATATTCCTTGCAGAAGGCCAATAATGAGGGCTTGGAAATAGGTAATCATAGCTCCAGATTACCGGTTCATGTCCCTTTGGACAATAAGAGGCTGGTAGCGCGAGGATAACGGTATTATCATTAAGGCAGTACTAATTCATACGCCCCCATGGCCCAAGCGCTCATCGAGCTCTCAGGCGTGACCAAAACCTATAAAATAGGTGACGAAACGCTCAATGCTCTAGATAATGTTTCTTTACATATCAACGCCGGTGACTTTGTCGCAATTACGGGCCCCTCAGGTTCCGGAAAATCTACTCTCGCCAACATTATTGGCGGACTCGATACTCCCGATAGCGGCATCGTAACTGTAGACGGTGAAGACCTTTCTAAGGTTAGTGACAAAAAACTGTCCATGTACCGCAACAAACACATTGGCTTTGTCTTCCAATCCTTCAACTTACAGGCCAGTTACAACTCGGTAGAAAACGTTATGATGCCGCTCGTATTCGGTAAAGTGGGCAACAAAGAGCGCAAAGCCCGGGCAACTGATTGTCTCAAAGCTGTTGGGCTTGGTGACCGATTGAAACATTTGCCAAACCAGCTTTCCGGTGGGCAACGCCAACGGGTGAGCATTGCCCGCGCCCTGGCCAATGAGCCGAGCATAATTATTGCCGATGAGCCAACCGGGAACCTCGACTCTGCGCGGGGTGAAGAAATTATTGAACTCCTTAAGAACCTTAATAAGAACGGCATTACGCTCATTATCATTACCCACGACCCTAACATTGCCAAACAAGCAGGTCGCGTCCTGACCATTCATGACGGAAAAATGTCAGAGAGGGCTAACTAACCATGAAATTTTTCGACTACATTCGCTTTGCGCTTAAAAATATCTGGCGCCAAAAGCTGCGCACCGCGCTTACCATTTTCGCTATTATAATTGGGGCCACCTCGGTGGTTGCCATGCTTTCCCTGGTGTTTGGGGCTAAAAATGCCATTCTTGGCCAAATTGAAGCCTCTGGTGCCTTAACTCAAGTAAATGTCACTTCAAGCACCGACACATCAAACAGCGACCTGTTTGGCGGTGGTGGAAGCGGCGAGCACAGTGGCAAGCAGCTCGACGATGCTTTTGCCGCCCAGCTAGGCAAAATGACCCACGTCACCTCAGTCACTCCAGTCTTAAGCGTGTATGTGTTTAACAAAATACACCTCAAAGACAGTACTGACGGCAAAGACTATAACTTCAATCAAGTACAGTCGTTCACCCCAAGTGCCGATACCGATAAAAAGCTCGCCGCAGGCCGCAACCTCATATCTACTGACAAGGAGGGCAAAATTATCCTCGGTAGCAAGACAATAGGCAAAATGGGCATTACCGACCCCAAAAGCATTATCGGAAAGACTGTAGTGCTTACTACCCAAAAAGGCTTTAGTGGGGAAGGAGCGACAATTCCTAAACCACCAGACTTTTCCAATGGCCCACAAAGCCAGGACGACCAACAGGCGTTTCAAAAGCAACAGCAGGATTCGGTTACTACGCTTGAAGCCGAGGTGATTGGCGTTACCGAAGCGGGTCCATCCGAAGATACCGCGTTTATCAATTTAGCTTGGGGACGTGGGCTTTTGGCATTCCAAATGTGGGGACAAGACCCTGCGGTAATGGAAGCCTTCCAGAAGCAGCAGCAAGCCCTGCAGCAACAGCAGCAACAGAACCATCAGCCAAATTCCCCGCAACCAGCTAGCCAACCACCACTTACCCTTATTAAAACTGATCAAGTGGATCAAAACGGGTATGACACATTGCAATTGAAAATTGACGATGCAGCCAACGTGGAAAATGTGGCAACGGATATCCGCAAACTAGGAGTAGGGGCTATTACCGCCAAAGACACTATTGCCACCATTCTTAACTCGTTTAAGATTATCAGCTTGGTGCTAGGCGTAATTGGGGCTATATCGCTGCTTGTAGCGGCCATCGGCGTGGTCAATACCATGGTAATGGCAACTTTGGAGCGGACTCGGGAAATTGGGGTTATGCGAGCCTGTGGGGCAACCCGTGCGGCAGTACGTCGGCTCTTTACCTTTGAAGCGGCAATGCTCGGGTTTTGGGGAGGGGTGCTTGGGGTGCTCGCCGGCTTTGGCCTCGGTAAGATTGCTAACATTTTTGCTGCCAGCGCCCTTTCCGGACTTGGTTCTTCTGCGAACATCATCCAAGTCCCGCCGTGGCTTGCCCTTACCGTTATTGGGGCCACTACTGTTGTCGGCGTTCTTGCTGGAATGTACCCGGCTTACCGGGCATCCAAAATGAACCCTGTGGAAGCATTGCGGTACGACTAACTTGATCTGTTGGCACTAAAGGCAATACTGGTAAATGGACAGCGCATGCGCTGTACTACTGCAACGAGAGTTTCCACTCCATAAGGCCCCAATCGGGGCCTTTTTCATATTACTAAAAAGCCCCGCCTGAAAGCGAGGCTTACCAACCAAAACGAATGCTTAGACAGTAGGCGCAGCCATCTTGTCGCCACCGCTCATACCGAAGCCAACTGCAAGCAGGGCAGCGGTAAGAACAAGGTGAAGCCAAGTGTCAGCATTGTTGCTAGCAATGAAACCAAAGATATCCTTGTCACCGTATACGAAACCAAGGATGGTCACGAGGGCATAAATGATACCGAAAATCTGGAACCAACTCTTTGAACCGGACTCGCTGGAAGAACCCAGGTAGAGACCAACCAAACCAGTCACCAAGTGAATTATATTGTGGATGGTATCCACGTGGAACAAACCAAGCAGCAGGTGAGTATCAGATGTTGTAATTCCTGGAATGAAGCCAAGGATTCCAACAAGGGCGAACACTGCACCAAAAAGCATTGCAAGCTTTTTGAACATAAGCGTCTCCTGTTAAAGTAGTTACTAATTAACTACTTTAATTGTTATCTTACCTAACCTGGTCGTCAATAGCCTTCCTGGTTTATAATACTTTACCAGGTTAATTATTTAGATGATTGTCTGGTAAAGGGTGAGGCCTTAGCGGGCAAGAAGCGTATTCCAGCCCTGGGTAGGGGTCTGTTTGCCTCCACAACTGGTATCGGCTACCGCTTGGCTTGTTGTACTGGGCCGCTCAAGTTGAGTATAAATGGCGTATTCCTGAGCGTTTTGAATGCTGTCGGCGGGGGCAGAAGTTGACCGGCAAAGAGTGAGGATGTAGTCGGAATGATTTGAGGTAGCCGTTGTATTGGTGTTAAAGGCAGAGTCGAGAGGGTCGAGGCGAACTTGCCCCAAGTATCCAGCAGTCAAAAGGGCATCAGCAATTGAGCTGGTAGTGTAGTTGGCAGGCGCTGTGTCGGTAGCATTCAAAAGCTTACGGGTCATACCGCCTTCGCCACCTCCGTAATAACCAACAGACGTTGCGCCGGTGCAGTGCAAAAAGCCATTACTGCCTGCAGAGCAGGTAGGCAAAGCGCCTCCTTTTACATAGACAAAGTAATTGCCATTTGTAGCTTTCCATTGTTCAAGGGCCGTGGAATATTGCCGTACCGATTCAGTACGGTTGGCATCGCGGGCGTGGGCCCTGCTCTCGCTTAAATTGGCGGTCACGATTGCCGAAAGGATGCCGATAATAGAAGCTGCCACAATAAGCTCTACAACGGTAAAGCCGCGCCGACGAGAAGAGGTGTGCATAGTTACCATCGTCGGCTCCCTAAGGCGTAATTTAAAACTTGTCCGTTTCCTGTAGAGGAGGTTGCACTCGTGCCTGAGGTTGCACTCGTG
>JBBQFV010000044.1:0-5917 GCA_038322405.1 Patescibacteria group bacterium
GGCGTTGGCGGCCTTCCTATTACTGGCAGTGCGCAACTCGCGGTGACTTCAGCTATTAGCCTTGCAGGATCAGTGAGCCTGGGGACAGCCACTTCTTATACGAACCAGGTTAAAACAGTCAAAACCCGGGTAACCGGCTTAGACGGTCAATTTGGCCTGGACAAAGGCACCTTCCAACAGTTCATAACTGGCCAGGCGTCAGCCGACGACATCGCTAAAAAGTCTGGTCAACGGGAGCTGGTCAACACACTAGCCGACGCCACCCTTACCAAGCTGTTAGACGGCACGCCTTTTGCGTCCTTACCCGCTACCTTCAAAATCCTTACAAAAACAGGCGCCTGCCCAGACGGTGTGACCATTGGCGATTTCATTACCAATTCAAGCGGTAATACCGCGGCAGCGTGCACCATTAAAAACCTTTCGCTCAGCAACATTCTGACGGGCACTGATGTAAACGACCAAGGCAAGCGAGCATTCCTCTATGACCATTTCCTTGGCCGCACCTGGGGAATGCAAATTGAAAAGGACCTTAAGGTTCAGCCTGGCACGTTACGGGCCATTGCCATTCAACCTTCACGGGCCGGGGAAATTGCCATTGACCAAGGGATTCGCCTGGCAGGCAACGCCATCTTTAAATTGGCAGGACTGGGTGGCCCAGACACAGACCAAAACAAGGAGTTGCTAAGGGCTTTACATGGTTCACTCATGGCTGGCTTCTGCCCGGTTGATCCCGCTTCGGTACAAGGGGATGTCGAAAAGTCCTTGGTCAAGTCCCAAACCCAGCTCTGCACCTTTACCTTTAATGCCCAGCGCTCAATGATAACGCTGCGCCAAGACCTGAATAGCATGTTGCAAGCCAGGTTCAACCAACCAGGCAATGACAGCACTAAACTAAGCCTAGTAGATGTACTTACCGTATTTATGGGTGGCCTTAATGGTGCCTACTTCGTTGGGGCTATGGACCTTGCCCAACAGGTTAATAAAGACTTGGTCGGCACTGATCCCAAAACCCAGCAGTTTAAGATTAGCTATAACGACATCCGCAATGCGTTTGGCCAGTTTACCCTGACGGCCAGCGACTTTAAGACAGTGGCCACCGGTGCCCAGGTAAGCTTTGTACGAGGCTACTATAACTGCAAAGACGCCACCGCTCCCGATCCCGCCTGTTCTTTGAGCGATGCCGACATTCTCACCAACTTTGCCTTAAACAGCGGTGATGCAACAAGTGACTCTAATGACCATCCGGAAATTTTGAAACAAATCAGTGACCAGGCTACCGCGGGGGCGCCCGCCATGCTGAAGCAAAAGGCCCTAGCTTCCATGCAGTACAACCTGTACGACTTGGCTGCTTTCAAAATTGACCCCCATATTCCGCGTGGCTTTGCCCATGCTATGTTGGCAGGGTCATCGCCTGAAAAATTCCGCTACCTAGGCCTTTACCTTTCCAATAAACTGAACCTCGGCCCATCGATATTCGGTGGGGCATTGACCAATGACATGGTGGCCAGCCTTACCCAGTACGTGGCTAGCGGGTTTAAGGGGCCGATTGGTCTCGATGCAGTAAGCGCGCTCGATGGCTGGTTTGGCAAAGAATCAGAGAAGCTGCTCGGCATTCAGCTGCCTGCCGGTACCGTTCAAGGCCTGTTTGCTTGGGGCAGCACTGGGTTCAAAGGGAATGCGTTCGATACCTCTCGCCAGTTTAATGTAGGCGGCAAACTCTATAGCCCAGTTGGCACCGTGCTCAAGAACTGGGGAATTGGTCAACTCCTCGGTTGGGCCGATAAAAACTTTGGTTTCAAAGCGGGCTCCGCCCTTCAGATATACCAAGCGGCAGCCGATGTTGCTAAAGCATCAACCTTCTTAGCCCTTGCCCAAACGCCGCTCGTAAAGGCTCAAGACCAAGCAGCGACAATTGTGAATCAAATATTTGGCGACGGAAAAACAGTCGACAGTGCGGCTGTCGCTAAAGCCAACTTGACCGCCGCTGAGGCAGAACTGGTCTCAGTTGTCATCAACGTGGTGTTTGCCAGCGAAATTGGCAGCGCAGAAAAAAGCCTTGGCCTGGTACCGGGAACAGGAGCCTTGGCCGTCACCATGCTGGTTGAACTAGCCCTTGGAGCGCCAGTGAGCCCAATTACGATTGCGCTCTTTATTGGCATCAACTTGTTTGGCGTATACAAGGTGGAAGTAGATGTGCGCGCTACCGCTGACGGGTACTATCCATATTCAGGCACCTATGGCGTTGCGCGCCTAAACCCTAATGAAATTGTTTCTCCTGATCCCCAATCCGAGGAGTTCGATGCCAAAAATCCAACCAATTACCGCCGTGGTTTGGAAAATGCCGCCCGCTTTAAGGTCAATAATTTCTTGCAGGACATATTACTCTTCCCAGACCGCTGGTCTGCCGCCTCTGGTACCAAGCCTGAACAGCTCCGGGTTTCCCAAATGTATACCGGGCGCATTGAAGATACCGACTCCCTCGACCCGCTCGTTTCGCGCCCATACCCGTACGGCTTCGGAAACCTGGCTGACCGCGCCTCGTTTGTGGCCGACTCAACAGGGGCTTACACCGCCGTGCCTAACCCTGGTTTCCGCGCCGGTATCTTTGCCGACCCCGCCTTCGATGGCGATATTCACCTCCGTTGGTAGTACCATACTGTTATGCCTGGAATTATCGATGCCACCCTTAAGGACATTAACCGTCAGACCGAGGAAGCAGAAGCCATGGGCCTTGCTTCAAACTTGGGGCTTAGTTACGCGTCCCTCGACGAATACCCGTTTAACTTAGATGTCTTAAGCCTTGTCCCGCTCGAGACTGCCCAAGAACAGCTCTACGCACCCTACGTACGCTCCGCAGAGCGTATGCGGGTAGCAATTGTCGCACCTGAGTCGGACGAGTCACCAGCGGTCATCCAGACCCTTGCCATCACGTTGGGCCTTGAAGTTGAGCTTACTGTCGTTTCGCGCAGCAGTTTCCACTTTTTGCTCGAGTCCTACAAAAAGCTCTTAAATGAAAAGTTTGCGGGCGATGCCGCTGCTGCCGAAACAGCTAAGCAAGATGCCGAGAAGAACTACGTCAACCGCATCCATAGCCTGCAGGACCTCTCTACCCAAATTACGGGCGCAAGCACCACGGAAGAGATCGATGCCATAATGGCCACCGCATACAACCAAGGGGCTTCGGACATTCACCTGGAGCCTGGGGAACGGGAGCTGGTAACCCGTTTCCGTATCGATGGCGTGCTGCAAGAAGCCCTGCGCCTGCCAATGGCCCAGCACAAGCAGATCATTTCGCGCATCAAAATGCTTTCCAGCCTCAAGCTGGATGAACACACCGCCAACCAAGACGGGCGCTTTTCCTTGCAAGACAAGGGCATGCCTGTCGATATCCGCGTTTCCATGGTGCCAACTGGTTACGGCGAAGGAGTAGTCATGCGTCTGTTGCGCCGGGACGTTGAGGCCAAAAGCCTAGAGCTGCTTGGGTTCACGCCCCACAACATGGAGATGATCGAAAAGGCTATCCGCCGCCCCTACGGCCTCATTGTGGTGACTGGTCCAACCGGTTCGGGAAAATCTACTACGCTCTATGCCTTGCTGCAAAAGGTGAACAGTACCGAGAAAAAGATCATCACCCTTGAAGACCCGATTGAGTACAAAATAGAGGGCATCCAGCAGAGTCAGATCAATCCCGAGGCCGGATTTACCTTTGCCGAAGGACTTAAGGGTATTTTGCGCCAAGACCCGGACATTATTATGGTGGGAGAAATTCGGGACCCGGAAACGGCTACCATTGCCTTGAATGCCTCACTCACCGGCCACTTGGTGCTCACCACCATGCACACCAACGACGCCATGACCGCGCATACCCGTTTTTTAGAGCTTGGCGTGGCACCATTCCTACTCTCAGGGAGTATCAACCTCATTATTGCTCAGCGCTTAGTGCGAGTAATCCAACCGGGCAGCACCAAGGAAAAGCCGATTTATAAGGGACGGGTGGTGATTGCCGAGGCGCTCGTTCCTAACCCAGAGCTGGAGCGGGCAGTGCAGGCGGGATCCGATGCGACTACTTTGCAAGAAATTGGCATCCGCGCAGGTATGGTTCCTATGCTTCAAGACGGCCTGGCCAAGGTTCAGGCGGGCGTTACCAGCGAGGAAGAAGTATACCGCGTTACTGCCGTGTAGCTAGATGGGTTTTGGCGAGGCAATATACAAGTCGATGAACATTTTGACTTTGGCCAGCGACTCACGCTGGTTATTGGTATATTCATAGCCGTCGTAGTTTGGAGTAGCCAGGCCCACAACGTCTACGCCGAGCTTTTTGCAGGTGTAAAGGGCGCGTGGCATGTGGTATTCGTTGGTTACCAGCACTGCTTTGGTAAGGGAAAAGGTATGGTTCAAGCGGTAACAGGTGTCATAGGTGCTTACCCCTTTTCGGTCTTCAATAATGTCGCTTTTGGGCACTCCTTTGGCAATGACGTAGTTTTCCATGGCAATCACTTCGTCATAGGTTTTATCGATATTGTCACCAGAAAGTAATAATTTTGTCACTTTTTTGGCTTTGTAGAGGGCAAGGGCCCCATCTAACCGTCCCGCCAGAATGGAACTCACTTGGCCGGGGCTTTTTAGGCCTGCGCCGAATATGACGGCAGTAGTTTGGGTAGGGATGTCACTTGGGTTTGTGAATGTTTGATTTTTAGTTGAGACATCGATAAAAGCGCCGCTTCCCCAGATGAGCAGGAAGAGAGTGGCCGGAATACACAGAAGGATGAGGAGGGGACGAAAAAAGGAGCGCATGGAACGAATGTTCGGCTTGAGTGTAGCATGCGCTAGCGGAGCTTTCTACTTTGCTAGAAAAGCAGGCAGCTCAGCGGTACTAGCCAATACCGTATCGATACCTAGTTTGTTAGCCTTATCCTGCGTCAATTGGCCGGTCAGCACGGCAATGAAGGACACGCCAGCTGCCTGAGCCATGGCAAGATCAGACTTGCTGTCGCCAATTACCAGAGCCTCTTCTCTTGGTATGTTTTGAGTTTCCAGAATTTTAAGTACTAAATCAGGAAATGGTTTTCCTTTACCTTGGCCGTCCAGGTCATTTGTGGTCATAATTTGGGCGAAAACGGGAGGGATTGCGAGGCGGGGAATGAGATGATTTTTGATAACCTGTGGATTGCCCGAACTGGCTACGCATAGGATATAGGTATGGCTCAGCTCTTCCAATGCTTCATTCACCCAAGGAATGACAGTAATATGACTAAGAAATTCTTCCTCTACGAGGCTTTTATTGTAGTTATCCATTACCTGGTCAATGAGAGCAGGATCAGCGTTGAAGGTAGCGAGCAAAGATGACAAAACTTCGTGGTGAGTGCGGCCCCAGAGCTCGAAAACTAGCGCTTTGACCTGGTCATACGGCGGCATCACTCCTGCACTATTGAGTGCTTTTTCGTAGCAGCGAGCGTATAAATCCAGCCCACCTCCTGTGGTTATGGTGTCGTCCCAGTCGAAGATGAGCAGTTTGAGCATGTAGTAACTGTACCAGATGTGCGGAGAGGCAGGGAGGACGTTCACTTCCGCCGCCTTTCATTACATAGTGAAGCGGCGCCGGAGCGTTGCACTAACTTCGCTCTTTGCTTCGCAAAGCAAGGTAGTGGCGAAGTCGAACCCGATTTCGAATCCCACTGATCGACAACAAAGAAAAGAGACCGGTAAACCGGTCTCTTTTCTTTGGCGGTATGTTCTGGACAAAGTTCGAATGTATTTTGCTGATAATCCCGATATGGAATGAATCGTTCCGCCACTGCCTCGCAGAGCCTCGGCAACCCCGAAAGAAAAAACACTCCTTGCATTTCTGATTTGGCGGGGGTGAAATTTCTTTTGAAAAAGGAAAGGGTGTTTTTCTTTCGGGGTTCTGCCTTCCAAG
>JBBQFV010000045.1:0-5861 GCA_038322405.1 Patescibacteria group bacterium
CAAGAGAAAAAGAATGTTTTAATGGCGGAAAAGAAAACAGTTGAGGAGAAATTATCTGATTTTGAGCGGAAAGGTAATCATTGGCTCGAACTCATGCGAAACTGGATTATTGAGGCTAACCAAGCCGTAAATCTCTATAAACAAGAAAATCCCTCACGGATGAGAGATTTTCTTGTTTCCATCGGCTCGAACCGCCGCATCGTGGCGGGAATGCTTTTGGCGGAATTCAAAACCCCTTGGAATTTCTTGGCGGAAATGCCAGCCCAAGCCCGCGCCTTTGGCGCGGGCGCGGTCAATTCGGAAGCGAATCAAATTTGGTGGACCCTAGGAGATTCGAACTCCTGACCCCTTCCATGCCATGGAAGTGCTCTACCAGCTGAGCTAAGGGCCCGAGCGAGGAGAAAAATGTATTTACCTTTTTCTTATTTGAAAGCTAGCTCGGGTACGGTCAATACTCTACCAAATCTGAACTAATCAGTCAAAAGAGGTATCTTCAAGCGATAAGTAAGGCACCCGGTCAGCGTAGCTTTCAACAGCCTTTTGACCAGCCTTAATCCCCAGCCAAGCGGCTAACCCAATCATGGCGGCGTTATCGGTGCATAAATCCATAGAAACGGGAGTAAGGAGCGTTACACCACGCTCAACGCACAATTCATTCAACGAGGTTCTGAGCCGCTTATTAGCTGCTACACCACCACCGAACACCAACTGTTGCACATCGGGGTATAGTTCCAAAGCCTTAGTCACTTTGCGTAGCACCGATTCCTGGGCCACCCGTTCAAAGCTAGCGGCAATATCTACAATTTTCTGACGGTCCAGTTCGCCTTGCTCGGCAATCAATAACCGCACGGCGTTTTTCAAACCTGAATAGCTCAAGTTCAAGTCACCACTACGCAGCATAGGCACAGGCAGTTCATAAGCTTGGTCATTTCCTTCGGCCGCCGCGTCGGCAACCAGTTTGCCACCTGGGTACCCAAATCCAAGCATTTTACCGACTTTGTCGTAGGCTTCGCCAAGGGCATCGTCTAAGGTTTGACCAAGAATGGTAAAGCTACTAAAACTGCGAGCCAATACCAACTCGCTATGGCCGCCCGACAAAAGCAAAGCCAATAAAGGATAAGCGGGTACAGTCTCTGTAAATACCGAAGCAATGTGACCCGCCATATGGTTTACCGCGTAGAGAGGCTTACCGTGCAACTTGGCCAATTCCTGAGCCTTCTCAAGCCCTACTTCAAGGGCAGGAGCCAAGCCTGGGCCGTAGGTTACCGCAATTGCTTCAATTTCCGGCCATCCCACCTTTGCTTCCATTAATGACAATTCAATAACCGCGTCGATGCGCTCCCTATGCAATCGCTGGGCTAAAAACGGTACTACACCGCCAAATTCTTGGTGATCTTTGACCTGGGAAGAGATAATATTCGAGAGGATGTGGTTTTCCTCGGTCACGGCGACCGAAGTTTCGTCGCAGCTTGTATCGATGGCAAGCAACTTCATAACAGGTTAATTTCGCGTAATCCGCCAGTGTCATTAAGCTCGAGCATGATGAGGCGAATATCCTCACGGCTGCGCAGGTAGTCCAAAAGGGGAGCTGGCCACTCAATAACCAGTACATTTTCAGGTTTGAGATAGGTATCCAAGTGCAGTTCTTCGGGGGAAATAGCAGGGGTGCGCCAACAGTCGATATGCACAAAGTTACCCAAGTAACCGGCATATTCTTTAATGAGGACATATGAAGGGGAAGTAACAATTTCTTTAATCTCCAGTGCCTCGGCAACTCCTTTGGCAAACTGGGTTTTGCCCGCGCCCATTTCGCCTTGTAGGGTGAAAACCAGGGGAGACTCAGATAAGTTACTAAAATTACCCTGAACCAGCTGTTTGGCCCAAGCGCGGGTTTTTTCTTCGGAATCGCTGATGAATTTCACAGTCGGATGATAGCAAAAATACTCTTTAGAAGCGAGAGAGTAGGGGGAGAAGACGTTCACTTCCGCCGCCTTTCATTACATAGTGAAGCGGCGCCGGAGCGTTGCACAAACTTCGCTCTACGCTACGCTCCGAATTGTAGTGGCGAAGTCACCAAACATTACCAAATTAAAAACTAGCTCAAAAAAGTATAAGCATACACCAAAGGTGTATTAGGCATTTCTTCCAATTGCGCGCTACTTTTTTGAGCTAGTTTTTAATTTGGTGCCGCGGGAGAGACTCGAACTCTCACTCCCTTGACGGGAAACGGATTTTGAGTCCGTCGCGTCTACCATTCCGCCACCGCGGCAATCACCCACTATCGGATATTTCAATCTCATTTAGCTCGCTAACTCTAGCAGGTTAGCGTATTTTTTCCAATACGGCCTGGTACACGCACAAGGTTTGCTCGGCACATTGCTTCCAGGAAAACTTACGCAGCTGCTTGTCTCCGCGGGCAATAAGCTTTTCCCGGAACTCTGGGTCAAGGGCGAGTAAGCGCATATGTTCAGCCAAAACCTTGAAGTCGCGGGTAGGGAAGAGCAGGCCAGCATCGCCAACTACTTCGGGAAGCGCGCTGTTGTTAGCCGCAATGACGGCGGTACCATTGGCATAGGCCTCGAGTGTCTGGAGGCCAAAGCCCTCATATTCCGAAGGAATGAGTAGGCTCACGCTATAGTGCAACAAAGGGGGCAATAGTTCCTCAGGCACAAACCCAGGCGCAATAATGTCGCTGGCGGCAGGATTATTCACCAAAGCTGTACGTACTTCTTCCGAGGCAGCTTCTGGATTACCCACTAAAACCAACTTATGCGGCAAACCAGTGTCTTTCTTGAAACGCTCAAAGGCCTCAATGGCGGTAATAATCCCTTTATGCGGGCGCCACTGGCTTACAAATAAAAAGTAAGGGTCTCGGCTTCCAAGGTACTTTTGCACCATGTCTTTGCTGCCAGGTAGGAAACGAAGTGGCTCAGGCCCGCCATGAGGGATGACTTCCATCTTTGCGTGGGGGATTTTCAGGCGCTTTTCGGCGTCGTGAGCGGTATATTCGGAAACGGCAATAATCTTCTTTGCCGAACGAAGCGCCCGCTTGAATACCCCATTAAAGCCTATTTTCTTTACTAGGTTGGATTTTTTATCCCCACGCGCCGGAAACAAAAGTATTGTAAGGTCGTGCAGAGTAACCACAAACGGCTTCATATAGAAGGCCGGGTGATTGAAATTCAAGAAATGTACCAGGTCTAACTTTTGGCGCAGCAATTCCCGCAAAAAGGTAGTTTGCTCCTTTATGGGGTCAAAATGGCGGATATCCAGCACAACCGGCACCACATTAGGCAAATCGATGTCCCATTCCAGCATATCGGCAGGTGTAAGGAAGATTACGTAATCGTTCTGCGGGTCAAGCGGAAGCAGGTGATGAAGCAATTCCCGGGTATAACGGCCAATACCACCAGTCGACTTGCGGTACATGCGTGCGTCAATGCCAATCCGGTTCCGACCTTTGCTTTTGAGTATATCCATGTCTATCTAGTGTAGCAGGTATTTTTCTAACCCCCAACCTGTAAACACCTTGACAAATCGAGTATTTTATGGTAGAGTTGCTCGAATCAATCAGCCCTATGAACTACACCCTTACTGATCACGACGTGCGCATGTTTATCCAGGAAGCACCTTTGTTTCCCCGGATTCGACGTGCCGTGCCATATATGGCCGGAATTATTGCCGCTACCGTCCTGGTAGCAGGCGGCGTGTATGCCTATGGGCCAAACCGCACTGTTATCTCTGAGGCACCTGTTGCTACGGTAACTACCGCTACTACTTCGGCTCCTATTGCCGATCCTACGCCAACCCCGGTGCAAGCTGCTGCTGTCTTAAGTACTCCTACCCCAACTCCTGCCCCTACAGCTACGCCTTTGCCTGTCACTATTGCTAACAACTCTATTTCAGCCATAAAAGTAGTCTCTGCCCCAATCATTTGGGACGTTGGCGCTTCTGAAGCTGAAATGGACAGTGCCCTGCAAAAAGGAGTAATCCACCTTGCTGGTACCCCACTCCCTGGTCAAAAAGGAATGGTTGCCATTGCTGGCCATAGTTCAAACTATGTCTGGGCGAAAGGCGACTTTAACAGCATCTTTGCCCCTCTAACTAAGGTAAAGGCAGGTCAAGTTTTCGATATCAACTACAATGGCACCATGTACCGTTATCAGGTTAGTAAGGTTTACGAAGTAAACCCAAGCGATGCCAACGTGCTTAATGACAACAGCAAGACCGGTATCCGTCTTATTACCTGTACTCCAGTTGGTACCAGCCTGCGCCGCTTAATTGTGGAAGCTGACCAAATCTTCCCAGACCCAAACATAACTGCGCCTTTCAATGGAAGTACCTTTAATGGTACCTTGCCTGGCGACCAAAGCTAACGATTGTTAAAGCGGTCAATAAAACTGATTGGCTCGTAGAGGGCAACTGCTTTGAGTGTCGTATCGTCCAGGTACGCCAAGACGCGTCCGTTATCCTGAAAAACATAGGGAACGGACGTTTTTTGATTGAAGGTAATTACATCCTCGCTAATGTTCGAGGTTAAGTCGCGCAGCACCAGCCTGTCGCCAACTTGGTATACAACATGAGACTCGTCTTGATAGTATTCAGGGTTCAGAATGTCTTCAGAAGTGCGGGTAATAAAAATATTGTTTACCCATAGTTCGTTACCTGAGCGCACTTCAATGCCACCGTTATCGTAGGTACGCCCTTCAATCTCATCAATCCTTATGTCTGGCACAGGTGATTCTTTTGGAGTGACATATAACAAGAAGATACTCGGGTAATTCACACGCTCATTCGTACTTACCGAGATTTGCTTCTGCCAAGTCTGATAGCCGTCTTTTTTGATTTCTACGTCATACTGTCCGGCAAACAGCCAGCGGAAAGAAATAGGAAGGCTAGTAGCCTGCTTAACCCCATTCAAGTAGACGTCAGGATTTAACCCTACTTGGGAAGTAGACAGTTCAAGCAAGCCAGTCTGCTCTAACGTTCCAGCCGTCCAGTTAACCCGGTAGCCCAGGGCCCAGGTCAGACTAACTGTAGCCAGTATTACGAAAGCCAAAAAATAGGTTGTCCCTACCGCCCAACGCCGCCAAGGATGCCCTTGCGGTGGAAGGTTACGGTCAAGTGGGCATTCAACGCTCTCAGTCATGTGGTCTAATCCTACACCAAACCGGTAGGCTGTGCTATCGTGGACGAGATTAGTGACCAGGAAAACTATGGGACTACTGCGCATTACCGGGCAACAAGTATTGAATGGTACGATACCAATTTCAGGACGTAAAAATGCAGCCCTCAAGTTGCTTGCTGCTGCCGTTTTGAGCGAACAGAATGTGACCCTTCACCATGTGCCCGATATTGGGGACGTACGGGTAATGCTGGAAATTCTGGAACGGCTAGGTGCCACCGCAGGTAGGAAAGGCGAGACGCTGTACATAAATACCAGTGGCCTGCATACCAGTGAAATCCCTTTTGAACTAGGTCGCAAGCTACGCGCTTCACTGGTATTGGTCGGACCACTTTTAAGCCGCTTTGGCATCGTACGATTCCCACATCCTGGTGGCTGCGTGATTGGCAAACGCAGCATTCGTCCCCACCTCGACGCCTTTGCTCAGTTAGGAGCTCAGGTTGACTTCGATGGCACCTGGTACACCATTCACGGTAAGCTGACCGGTACTGAAGTATACCTCAAGGAGCGCTCGGTTACCGGCACCGAAAACCTGGTCATGGCTGCCTGCCGCGCCGAAGGTACCACCACGCTCTGGAATGCCGCCGAAGAAACGCACATCAGCAACCTGTGCGAACTGCTTACTAACATGGGCTACCACCTAGAAGGAAGTGGTACCTCCCGCATTACCATTCAC
>JBBQFV010000046.1:0-5472 GCA_038322405.1 Patescibacteria group bacterium
GCAGAACCCACTCGGAATTGTGGCAAAAATCTTAGGTTCCACCACGTAAATACCCGAGAGCTCGGTCAGTCCCCTACTTGCCAAGGTGACTACGGGGTTGTGTTCACGGTGAAACTTTAAAATGTTGCGCAAATCCACTTCTACAGGCTCGAACAGGTTTACAACGAGGAAGGTACGCTTTAACTGGTTCTTAAGCTCACAAAGTGCGCCACCGGTACCAAGCTCAGTTTGATGGTAGGTAATTCGTACGCCAAAGGTAGTTCCCGTACCAAGTTCCTGGCGAATTTTGTCTCCTAAAAAACCGACAGCTACTACAATGTCAAAAATACCTGCCCGTACCAGCGTTTGCAGGATGCGCCGAATGGCGGGCAATTTTTTAGTGGCCTGCTCCCCACCTGCCAAGATCACGGCTTGGCTAATCTGGGAAATTTGCAGGCTCTCGGTCACCAGGCTTTCAACGGCATGGGAGCGGTTGCGAATGCGGATACCATCAATAGTCTCGTCGATGCGGTCGGCGACTTCCTTGGAGAGCGATATGGTGACGCGGACGCGGTTTTGATTGGGCATAAACAAAAAGAGGGTTGGCCCTCCTCAACGTATCCACGATAGCAAGCCTAAGGGCAAAGTGCTATGCCTGCTCAGGGGCGGTAATACTCATCATAATCCCCGTTTGCGGATGCTTGAACTGCAAAAATACCGCGCGTAGTTGCTGGGTAGTAAGCCCTAGTTTTTCCGACAAACGGTGGGAAGGCTTGTTGGCGTAAAGTGGGTCGCCAAGCACTGGGTGCCCAATAAACTTGGCGTGGACCCTAATTTGGTGGGTGCGCCCCGTTTCAATTTTTACCCGCACTTTGGTCACCTTTTCCTCGGGCCACTTAGCATAGGGTGCAGAGGTTTCTATAGGAGTAAAGTGGGTAACTGCAGTTCTACCCTGACCTGATTCGTGGGAGGCAACCATGAGGTTGCTAGAACCCCCGCCTTTACGGTGAATGGGAGCATCAATAGTTCGGGGCTCTAACAATGCGCCATAGAGCACTGTTTCGTACTCTTTTTCTACCTGGCGTTTATGAAATTGTTCGGTGAGGTTAAGCATTACTTCCCTGGTTTTGGCCACCACAATAAGGCCGCTGGTGTCTTTGTCTAAGCGGTGCACAATTCCCGGCCGAAGCCTACTTATAGCGCTATCAGGATCATACAGGGCTTCTTTTACCTTTGGATAACGAGCCAGTACCGCTTGCACCAAAGTTCCGGTGTCGTGGAAGGTGTTGGGGTGGGTCACCATGCCAACCGATTTGTCGATTACAAGCAAATAGTCGTCCTCGTATATTACATTGAGGGGAACTTTTTCTTGAATGGGAAAATCAGGATCGGGTTCAGGTTCAACAAAACGTACAGTGTCCCCTGGATTTACTTGGTAGCGCGACTCCATAATTAACAGGTCGTTCACCGTTGCATGCCCATCGAAAATAAGCTTTTGCACTTTGGAACGCGAATAGGCCGTGAGCTGGCCGGTAATGTATACATCGATGCGTGACTGTTCGGCCACCTTAAACTCGTGCACGGTAGCGCTCATTCCGGCAGGTTGAGAACGGGTATGTCTTCAATAGCCAGTTCGCGCTTGGCAAGGCCCCCAAGCTTGAGCTGTAACTTGTTTAGGCGCTTGTCGCTGTTTTCAAAGCTGCCAGCGGCATTCTTTAAGTGCAGGCCAACTTTGTGGTATTCCTCATCGAACTTGCCAAGGTCGCCGTGGAGTTCGGCAAGCCCACGTTGAATTTCGTGCGCCCCTTGTTCAATTTCAAGGCCACGCAAGCCAAACATGACAATTTCCAGGTACGGGTAGAGCGAGTTTGGCGATACTGGAATAACATGCCGTTCAAAGGCATATTTGGTAAGGTCTTGCGCTCCCCTGTCTTCAATGAATGCTTGGTAGTACACGTTTTCCGCGGGCACGTACATGAAGGCGTACTGCATGGTGTGCTCGGTGGGCAAGATGTACTTTTTGGCAATTTCGTCAATGCGCCGTTTAACATCGGCCACAAAGAGCTTTTCAAACTGTTTGGCCTCGGCGCCTTCGCTGGCTATCATTTTTTTGAAATTCTCAAGGCTGAACTTGGAGTCGATAGGCAATATGAGGTCGTCCCGCAGTTTTACAATAGCATCGACAACCTCGCCGCTTTTGAAGCGGTGCTGCATTTCCAAATGCTTACGAGGAATCATTTGAGCGAGTAATTCTTCCAGCCAAATTTCCCCTCGTTCCCCGCGTAGTTTAGGGGCCTGCAAAATGTTCTGCAGATCGTTAATTCCTTTGCCCATTTCTAGCAAATGCTTGCTACTCTCCTGAATTTCAATCAGCCGGGTTTGCAGTTGGGTAACTGCATGACTGGTTTCTGCTACCCGGTTGTGTAGCTGGCTAGACTGCGTCTCGCTCGACTGGCGGTGCTGGTTGAGTTGTTCAAGAATAATTTGCAAGTTTTGGTGTTGGGCCACTTGCAAGGCCTGCATAAGTTCCTGATTTTGATTTTGTTCAGGCTTTGGCCGCCTTAGCACTACCAATAAAATGGCTGCAACCACTACGGCGGTAATAATGACAGCAAGAAGGATATCCATATAAAATACTATACCAAACAAATGCCGTACATACTAGCGATCGTAAAACTTGGCTATGTGGGGAAAATTTCGACTCACATATGCTTCCCGCATCTTGGCTACCAACTCTTCCGCTCGCCCAATTTGACGCTCCAAAAAGTCTGGCAAAACTTTGAAGCAGGGTGCATTATCGGTGCGCAAATAGCATAGGCTAAGGTCCCGAATTACGTACCCTTTTTGTTCTAGGGCAGCGGCGTAAATGGCGAGGGGCAAGTTGTCACGCACATCGGAAGGCTTAGCGTTCTTGCTGCCGGTCTTGTAATCGACAATACTCAAGCTCCCATCTGGGTTACGGTCAATGCGGTCCACTTTACCGACAACTCTAAGACCGCACGGCAACTGAAAGGCAATGGGCTCTTCTACGAAGGCCACCTCTAACTCGGCAGGCAAGTGTGCAAGGTAGTTTTCAATCATCCTTACGCCCTCAGCAAATTCAGTGACTTCTTCCTGCTTATTGTAGTAGTAGTTTTCTGCCTTCCAGTAGCCTTTAAAAGTGCTTTCAATATCGATACTCTCTCCTGATTTTTGCGCGTTGAAGTGGTCGCGTAAGGTGTTATGGACTGCATTACCAAAGTCCATGGCCGTCTGGTCTTCCTGAATAATGTGCAATATATGTTGCTCGTAAAATTCAGCAGGATCATCTTCAAACGCTTCCAAAGCTGAAGCGCTTAGCTGACTTGGAAACTGGAGTGGCTCTTTTACGCTAGTAGGCTCGGCAACCAGAGCAGTAGCGCGCAAAGGCTGATCAACACACTCAGGATCTGCTGCTAACTGCAAAGCTTCCTGTAAGAAAGTAGATGGCTTAGCATTGTTTTTATTCGTGCCATATCGTTCAGCGGCACTGAGGTATAATTTGTCCTTTGCTCGGGTCAAAGCAACATAAGCTAGTCGGCGCTCTTCTTCGTGAGGCACCAAATCTTTAAGCGGCGTTACCAAGTCGACAGGAAGGCGAAATCCTCGGGTTATGTCCTTTAAAGGGAATCTATCGGCCACCATGTTAATAAGGAATACTACGGGGAACTCCAAGCCCTTGCTACTGTGGGCGGTGAGTACATGTACTCCTTCACTTGGTGGATTCAACTCGGAATCTACCGCAATGCTTTCTCCGCTCTCAATGAGCCGATAGGCGTGGTCAATGTACTGGCCAATTGTCGTAGTTTTATGGAGCAACTCATACGTTTTAATCTGGCGGTACAATATATTTAAGTGATTAGCTGCTTGCTCCTGGTATTCTTCCACAAGCTGTTTGTTCCAGCCCGATTGACTGACGTGCAATTGTAAGGCAAATGAAGGTGCTTTAGCCGATTCGGTGTTCAAAGCACTTTCCAGGTAAGAATAAACATTCTGCAGTTGTTCGGGCAAAGGCTCTTCTGCAGTTTGTAACACCTCCCAAAGATTTGTGTGGCGTTTCTTAGCCAGCACATTAAGTGGTATTAACAACGCAGGAGAAACGCAAAAAAGGCTGCCTGTTAGTAGACGAAACAAGTTTTCACTATGGTTTGGATGGCTCAAAAAACGCAGATACTCCAATGCCTGTAGTACACTCGGCTCTTCGTAAAAGTTGGCCTCCTTACTTCGGCTGGCAGGAATGCCCAAGGACTCAAGTTCCTGGCTAAAAGGATTAAGTTGGTTGTGAGACCGACCAATTATGGCAATATCTTCTGCTTGATAGGCGCCAGAGGTCAGTAATTCCTTAATCTTTTGAGCTATTCCTTCTGCTTCATGGGAGCCAGTGCTAAAGCGTAAATATTCTGGCTTATCCTCCCCTTCCTTATGCGCCGTAAGCCGCTTATTAATATTGAGGTAAGACTCAAGCCGGTGTGGGTTATTATGCTGAATCAAGCGGTATGCCGTATCCAAAATAGGCTGAGTTGAGCGATAGTTCTCGGTAAGAGTAATGACTGGAGCGTTAGGAAACTTTTCCCGAAACTGTAATATATTTGTAATATTGGCGCCGCGGAAACGAAAAATAGCCTGATCATCGTCACCTACGGCAAATAAGTTGCCACGCTCACCAGCAAGGAGATACGCAATTTCAGCTTGAATGGTATTGGTGTCTTGATACTCATCAACCAACAGGTAGTGACAGCGCTCCTGCTCCTCTGCGCGGACAGCCGCAGATTCCGACAAAATGGTGAAGGTGTTGGTCAGTAAATCGGCGTAGGTTAGCACGTCCAGTTCAGTGTAAATTTGCACTACCGCTTTGTAACACTGAGCAAGTTCTAAGTATTGGGCAGCAATTTCTAGCTCGGCATCTTCGTAGGCATTTTTATAAGCGTCTTCGGCGTGCTGAATCAGTTGCTCGGGCGTAAGGCGGGCTTCTTTGGCTTGCTCTACATATCCGGCGATATTCTTTAAAAGCTGCATGGGGTTATACGGCTTGCGATAGAGTTGCAAGGGTAATCTATCAATATGTTCCCGAAGGATGGCAATTTGGTCTGCCTCTAAAATTAAGCGGGCGTCGGGGTTTATCCCTAAGCGGAAAGCGTGGCGCCGAATAAGTTCGTTACAGAACGCGTGGAATGTGCCAGTGACAACTCCAAAAATCCCGTATGGAAGGAGCTCATCGAGACGTTCTTGCATTTCGCGCGCTGCCTTTTCCATATAGGTTAAAGCCACTATTTTTTCTGGTGCAATAGCATGCTCTAAAATCAGGTTGGCAATGCGCCTCGTAATCACGCTAGTCTTACCCGTACCAGCGCCTGCCACAATTAAGCAAGGACCGTCTTTGTGAAGTACGGCCGCATGCTGAGCCTCATTTAAACCTTCTAGATGATCAGTAGGCATTACGCGTGGAGCCTCCGTTTGCTTTCCCAAATCATGGCC
>JBBQFV010000047.1:0-5248 GCA_038322405.1 Patescibacteria group bacterium
TGGTGAAAAAGGCGCGCGCGCTGCAAAAAGAGCTTAAAGAAACCGAAATTGAGGCAAGCTCAAGTGACGGTACAATTACCGTCGTGTTCAACGGGGAACAGCGCATGATTTCTATCGATATCGATGACAGCTGGCTGGAGCCGGACAAAAAGCGCGAACTCGAAAAAACTATCTTGAACGTGGTGGGACAGGCTATTTCCAAAGCCCAAGCAGTCGCCACTGAGCAAATGAAGAAAATTGCCGGTGACCTTAACCTTCCTGCTGGCCTCATGTAATCAGTTAAACGGCACACTATGCGCATTCTCGTTGGACTTGGTAATCCCGGGGGAGAATACGAAAAAACGAGGCATAATGCTGGGTTCTGGACGCTCGATGCGGTGGCTAAACATCTGAATATCTCCAAATGGAAAGAATCCAAGGGCGGCCTTTTAGCTGAGACTACTCAGGAAAAGGAGAAAATTCTCCTTTTTAAACCGCAAGGTTTCATGAACCGTTCCGGCCTCGCAGTGCGCCAGATTGTCGATTTTTACCAAATACCTTCCGAAAACATCGCTGTCATTTTTGACGATGTCTACATTCAGCCCGGCAGCGCCCGAGTGCGCAAGGGCGGGGGAGATGGCGGCCACAACGGGTTACGTTCCATTATCGAGCACGTCGATCCAGAAGGTTTTCTACGCATTAAAGTTGGCGTGGGTCTCTACGGTCAAAAACAAGAAGAAAGGGTACATCAGCCGGCTCTCGATCACTACGTGCTGCAAGCGCTTCCGGTCCATGACCACAAACTTGTGGAAAAGCTGATTGACAAAATACTGCCAAACCTGATAGGGTGGCTGGAGCACGGAACAGCTCTGGAAACAGAGACTATCCATATTTAACCAAGCGTGGGAGCCGAAAATCGGCGTTTGCACCACTAACGTCACGCTATGAACAAGCACGACCTTGATCCCAGCGAATTGCACGACCCTCTCGAGCAAAACCTGGAAGAAAACACCGCGGAAGAAATGGTATTCGAGGAAATTCTCGATGCGGGCGAAGTAACTCCTGCCGAAGAATCAGCAATCAACACCGACACCGAAGTAGCTCTCGAAGCAACAGAGGAAGCCGCACCAAAGAAGAAAAATCGCGAAAGCACCTCCGAAAAGGCCAAAAAAGCTGCCGCAACCCGCGTCGCAAAAGGCCTTTCCGCCGAGCCACTCGCAACCAAGCAGCTTGACCCGCTTCGCGTGCGTGGCAAAAAGTACCGCGCAGTGGTTTTAAAAGTAGACAAAAATAAGGTTTACACCTTGGCTGAGGGCATTGCGCTCGCCAAAGAGCTCTCTACTTCTACCTTCGACGGCGCGCTCGAAGTGCATATCAAGGTTAAAGGTGACGCGGTGCGCGGAACGATCGTTCTACCACATGGTACGGGCAAAACCAAGAAAGTAGCGGTAGCCGACGACGCAACTATCGAAGCCATTGCCGCCGGCAAGCTAGAGTTCGATGTTCTGCTCGCCACTCCCGCCCAAATGCCTAAACTCGCCAAGTACGCCAAACTACTCGGCCCCAAAGGTCTTATGCCTTCGCCAAAAGCCGGCACTGTCACAGATGATATCGAAAAAGTACGAGGAGAAATTGGTGGAGGACGCGTAGAATACCGTGCCGACAAAACGGGGGTAATCCACCTTTCGATCGGCCGCCTCTCGTTCAAAGACGAACAACTGGTTGAGAACTTCCAAATGTTGGAAAACGCACTCGGTCTCGGTAAAATTGTAACTGTGAGCATTGCGCCAACCATGGGCCCTGGGCTCAAGGTGCAGTTCGGCAAGTAATGAGCTGCAAAAAAGGGCCGTTCGCACGAGCGGTCCTTTTGAATGGCCAAAACCAACTAAACCTGGTAGATTTGTTTGGTGTCAGCTCCTGACTGTTGAAGACGGAGCATCGAGAGCAGAGTCATTATCTCTCAAAATGACACACCTCCAGCTACGAAAGTAGCGTCTGGGCCCTCACAGCGTAGTAACGCAGAGGGCCTTTTCTTTTCTCTAATAACCTGGTATTATCTTTTTAGTACCAAAGACAGTAGGCATCCAAACAAGTCCTACCGAGGCACACAGAACTCCCATTTTGTGCACCTTCGTCCCTGGTACGGACGAATTTTTTATAACCAAACGTTTTAACTCGGCGAAAAACTTCCTCTGAACCTCCGGCCTTCGCTTAACCTACATCAAGTACGCCTCGCTCAGTCCTCGGTTCATCCTTGTTTTTCATCCGACTTACAAACGTTTGAGAACCTTATTAACCCTTATGCCAAAGACACGCTCTCAAAAGGAGCAGCTCCTTGCCGCATTTACCGATCGCGTTGGCCGCTCCCAATCTGTAGTCCTCGTGTCTACTGTCGGGGTAAAGGTTACCGATATCGAGTTGATGCGCGATGCGCTGTTCAAAGAAGGTCTGCAGCTCCAGGTGGCTAAAAACAGCCTCCTCAAACTGGCTCTTACCGAGCTCAACATTGAGGTCCCCCAGGAATTACTTGACCAGCCTTTGGCCCTCATTTACTCCTATGAGGACGTAGTGGCAGGCCCTAAGCTCACCTCTGCTTTCAAAAAGGAAATTGAGGTCCTCAACGTTCTCGGTGGCATTGCCAACGGATCGTTTATCTCTCCCGCGCAGGTTGAAGCATATGCTAAGCTTCCTTCTCGTGAGCAACTGCTTGCTCAACTGGTTGGAACCCTCAACGCTCCTATCTCCGGTATCGTCAACGTACTTGCAGGCAACGTTCGCAGTATCCTCAATGTTCTTGGGGCTATCCGCGACGCCAAACCAGCAGCCTAACCATTAATTAACAGAAAGCGCGGAGTGATTTTGGATAAACCGTGTGTCACCATGCTCATGTCATGAGGCCGGTTTTCCAAAAGTACTCCAAGATTACTATGCCAGACTCTAAATTTGAAAAACTCATTGAGCAGATCGAAAAACTAACCGTACTTGAGCTTTCAGAGCTCGTAAAAGAACTTGAAGAAAAGTTCGGCGTATCCGCAGCTGCTCCTATGATGATGGGTGCAATGCCTGCTGGCGCTGGTGCAGATGCTGAACCAGTTGAAGAGAAAACTCACTTCACTGTGGTTCTAACCGAAGGTGGCGCTAACAAGATTGGTGCCATTAAGGCAGTTCGTGAAGTTCGCCCAGACCTTGGTCTAAAAGAGGCTAAGGACCTGGTAGATGGCGCTCCAAAGAACGTTCTTGAGAACGTAAAGAAGGAAGAGGCCGATGCCGCAGCTGAAAAGCTGAAGGCTGGTGGCGCTACCGTAGAGATTAAGTAATTCACTTAGCAGAAAATGACCCGCAAGGGTCATTTTCTGTGTGCCTTGCAAAAAAGAAGAATTATTTTGCTATAGTAGTCACCTATGAACCTCACCCGCTACCACCAATCTGGATTTGTTCTGGAAAGTGCCGGCAAGCGTATCGCTGTCGACATTGCCATGCTTACCCCCCTCGAAGAAGTGCACACCATTGGCCGTGTCGACGCGGCCCTCGTTAGTCACGCTCACCAGGATCACTTTTCCGAAGCCCATCTAGCGGCCCTTACCGAAGATGTATACAGCGTTCAAGAAGCCATTTCGCAGATCAAAGACCCGCTTTTAATGGGTCACGCCCACAAAGTAGGGGATTCATTTCTCATCCCTCATACTCCCTTTGTTGTCACTTTATTCCCAAGTGACCACGGCCCACATGTCTCTAAACCTGTAGAAAATTCAGCTTTGCATATAAGCGATGGCCTTCATGCCGTCTATTTCTTAGGTGATATGTACAACCCGGCAGCGCCTATTAGCGAGCCTTACGATGCGCTCATTATCCCTGTTGGTAACGGCAATTACACCTTTGGACCGCAAGAAGCCGCGGCTTACGTGCGCGAACTCGATTGGACTGGCCTCACCATTCCCGTTCACTACAACCCTCAACAGGGTACGGAGCACACGCCTGACGAATTTGCCCTGCTCGCAAACGAGGCAATTGTGCACAAGCTTGAGATTGGCGAATCGTTGGACATCGCCTAGTGGATTCCTTTTCTTTTCAGATAGAGGCGCAAGATGGCGCCGCGCGCACCGGTATATTAACTACACCTCACGGCCAGGTTCAAACTCCTGCTTTCATGCCAGTGGGCACCCACGGCGCCGTAAAAAGTGTCTCACCCCTTGAACTACAAAACCTGGGCAGCCAGATTATTCTCGGCAATACTTACCATTTGTATCTGCGACCAGGGGATGAGCTGATTCGTAACCTCGGCGGGTTGCATCAGTTTACCCAATGGCAGGGCCCCATGCTTACCGATAGCGGCGGTTTTCAGGTCTTTTCCCTTGGCGAGCGCGGTATGCAAGGCAACGAGAAAAAGGCACTGCGTAGCGTTTCCGAAGAGGGAATCACCTTTCAGTCACATTTAGATGGCTCCCGCCACCTCTTTACTCCCGAAAAAAGCATTGAAATTCAACAAAACTTGGGCGCCGACATTATGATGGCATTTGACCAGCCGGTGTACGGACTGTCTGAGGAAGGAGAGGCAGAGCAGGCCATGCAACGTACCCACCGTTGGCTCGAGCGTAGCACTCAACAATGGCAAAAAGGTGACAGCACGAAACAAGCTCTTTTTGGTATTGTTCAAGGGGGCATTTATACCAAGCTTCATACCGAATCGGCCGCTTTTGTTTCCAGTCTTGACCTGCCTGGCAATGCTATTGGTGGCCTTTCGGTAGGGGAGAGTAAGGACGAAATGTGGGCAGCAACCGAGTCTATTACCCAAAAGCTGCCCGAAGCCAAACCTCGCTACTTCATGGGCCTCGGCGAGCCAATAGACCTCATTGAAGCGACGTTACGCGGTGTAGATATGTTTGATTGCGTTTCACCCTCCCGCCTTGCCCGTCACGGGGCAATTTGGCAGCTAACCGGTTCGCTTGAAATCCAACAAGCCTTTTGGGAAGGGGATACTGAGCAGCTCCTGACAGGTTCACTCAAGGTTGAACGTTGGAACCTGAGCCTGGCCAAATTCCGCACCGACTCTGAGCCCCTCATACCTGTCAAAAGTCGCCTACCCCTCGATTTGCGAGCTTTTTCCCGGGCCACGCTCAACCATTACCTCAAAGAAAACGAAATGCTGGGGTACCGTATTCTAACCCTGCACAATATTTCCGTACTCCAGGTTATGACCGAGCATATTCGGCGCGCAATCCAGCTTGGCAAGCTGCGCGAACTGCGTACTGTCTTTTCATACTAAGTTAGC
>JBBQFV010000048.1:0-5078 GCA_038322405.1 Patescibacteria group bacterium
TTTGCTATGGCGCCCGCATATGTTTCGGCGCTTTATTCCTATATTCGAAAAAGTCCGCTAGTAAATGAATTGCTTATACCATATGATGTTGATTTTATTTTGGCAGAAATACGGCGTCTAGAGAGTGATTCGGGAATACTGGTATTTCTTCAAGAAGAACAAATTGGGGTAAAGACAACCGAAAGGCAACATTTTTTCTTACCACTTTTACATGAATTGTTTGCCATTACTCATACTTATATAGAACAATAGAGATATGCTCTTCGACCCAAAAATAGTAATATCAGGCGCCGCTGCAGGCAATGCTGCTGAGGAAGGCGAAGTATTTGGCTTCCAAGTAGGCAAACAGGTGGCCGCGCACGGCGGAATTGTGGTAACCGGCGCAACAAGCGGCGTGCCGTTGGCGGCTGCACGCGGGGCAAAGTCGGTTCACGGCCAGGTAGTGGGCTTTTCGCCTGCCAACTCAATTGTGGAGCACATGAAGAAGTACAGGCTACCGGTGCAATATCACGACATGATTTTCTTTACCGGCTACGAATACGCTGGCCGTGACGCTGTTCTGGTAGATTTTTGCGATGCCATTATTGAAGTATCTGGCCGCATTGGCACCTTGCACGAATTCACAACGGCCTTCGAGCGCAACAAAGTAATTGGCATTTTAACCGGGAGTGGCGGCATTATCGACGATATCCCGTTGCTCATGGAAAAAGCCAAACGCGGAATGGGCCGGGTAGTGACCCATAACAATCCACGCGAGCTGGTTCACATGGTCATGCACGAACTAGAAGAACTGCATGGGCACGCCTAACCTGCCCCGCGGCGTAAAGTTCGCCGCGTTTTTTGTAGCAATCTTACTCGCCCTCTTAGCAATTGTGGGAGTGGGGATTGGGTACGCCTATCAAGGAAAATATTACCCAGGCGTAGAGGTTGGTCCGGTCTCGGTAGGCGGGCTATCCAAAGAGGCGGCAATTGCCAAAGTAACCGCTTGGAAACAAAGCGTCACTACTAAAAAAGTGACCGTAGCTATTCCAGATATTACCCAGGGACGCAACGAACTGACAGGATTTTACCCCACCCAAGAAGTAGCTTCGACAGCCGATAGCCTTGGTCTGGCAGTAGCTACCGACCAAGCCTTGAGTGACGGCTGGCAGCTGGGCCACACCACGAACCCTTTGCAGTGGTTACGCCAAACGACCCGCTTGTTTTTTGGCAGCAAGGACACGTTCCCAGTTACCCCAACCGTGAGTGACACCAAAGTCGGGGGGTTTGTAACCACTCAAGTAGTAACTAAGGCTGCCGCTGCCCAACCAGCCAAACTGGTCATAGATGGCAAAAACGTGACAATCCAAGACGAAGTACCGGGCCTTACCGTGGACAATGCGAGCCTTACGAACGAGCTTACCACCGCCTTGACTGCTTCTCGCGATGGAGACCCGCTTTCCCTGCGCATTTCCCCAATCCTGGCCGATGCCAAAATTGGCCGCACCACTGTGCAGCCTTTGGCAGACCAGCTAACTACCCTTGGCGACATGAAAGTAACCCTCAGCGCCCCCGACGTCAGCTTAACACCGGCCCGCAGCCAACTGCTGCTTTGGTACACTCCGGTACAGAGTGATAGTGGGACGCTCAGCTTAAGCGTGAACAGTGACGCCATTAGTGCTTACTTGCAAAAATATGGCAAAACCCTCGATCAAACCAAATCGCTCGCTTCCCTTAGAACCGCTGCAACGGCTTGGTTAGGTACAACTACTACTTCTGCCCAAGTGGCGGTCGTAGCCAAGCCCGCGGCAACTGTGACGGCTGGCGACTATCAGGCAGGCCTGTTCGATGGCAAATATGTGTACGTAAACTTGGCTGATCAAAAGCTCTACCGCCTCAATGGCTCAACAGTAGAAAAGGTCTACCGCGTATCCACCGGCAAGTGGTCAACCCCAACGCCGCGAGGCACCTTTACCATTGCCAGCAAGTCGCCCCGGGCTTACTCGGCCACTTTTGGCTTGTATATGCCCTGGTGGGAGAATTTCCTCGGTACCTCTGCTGCCGGCGAAGATTTGCCTACAGGAAGCTATGGATTACATGAACTACCAGAGTGGCCCAATGGCTACAAAGAAGGGGAGGGTCACATTGGTACTCCCGTCAGTCACGGCTGTGTCCGCCTTGGGGTAGGTGATGCCGAAGAAATATATAACTGGACCGAAATTGGTACGCCAGTTGTTATTCAGTAGGAGGTGGGCCTAGTGTGTGGAGGTCCAGTCAACGCCGGCAGGGGCGCCATCGTTAATATAGGAATAGGCAGTCAAAGCAGCTGCTGCGCCTTCGCCTGCCGAAATGACCGCTTGCTTGTATGGGCTATCGGTAATGTCTCCTGCGGCAAAAATACCAGGGGTAGATGTTTCCATACGCTTGTTGGTAACTACCTGGTTCATGCGGTCTAGCTCTACGACCCCGCGAATGAGGGCAGTATTCACTATGAAGCCAATTTCGACAAACACCCCGTCAACTTTGAGGTCACGGGTTTCTTGGTTTTCCACCTGAGCGACTTGCAGGCCGGTGGCGTACTTGCCATCGCCGAGCACTTCCTGACTGACCGATGACAAAACAAGTTCAATCTTAGGCTCGTCATGAATTTGCTTGAGCAGCACTTCTTCGCCCCTAAACTGGTCACGGCGGTGCACTAAGTACACTTTTTTGCAAATCTTGGCCAAGATAAGCGCGCCTTCCATGGCGGAATTGCCACCGCCAACCACCGCAACGTCGCGGTTGCGGAACAGGGGGGCATCGCAGGTCACGCAATAGGAAACGCCTCGGCCGGCATAGGTTGACTCACCAGGTACGTCCAGGTTGCGCGGGGTTTTACCGTAGGCCAAAATGAGCGCCTTAGCGTGATAGGTGCTTTTGCCTCCTGTAATGATAAAGTCTTTCTCACCGCGCTTTTCAAGCTTGGCAATTTCGTCATATACAAGCTCGCAGCCCCACTTGATGGCTTGGTTCATCATGTCCTTGGCCAAGTCAGGCCCTGTGATGGAGTCAATTGCTGGATAGTTTTCCACACTTGGGGTGGTGGCAATTTGCCCGCCAATATCTTTGGTGACAATGAGTACTTTAAGGGCCCGTCGACCCGCATAGGTGCCTGCCGCAAGCCCGGCACATGCGCCGCCAACTATCACAATATCGTAGGTCGTATTTTCCATAAGGCTAGTTTGCGTATAGTGTTTATTTAGCATAGCAGGAGACGGTGGTGCGAGCTATTTTACGTATTGTCTGCGTTTAGCATAAATAGCTCGCATAATATGGCTCGCTAGTCCTATACTAGTACTATGAAGAAATGGAGAGGCTTTACGCTTGTCGAACTCATGATTGCAATTGCAATCATTGTCATTTTGGCGACTATCATTACGTTGTATCTCTTTAAGCAACGTTCCAATTCTAAGCTGGCCCGGGTTACGGAAGAACTCACTACCATGTCCACGGCTCTTTCCCAGTATGCCGAAGACAATAATTATGTTTATCCCGCCGATGTTGACCGTGGCCTACCGCCAGGCCTGGAGAAGTACCTAGCTGGTGGTCAGTGGCCAATTAGCGTCTGGCCACACGGGGTATTCGATTATGACAACTGGCAGCGTACCGATTCGGGAGCCAATTATGGCAAGCAGGTTTACCAAATCAGCTACCGGCTTTGTGGTTTAAGCGACCCAGTTTCCTACTGTCAGGATCCAGTGCTTTTCCCCACATTCACCCAGAAAAGCTCTATCTTTTATTGTATTTCTGGTCCTTGCGTACCGCACCGGGATGCCCCGTTTGACCCAGGTTACTGTGTGAACTGTAACCCTAAGAAGCAAAACTACTAATGGTAGTCGCTCAGCGTAAGGGCTTTACCTTACTAGAGCTCATTGTGGTGGTAGGCCTTATTGTTTTGGTAGGTACGTTTATAACACCAACCTACCAACTGCTTTTGTCCCAATTGCAGTTAAACACCGCGGTAGAGCAAGTAGCGGAACAGGTTCGGCTTGCCCAGCAAAAAACGGTTACCGAACAGACTATTTATGGGATAACCTTTACCGTGGGGGCAACGTCAGTGCCTTTGTACTCCTACAATAGCGGGACAGGTACCAAGACTACCCAGTCGACCTTGCAGCTGCCAACCAATATCTCCATTAGTACCGTTAGCTTTAGTACTAATACCGATATTCGTTTTGCAACCTCCGGTGCGCCAAACTACAGTGGCACCCTCACATTGCTCGATTCCATCCGTTCTAAAAGCCGGACTATTGAAATACGGCCGAGTGGGACCGTAATTACTAGTGGAGGGGAGTTCTAATGAAAAAGCGCCGGGGATTTACCTTTATCGAACTAATTTTAGCCATCTTCCTTTTTTCTTTTGGCATTATTTCGGTGTTGCAGGTTTTCCCTATTAACAGGCGCTTCCTTACCCAAAGCTCAATGCAGACCCAGGCTTCTTTCTTAGCCGCTGAGCAAATGGAAAATATGCGCTCAGTTGCCTATGCCGACCTTACGGTTGGGGCCTACGAGCCGAACGCTACGTTGCCTGGAACCATTGGCGCCTTTGCGGCGGCTTTTCAGCGCACTACAGTAGTAAGCCTTATTAACGGTACGTATGCTTCGACCGGTACCGACATCGGCCTAAAGAAAATTGTGGTGACGGTCAGCTGGTCAGAAAACAATGCAACCAGGACCTATGTCCTTACAAGCTATGCCAACAACCTTTAAGCGCGCCTTTACCCTGATAGAGCTTTTGGTGGCCATAACGGTCTCCGGATTTTTGGTTGGTATTACCGTTTCCACCTACTCATTGTTCCGCAAGTCCATAAGCATCGACCAAAGTCATGCCGCTTTGTCCCAAAACGCCCGTATTTCCCTCGACCGTCTGGCCCGCGAACTGCGCCAAACCCCTGATGTGGTGACAACCTTACCCAACGATGTGAACGACAACAGTGTTACCCAGCCGGGTGAAATTGAATTTCAGGATGGCCACGCCAACGACCTTACCTACCGGCGCTACTACATTAGCAGTGGGGTATTGAAAGTAGATGTGAAGCAGTATTATTTTTCCTACGACA
>JBBQFV010000049.1:0-4853 GCA_038322405.1 Patescibacteria group bacterium
AAGTCGGCTTCCATAGCGACGCGCTCTTTTTTAATCATGCGGCCAGCCTGATCTTCATCGGCCAAAGTGGCTTCTACCCGTTTCATGCGGGCAATACTGGCCTGCATTTCGGCCCAGTTGGTAAGTGTGCCCCCAAGCCAACGCTCAGACACATAAGGAATACCCAAACGGGCACCCATACCAGCAATGAGCGGTGAAACTTGCTTTTTAGTACCCACAAGTACCACCAGCTTCCCCTGACGCAAGCGTTCTTCTAGCAAAGGAAGGACGATGGAAAGCTGTTCCTGGGTTTTTTCCAGGTTCAAGATGTGCAACTTATCGCGGGCTGCAAAAATATAAGGCTTCATTTTTGGATGCCAGCGCCCAGAGGCGTGACCAAAATGAACACCTGCGGCAAGAAGGTCCCGGAGTTCCGGGGTTTTTACAGTAGACATGCAATGCTCCTTAAGTTCCTGCTTGGTTCGAGTGATAGCCGAGATTGCACCGAGATAGTGCAACAGGAGCGGTTATCATCCCCTAAGCGAGGTAATTGATAAATAGGCGTACTTGACAGTTATACCAGGAAAAAGGCTATGCTGCAACCAGGAGGTTATTGGTTGTGAATAGTACCTTAAAAAACCCAAGGCAACAGTGCTCGAAACGTCTGACTCCTCTCACCGAGGATCAGCGCGAACAACTCCCTCGCGACTGGCGTTTACATGGCAAACCGATCGGATTTTATTTTTCCGCTCATATGCAATGTTACCGGCTCACCATTCGTCGCCATGTCGACCGCATTTATGTGTTCGAAGAAGGACGAATTATAGAGCAGGGTACATTCGAAGAGCTACTTGAGAACCCCAAGGGTTCATTCAGCCAACAATATCAGCTGCAGCAACATGCTGCACGCTAACCTCAACCGCCAAGGATTATTCCTTGGCGGTTTTTCATTATTGATAAACTGCAGCTATAAGGACTTCCCTTAGTTACATAAATCTGATACAGTACCAGGGTCATGAAAACAGCCATCCACCCCCAGTACTACACCATTACGGTAACCTGCGCTTGCGGGAACGTATTCGAAACCGGCTCAACAGTTGCCGGCGATATGCGTGTGGAAATTTGCTCAAACTGTCACCCGCTCTATACGGGCAAGTCCAAGCTTATCGATACTGCCGGCCGCGTCGACAAGTTCAACGCCCGCCAGAAGCAGGCTGCCGACCGTCAGGCCGTGGCCCTAGCCCGAGTTGCTAACAAGGCTACTGAGCCTGCAACCGAGGCCCCTAATGCAGCTGCCTAACTACCACAGCAACGCTGAGGCGCTCCGCGCCGAATATAACGAGCTATCCCTGAAACTTCAGGATAGCTCGTTATATGATGTCCCCGAAAAAGCGGCCGAACTAAGCCGGCGCCATAGCAAGATATCGGATATGCTTGCCGTATACGACGAACATGCCCTGCTTGCCAAGCAACTGGCCGAGGCTGAGGAACTGGTAGGCGGTGACGACGCTGAAATGGTCTCTATGGCTCAGGCCGAGGTAGAACCGCTACGCGCGCACTTGGCCGTGCTTGAGGTACAAATTGAAGACCTGCTCCTTCCGCGCAACCCCGACGAGAGCAAAGATGTCATTTTGGAGATACGGGCCGGTACCGGCGGCGACGAAGCCGAGCTGTTTGCCGGCGAACTGTTCCGCATGTACTCCCGCTACGCCGAACGCCAAGGCTGGAAGCTTGAAATTGCCAATATGAGCCGTTCTGAGCTTGGCGGCCTGAAAGAAGTCGTGGCCACCATTAGCGGTACCGATGTCTACCGTTCCCTCCAGTTTGAAAGTGGTGTACACCGCGTGCAGCGCGTCCCTGCCACCGAAAAGGCTGGCCGCATTCACACTTCTGCCGCTACCGTGGCCATTTTGCCGGAGGCTGAAGAAGCAGACATCCAGATTAACGAAGGTGACTTGCAGGTCGATGTCTACCGCTCCGGCGGCGCCGGCGGCCAGCACGTCAACACCACCGACTCTGCCGTGCGCCTCACTCACAAGCCCACGGGCATTGTGGTGACCTGCCAAGACGAGCGCTCCCAAATTAAAAACCGGGCGAAAGCCCTTACGGTCCTCCGTTCCCGGTTGTACGAAATGGAACGCCTGCGCATTCAAACCGAGCGTTCCGAAGCCCGCCAAGCCCAAATTGGCACCGGCGACCGTTCGGAAAAAATTCGTACCTACAATTTTCCCCAAGACCGCATTACCGACCATCGCATTAACGAGTCCTGGTCCAACATTCCGGTCATTCTGGAAGGCAATTTAGATGAAGTGGTGGATGCCCTACTTGCTGCGCACCGCGAACAGTTACGTTTGCAGGCTGGCGTATCGGCATGACCATTGTCCAGGCCTTAAATGTCCAACACCGCAGCGTCTCCTACCGCGACGCCGAGGTACTACTCGCCACGGTACTTAAGGTTGAACGCGCGTACTTGCATACGCATCCGGACATTGCCCTCAACTCCCAAGAACAGGAGGCGTTCGAGTCATTTTTGCGCCGCCGCGAACAAAACGAACCAGTGGCCTACATTACCGGCCACAAGGAATTCTTTGGCCGGATGTTTAAAATAGACAACCGTGCCCTCATTCCCCGTCCGGAAACCGAAGGGCTTGTTGAGCGGGCGCTTGAATGGGCCGTGCCCTATTTTAAAGAACATACTGCCGCGAGCGGTACACCCTGCCCGCTGTGCATACTGGAGCTTGGCACGGGCGCCGGGCCAATTGGCGTGAGCCTGGCCCTCGAGCTTGTTGAGCGAGCCATTCCAGCCACATTAATGTGTACCGAAATTGATGAACCAGCCCTCGCGCTTGCTGAAGAAAACTGGCGCGCGCTAAGTGAAGGAAAAGCTACTGGCAATATTGTCATGAGTTTTATACTGGCCGACTTGTTCGAGCACGAAAAAATTAGTAAAAGGCCATTTAACCTGATAATTGCCAACCTCCCCTACGTCGAAACTACTTGGCAGGTAGGGACTGGTGCCCAACCAGACGTAGTGTTTTTTGAGCCCGATGTTGCCCTGTTTGGCGGCCAGGACGGCCTAGAAATGTACCGGCGTTTTTTTAGCGAAGCGCCTAAGCACCTCGAAAAAGCAGGTGCGGTTATGGTGGAATATGGCGAAACTCAAACCGCAGTCATTTCTCGCCTGGCCACAGCCGCCTTTCCTGACAAAAAAATGACAATTCACCAAGATTACGCCGGTCTCGACCGCATACTTACTTTGGTTTAGGTGGGTTGGACTCTGGCAGAGAAAATGACCCCCTGACAATTCCTTGCGGAGTTTCAGAGGGTCAAAGGGATTGAGAGGCCTAAGGTCAAAGACTAGAGGGACTAAGCAGCAAGAGAATCGGGAGAGAAGACGAGGCCGCCAGCGCCCCACCCGCCCGGATCCGCGACAGGAGAGGCAACGAGGTCCCACCGGCCGCAGCCGGAGTCCCAGTAGCAGTCGACCGCTCAGCCTGGGAACTCTTCTGGGTAGAAGAAATTCGCCTCTGCGTTGTTATGGGGAATACCCGGCTGGCCGGTGGCCTGCTTTTTAATGAGCTGCACCATGTAGCCCATACTCATCTTTGCAACCTCACCGAGTTCGGCAATGATTAACGTATTATCCAAAGGCTCCAAAAGCATATGAGCGTTGAGGCACGAGGCGGGAACAGTAACTACCCGCTTTGCTTCCTCGGTAGCCAGAAGCTTTTTCATGTCAGTGTTGAACAATAACTGGATGCCGTCGGGCTGATCTTTCTCCCTGAAGAAACCAGTCATCACAAAGTTTTACATCCCTTCTAGATCGATACTTTCGACCAGCTTGAGCAATGTCCTCGTCGTCGAAGACTTTGGCGGTGCGGTAGAAGCACTCATGACCGAAGGCAGGAGAAGCTCACGCAATCCCTTGCCGAGCGCCGTTTTGTTATTGGTCCAATCCAGCATGACCTCTTCACTCATCTCGGGGATTTGCTGTGCTATTGCGGCTAAAAAGCGACAAGTCGTGGTTTGAACTGATTTACTCATAGTAAACTGGCTCAACTCCTTGCTCCTCGTAAGGAACGATCAGTGGCCCAGCTCCGCTGGACTGCAGGCTCGTCTTTGTATTGAGACGAGTGCCTAACGTACCAGGAATGATACATAAAGCGCTCATCTCAAGTTACCTGTTTCTCTCTTTTTAAAGAACTGAGATAGAGTAGCAGTAAGGCAAGGCTTAGTCAACCTGTTAGTGTTACTGCATTAACCAAAAACCCGCCCTTTTGGACGGGATTTGCCTCGGTTACTTTGCCGTAGCTGGCGCTTGCTCGAGCGTGACCTTCACGTCTTGCTCCGCGCCCTTGCGCTGAATATGCAGCGTCACCACGTCCCCTACATTGTACTTGGACATGCGCTTGCTGAGCGTGTTATCGGTATCAATCCGCTCGCCATTCACTTCCAGAATAATGTCATTTTCTAGAATGCCGGCCTTGTCGGCGGGACTGCCGGGCAACACCGCGAGTTCTGTAGCAGTACTTCCGCGCGCCACCAGGGCGCCGTAATCAACAGTCAAACTATTGGTCTCTTTTACCGCAATATTCACCGGAATATAGCGCACGCCAAGGTATGGACGGACAATTTGCCCAGTCTTGCGCACCGAGTCAATGACGTTCTTAATACTGTCGATAGCCAAGGCAAACCCAACCCCAATCGAGCCTTGGGAACCGTTGCTGGCAATGGCAGTATCAATACCCACCACCTGCCCCGCCGTGTTGACCAGTGGACCACCAGAATTGCCCGGGTTAATGGCCGCATCGGTCTGAATGAGATCGGTAAGGTCCTCATTTTCGGCAGTAATTTTGCGGTTCTTAGCCGATACC
>JBBQFV010000050.1:0-4447 GCA_038322405.1 Patescibacteria group bacterium
TTGTGAGTTGGGTAAAAAATGGAGATAGCTGTGAGCCAAAAATCACCAAAAAGAGAGTTGATTCAACTATTGTAACTAATCCTTCAGGCAAACCTGGCGGTCAACCTCCCGTTGGATCTGTACCACTAAAAGGCTATCCAAAAACTTATCCGTGGCACGGAACAATGACTAATACTTCTTTCGATTTGAAAAAGTGCTGCCCCCTCGTCGATACTACTATTAGTCCCACTTTACCTAAATAAAGTTTAGTTGGCAGACAGAAAAATACCCTCCCCCTGGTGGGTATTTTGTTAAAGATAGTGAGACTATCTCTCTTTTGCTCTTCGCCAACTTCCGCGACACAGATAGTTAATCATGAAACCAAGACTCTTTCAGGATCTGTAAAACCTGCTACAATATGGAAATACAGCTAGCCGGCTAATTTTTTTGCATGACAAAACGCCCACCTAAGGCGTATGTAGAGGAGCGTCTTGATTTCGTTCCCGATCTTCAAGGCCTTATCCGCAAGGGTAAAGTCCACGGTTTTATTACCGCGAAGGAAATTCTCCAAGCGTTTCCAGAGTTAGAGACCGACATCCCTCAAATGGATGCCTTCTTTTACTACTGTCACGAGCGGGGAATTGAAATTCAGGAATCACCATCACGCCTTCTCACTATCCCGACTGACGAACAACTCGCGCCACCAACTACCGGTAAAAAACGGTCAGCTCGGTCGGCAGTCAAACGCACGTCCCTTGTCGATGATGGCCCTTCGCGCGCCGAGCTCGAAGCCGCCGACGAAGACGTGCCAAACCTTTCCGATGACTCGGTGCGCATGTACCTGCGCGAAATTGGCCGCATCCCGCTTCTCAACACCGAGGACGAAATTAAGCTTGCCAAGCGCATTGCCCACGGCGACCAACTGGCGAAAAAGAAACTTACCGAAGCCAATTTACGCTTGGTAGTTTCAATTGCCAAAAAGTACATCGGCCGTGGCTTGTCCTTGCTCGACCTCATTCAAGAAGGAAACTTGGGTCTTACCCGTGCCGTTGAAAAGTTCGATTACACCAAAGGCTTCAAATTTTCCACGTATGCTACCTGGTGGGTGCGCCAAGCCATTACCCGCGCCATTGCCGACCAGGCCCGTACCATCCGTATTCCGGTGCACATGATTGAGACCATCAATAAGCTCATCCGTGTCCAGCGTCAGCTGGTGCAGGAGCTTGGCCGCGAGCCTATGCCAGCCGAAATTGCCAAAGAGATGGGCATTGAGGAAGACAAGGTCAATCACATCATCAAAATTTCGCAGGAGACCGTTTCGCTTGAAGCTCCAGTTGGTGAAGAGGAAGACTCAAAGCTTGCCGACTTCCTTGAGGACAAGGATAGTTTATCTCCAGAAGAAGCCGCAATTTACGAGTTGATGAAGGGCCATGTGGAAGAGTTCCTTTCTACCCTGCCACCGCGCGAGCAGAAAATTCTGCGCATGCGTTTTGGTTTGGAGAATGGTCGCTCTCATACCTTAGAGGAAGTGGGTCAAGAGTTTGGTGTTACTCGTGAGCGTATCCGGCAGATTGAGGCTAAGGCCTTAAAGAAGCTTGAGAAGCATGAGTTGGCACACAAGCTGCGAGATTATTTATAATTTTCACATCGCGTTCGAGACGACTTACCTCCTCGGCAAAAATGCCTGCGGCGGATGTCGCTCGAACGCTTGTGAAAATTTTGGCAAAGGCCAGCTGTAAAGCTGGTTTTTGTGTACTATGGGTATATGAGCAAAAAGTTGCGCGCTACCAATCCTAATGTTTGGCCGAGTTACTTCACCTGGCTCACCCTTTTGTTTTTAGCTTTCTTCTTTTTGTCCTTTCGTATTTTCATGCAAAAGTCGACTGAGAATGGCTTTGCCAATACTGCAGACCTTTGGAGTCTGGTACTCTTTATGGCGGTTTTTGGCATCCAAACCATTGTCTTTGCCTGCCTAGATCACAAATACTTCTTTAAACATTGGAGCAGTAAATAATGTACGGCTCCCTCACCGGCAGCATTACCGCCCACCTCGACCAGCGCATCCTCATTGAAGTGCAGGATATTGGCTATTGGGTCCATACGGGTTCATGGCAACCAGAAGGTGAGCTGACAGTTTTCTTACATCACCACGTACGCGAAGAGGCCAACGTGCTGTATGGTTTTATCGATATCCCAACTCTCGCCCTTTTTGAGCGCGTACTCACCGTGAATGGTGTTGGCCCCAAGGCCGCGCTTGCCTTGCTTTCCCTTGGCAGCACAACACACATAGAAGATGCCATTCGGGCGGGCGACGCAGCCTTCCTTTCCCTTGCTCCTGGTATTGGGGCGAAAGCTGCCCAAAAAATTATCCTCGATTTACACGGCAAACTTTCCCCAATTACTGACCTTCCTTCCGCCTCGCATCAGGACATTGTGGCGGCCTTAGAATCCCTGGGCTATAAAGCAGTGGATATCAACCACCATCTCAAAGAGCTGCCAAAAAACATTTCTGCGCTAGATGAGCAAATCCGCTGGGTACTGCAAAGCATTTCACGCTAACGAAAAACGACCCTTCCATAGGTCGTTTACGTGGTATTCACGTGTTGAGACGGGGCAACCCGTGGTGGGTTGCATAGTAAAGGCCACCTTCGCGGTAGAAGGTCAGCTTAGAATTAAGCCCAAAGATAAAGGTATTGGACTGTCCTTCCTTACCAGTGCCCAAAAATTTGAACACTTTTGGGACAATTATGTGGTCGTCGAAACTTGTTTCCAAGTCATCATCGAGTGTGCTCTTGCCTTCTTCCAGGCAAGAACTAATCCTTGCAAAGAGTATTCCAGCTTTCCATACCAGTTCAATGGTCCCGCCTTCTTCAGTTTTGAGAAGGACTTTGTGACAGGTTTCGACTAGGGCTTCGCAGGCTTCGTAAAAAGTCCGGAAAGCTACTTGAGGCAATGCTTCCTCTTCGCCATCTACCTTTCCACTTGTGATAATGTGCAATCAATCACCTCACCTAGTGAATAGCAGAAAATCAAAAAAATGACAAGGGCTAGTACTCTTCTTCCCAGTGCAAAGTTTGTACGGCCGTTGGGGCAGAACCGCCAAGCACTGCCGTGCCGCGTGCAGCGTTATAAGTAAGGTTTAAGGCCAGTCCTGTATTAACATTTATTGCCCCACCAGCAACAATTGCCCCGTTTACCGTCATGCTCTGGCTGTTCGAAAATGACATTGCTCCTGAGGCGTACATCACCCCGTTCACTACCCAGGTACCGGCACTGTTATTCAAATTGCTTTTTATAATAATACCACTCTGGTTACTTCCTGGATCATTCACGTTGAAGTGAAAATTAGTTGCCGCGCCTGTCACTGACATATCCCCATTCACTACAAACAAGCCGTTAATGGTAATGGTCTTGTTTTTTACCCAGTTATTAAGGGTAAGGTTGCCATCTACATACACAACCGCGTTAGGGAAACTAAAATTGTTACTCGCCCCAATGAGGGTTTGAAGTTGGGCGGGCGTACAGCGCAACTGGGTTTGACTGGCATACAGGGCAGTAACGCATTTGGTAGTAGGCAGGCTATTGTACTGAGTAAAATTGAAGCCCGGGGTGGCGATATCCGCAGGCGCGTTGGCATTATTCGCAGAATGAGTACCAGCTGATGTAACGGTACTGTTATTGGACACATAGTTCCCAACCGCTTCCATATATTGGCCCGGCATGTTGATAGTCGCCTGATTAATAGTAAGCGAACCACGGCTGAAAATGTCTCCACCATTTACGTTGATGGTGGCACTGCCATCGGTAATTGAAAGGCCCCCGCCGCCAAAAAAGGCATTGTTGCCAAAGTTAGGCACACTGCTCCCGACGAATACCGTGGCCTGCAAATGCCGTTGGGAAGTAAACGTACCATTGTTCGAGGTACCTACAACATCGACTAGGGCATTACCCGCTCCCAATGCTCCCGTGGTCATGGTAACGACGAAACCTTGGCCACTAGCAGGCACATTAGTGGTGGTATAGCTCACATTGAGTGTCCCGGCAATGAGGGCACTGTTATAGGTCGAATTATTATTCAAACGCCAAATGCCATCTTGAATGCCGGATTCTGCTACGTAGTAGGCAACAGTCCCCTCGGTTTGAGAACGGGAAATTTTGGACTCCAAGGTGGAGACAGTAATAAGGGCGGCTGCACCAAACATACACACCCCAAGCAAAATAAGGATAGTAGCAAGGGCATACCCCCGATGTGTCCGGAGTTTCATAAGTTCCTCCCCAGCACTACGGTGCGTAATTGGAATTGCTGGGCATCGCTGTCTTGCATGGTAATAAGGATAGTCACTTGGTTTGAGCCGTAAAAGGCAATGCTTAGTACGCTATCGGCAATGTCATTGGTAGAAATAACGTTCGATACTGGTGCTACTCCCCCAGTGCCCACTTGGTTCCATTTTACCCGCGTGCTGGTGTC
>JBBQFV010000051.1:0-4241 GCA_038322405.1 Patescibacteria group bacterium
TGTAAATTTGAACATACTCAGGCGATGACTTCATAAGTTCCTTATGGGTACCCTGGGCGAGTACTTCACCCTCCATGAGCAGAATGATTTGCTCGTAATCACTTACGTTCGCTACCTTTTGGGTAACTGACAGTAAGGTAAGCTCTGGATAATTCTTACGTACATTGGTCAGGATTTTCTTTTCCGTGGCCGCATCGACCCGGGCAGTGAAGTCATCGAGCAGAAGCACGCTCGGGTTGAGGGAAAGGGCCCTGGCTAACATGAGGCGCTGCTTTTGCCCGCCGGAAAGGCTGGTGCCTCGCTCCGAAATAACTGTTTCCAACCCCTTTGGCAGGCCTTCAATGAAGGTGGAAAGTTCGGCGGTATCGAGGGCTTTTTGCAAATCTTTCTCGTTTACCCCACTACTAAAGGCAATGTTTTCGCGCAGCGTCATGTTAAACACAATGCTGTCCTGGAAGACAAAACCAATCTGTTGATGCAGAGAATCTTTGTTATACTCAGCAATGGCATGGCCATCGTAGGAAATCACTCCCTGTTTTGGTTCGATAAGCGCGGTAAGGGCGTATAGCAACTGGGTTTTACCCGCGGCGGTTGGCCCAATGACGGCGGTACGGGTGCCAGCATCTACGTTAAAGGTGACGTCACGCAAGGCAAACTTATCCCCATATTTAATAGTCAGATCTTTTACTTCAATGTCTCCTTTGAGGGTTGTGGTAATGGTGCCTGTATCTGGCGAGTCCTTAGCGGCAAGCACTTCAGCAATGCGGTTATAGGAAGCTTGGGCCTGAGCGATAAGATTACTCATGAATCCAATTATGAGAATTGGGAAAATAAGAATGGCAATGTAGGTATTAAAGGCACTAAAGTCACCAAGGCTCATGCCTCCAGTAATCACGAGGTGGCCACCAAAACTCAAAATAATGAGCGGCGCCAGGTTAGCCGAAAAGGTGATCATGGGAATAAGGCCCGAAAAAATCTTTACGATTGAAAGGCCAAGATCCCGCGCATCTGCATTCGCGTTGCTGAACTTTTTGGCCTCTGGCTCTTCGGCGTGCAATACCCTTATCAGGGCAGCTCCTAGGATGCTTTCATTGATTACCAGGTTCAACCTATCGATAATTTCCCGACTTTTAAAGAAAAGCGCCCGCACTTTGCGCAAAGTCAGGAAAAACGTCACGCCAATGAGCGGCACAATAATCAGAACGGCAAGGGCTAATTTCCAGTTGGTAAGCAGGAGCAGCGTACTTGCACCAATAATAAGGAAGATTGAAGACATCAGCGAGGCAATTGCCTGCGCCACAAAGATTTTCACCGAATCCATATCGGAGGTAAGATTAGTAAGCAACTTACCAGGGGTCACCTGCTCGACTTGCGCATAACTACTCAGGGAAATCTTGGCGGCAAGCTTATTGCGCAGGTCTTTGGCTACCAATTCAGAAGCATAGGTCTGTACGATGTTCTGCAAAAAGGTTAGCAGAAAAATGCCAAAGGCAACAATACCGAGCAACCAGCCAACGTCGCTTAGTACAAGCGTGCGGTGCGCATATCCGTCAATGGCATGGGAAATTATTTTAGGCACCCAAAGGGTAAGGCCATTTGCTATAAGGGCAAGCCCTGCCAGGCTAAAAATCCAGCCTCGGTATGGCTTTAGGATACTGAACAAATTTGGCCCAGCTGGAGGTGCCGGTTTTTTTGCGCTCATAGTGACTTTAATGTGATGGGTTCTTTTTTGTGGCTTCAGCCACAACTTGCAAGTCTTTTAGTGCCCGGTCAAGGATGATTTTTGCCTCAGCTATTTGTTCCTCGGAAGCACTGGTGCCTATGTCACGCATAGTATGGATAAGCCCCCGAATGGTCTCTTTTAGGATACCAAATCGTTTCCCCCGGCGCATATGCTCTTTCCAATGGGGCGATTTAAAAGCCGAATGACTTGCTTCGGCAGTTTTGCGGCCTGAATCGGTTAAGGCGTAAATGTTTTTACCCTCAGCTTCGGTACTGGTAACAAGCTCTTGTTCTTCAAGTAGTTGGAGTGTTGGGTATATGGAACCAGCGGATGGACGCCACATGCCGTGGCTTTGCTCCTCCAATGTGCGGATAATTTCATACCCGTGCATTGGTTTTTCGAGCAAGGTATAGAGCACAATATGACTCAGCCCTCCCCGACCCATACGCTGGCCACCTCCCCAGCCCCTAAACCATCCACCGGCAAATTGTTCACCAAATTCCTGTTCCATAGGTCTAGGTTAACATAACGATATATCGCGAATATACTAACGATATATCGTTATGTCAATGTTTCGTACCAAAAAAGGGCCTCTCTCGAAGCCCCTTCTCTTGACTGATCCTAGCGCTGAATGGTAATGCGTGCTGATTTTTGGGCAAGCACTACACCGTTCGCACTCTTGGCTACAAAGTTGATTTCATATGGGCCGCTGCCCCGCCAGTTCCAGCCGCTTACATCGACAAGTACTTCTTTGTGCGGATAGTCTTGCTGGTTGGAACTCATTATATTCAGTTGGCCACCATCTACCTGCCAGTACATGGCATAGCTGTCCACTCCGGCATCCTTTAGCAAAACTTTAAACGGCTGTACCCCTCGTACACTCGAACCATTGCTTGGCCACCAGATATCAATAGTGTTTCCAGGCGGCGGAGGCGGAGGTGGCAGAACATTTCTAGATACAACGACTGTGTCGGCCGAATCATTCCACACATAATTGGAACCCCAGCCACTGGAAAATACGCCTACCTTAACCTTATACGTGCCTTCTCCGTTCGGTACCCATTGGGACTGATAAGACTTTTGCTCATTCAAGCCAAAGTTCTGCCCTTCGTAAACCTGTTGGAATACCCGCTGGTTTTGTTGATTGTACACCTCAACATCTACTAAAATACCTTGGGCAGCTGCTTCTTTGTCCCTAACACTGACGTTCAGACTAACGGGTGTGTGATTTGTCGAACCGGTATGGGCAGTGGCAACAGCGAAGCCAGGCGAACCAGTTGAGCCACCCTGTCCATTGAAGACATTGGAGAGAACGCCTTGAGCCTGCTTGTTCTGTGGCGTGTAGGAAGTCGAACCAGGCCAGCCCGCGTTGGGATTGGTTTCCCATTCCCATACGTATGCGCCCGCCAAATACGGGACAGTTAGCAGATAGTTGAACACTGCCTGATAAGAACGGGCTTGTCCCGCTTCATCCGCAGCACCGTTTGCCTGCCAACTTGTTGGGTCTTTGTAGCTATATTGCATGCTTCGATAACCCATTTCGGTAATGACAAGCGGCTTGCCTGTGCGTTGGATAACCGGGCGTATTTCATTTTGCTCCCAAGCTGCAAATGCTGCCGTCATAGATTCAATACTCGGATTGTTGTCTTGGGACAGGGGCACATAGGCAGACACGCCAACATAGTCCAGGCTTCCCCAGAACCCAATCACACTCACTTCATCGGTGAAACCAGGGGCGCCGGCATTGGCACCGTAACTCAATTTTCCAGAATAAATGCTGCGTACAGCCCCAATCATGCCCTGCCAATAGCCAGTATTGGAACCGTTCACCTGTGGAGAGGTCATATCGATCATTTCCTGTCCAATACAAAACACTTCAGCCCCTGTCTGTTGGGCAATATGGGCATAGTGCACCAACATGCTTTGGTAAGAAGCAAACCAACCGGCCCGGTCACCCGGGTTAACGTTTGCCCGCCAATTGCCATCGTTCGGGTCGGTATGGATTTTTAGCGTAACCTGCAGGCCAAGAGAGTGGGCAAAGTTTACTGCCGAACTAAGGGAATCATCGGTCGGGGTATTCCCTCCTGGATGCAGATTAGCGGAATAAATATTGTCCTGGTAATAGTAAATTACCAAGCTCACTGCATTCGCGTGAATGGCGGCTAGGTTACGAAGCGATTGGTGAAACTGGTCGCTCGAAAAATCGTTGTTGTAGGTAGGCGTAATGTTGGCGCCTGCCTGCCAGTTGACTGCGGCTGCAGCCGGGGCAGTGTGGAAGAGAATCGGAGTGCTTGCAAACAAGAATAAAAGTGCGACAATCTGACACCAAAACTTGTATAAGCGTCCCATAACCATTGCGGTTAGCTGTAAGTAGGATGCCCCCTGTTCTTATATCGTCTAATACTTTTCTTAACGGGGCAAGGGCTTGCAGCTTCACAATACTTTTTCCTTCTTTTCAGTCCAAAAATTGTACTCCTTTCAACTCGCCGGGAAGCAAGTCTGCGTCGGTGTAAGCCTC
>JBBQFV010000052.1:0-4133 GCA_038322405.1 Patescibacteria group bacterium
TAGGGAACACGGAGGCCTTGGCCTGGGTCTCGCTATTGTAAAAGAAATTGTTGAAGCCCACGGCTGGACTATTGAAGCGCAAGAAAATCAGCCGCACGGGCTCCGGATTATTCTTACTCAACAATAGCAAAAGACACGCTCCGAAAAGTGTGCCTTTTTGATTTATTCCACTGGAGGCGCCAAGTGCCTCGTGATCTGAATGCCATCGGTGCCCGTACGTGACCGCCCAAAAAAGGTGGTTACTGTAGGTGCGCCACTGCGGTAGCGAACCCCACGCATTGAATCGCTGTCGGTAATTGCACTCATCGCGATGAATACATTTCCCGTTGCTAAATCCTCTGCTGTATAGATGGAATCTGGTGAGATGCCCATAGCGTCTAATCGGTAGTTGGCTCCCTCGTGATCTTCTGGTGTCGACCACCATTTGAACCAGGCTTGACCACGTGCAACTCGCACTCCCGCTGCGGCAATTACTGCTTCTGGCGAACCGCCAATGCCGAGCATAAAATCGAGCTCGTGATGATCGTCTTGAACGCTAATGGCTAAGGCAATGTCCCCATCTTGTTCACAGGTGCATTGCACCCTAAGCTTTCTGAGTTCATGCAAGTAGCGCCCGTTTCGTTCTCGAGAAAGCATTCCAGCATTTAGTTGCTCGACTTTCTTATTAGATGCCCAGGCTATGAACCGCACTACTTGCTCCAAGGGTTGGTCGAATGGGCTCAAGTCAGGCCTAAAGTTCGGAACATCCCTGGGTGAGCCATTTTTTAGTGCCTCAACCCAAGCTTCATGTACCAGTGGGCCAACGACAAACTTGTCCATGTAGCCCTCATAGCTGTTTATAAACAGACTACCTTCGCCCATCAGCGCTCCGGCAATTACTGCAAGGCCTCCCCGGGTGTTATTCGACACGGGGTTCGTGCCGTCAATTGGATCAACGGCCAAGTGAAGTAATACTGGACCCTCTGGTCCTAATTCTTCACCCACATAGAGCATGGGGGCTTCATCTAAGAGCCCTTCGCCGACCGTTATAACCCCGCGTACGGGCAAGTACTTATTAAGTCCTTCCCGCATACCCAATACGGCACGGTCGTCAGCCATTTCTTTATCGCCACGCCCTCGTACCGGTGCAGTGTGTAGCGCGGCAAGGTTGGTGGCCCTTTTGCAGGCGTCTAAGGTCCAGGCCTCAATAACGTCAGAGGGGTATTCATTAGATAAACGCAATTTCAAACTCCTTATCGATCAACGATCGTGTAGGGAGAATAGCAAAAAGTAATCGATAAATCCAGTCCTAGAGGGGTTGAGACAACGCAGCGACAGTTCGTTGCATGCCTTCTTCACCCCATTTCATTACAACATTGTGGGCGTGTTTGAAAATTGGGCTGGCAATAGGGCCAATGAGGTTCATCCACCATTTGGTAGTGCGCACGTCCCAGGTATAAGTAACAGTAGTTTTGCCGTTCGTTTCGGAAAATTCCCATATTCCTGTTCCTACTAAGTCACCTGCAGCATTGGCAGCTAATCGTTTGCCAAGCGTGACTTCAGTAGTGGTGAGTACAAAGTGGATAGAATAAGGTAGCCAACTCTTCCAGGTACTGGAAATTACACTACCAACACCGTTGGTTTCCGGATGTGCTTCAAGAATTTCTACTTCTGTAACCCCCTTCCACCATTTTGGCCAATCTTCCATGTGGAATAAATAGTTTTCTACAGCGGAAACTGGGGCATTGATATGCCAAACACTCACAAACGTGTAGTGACGGGATTTCATAATAATGCCAGATTAGCAGGTTTGGGGTTTCCTGAACATTGACCATGCACTCTGAACTGTCCATAGTTGAGGTATAAGCATAAAACATAGTGACAACAAACCAGCCTATCTCGAAAGCTGTCCGGCAATTTGCACTGCTTGGAACGGTAGTAGTACTTCTTTTATCGATTTTCGTCTGGGCACAGGGGATTAGTTTCCATTTTGGGCAAGTAGATGCCTATGCTTTTTTCCCACTGCTTGGAATGTTGGCCTTCTCTACCATGTGGCTCCAAATTGTAACAGTTTGCTTTATGAAATGGTGGAAAGCTAACGGGTTGGACTCCGACCGGTTCCTCAGGCAGTCGGGGTTGTTCGTGTTGATTCTCATTATTACCCATCCGCTTACCCTTACTCTTGCCCAAAAGTACAACGGTGCGGGTCTTCCGGTACAAAGCTTGTATGCCTATCTCCCCGCTATGCAGCATGTGTTTATAACCTATGCGCTGGTAGCGCTTACCATATTCCTGGCTAGTGAAGTGGCTTCACACTTGCAAGGGCTACCTTTTATCAAGAAGTCAGCTAGCTTTATTGAATACGCCAATTACATTGGTTTTTTCCTCGTATTTATTCACAGTTTAAGTATAGGCACGAATTTGCAAGGGGCTTGGTTTCGGGATATCTGGTGGTTTTACGGCGTAACCGCGTTGCTTATGCTTGCGTATAAGGCCTACCAAGGTATGCAAAGTAGCACTTCCAGTATTTGACCCAACAAAAAAGAGCCTCCGGAGAGGCTCTTTTCCCTGCCTTATTAGGCAGCCATTTGGTCGTTACCACCACCGTTGTTGTTCCAGTCGTCACGACGTGGAGCACGGTTGCGGTCACCGCCGCCGAAGCGAGGGTTACCACCACCAGCACCGGCTGGGCGCTCTGCGCGAGGCTGAGCTTCATTTACCGTAAGGGTACGACCGCCAAAATCGATACCGTGGAACCGCTCGATAGCGGCGCGGGCAGCGTCATCTGGCATTTCTAGGAAACCAAAACCGCGTGGGCGGCCGGTTACCTTGTCGAAAGGAAGGTGAATATCTTGTACTTCACCGACTTCGCTGAAAAGCATGGTTAGCTCTTCCTTGGTTGTTTCGTAGGGAAAACCCCCGACGTAAAGGCGCATAGGCTCCTGATTTCTGAACGCGCGACGCTGCGTAAAACTTAATGAATCGTGATGGATGGCACAAGGCATCCGCTCGTTTGAACCGCTGCGTCGCTGCAAACAGGAAACGAGCCAAACCAGTCACACCAGGAGTCTATCACATTCTGTAGAAAAAGATAGGGGGTAAGGTAAAAGAGTTTTATTGAATGCTTGTATTTTCAAAAACATATACCGTTTCTTGATGGTAAAGAACTTTCCAAATAGGGCTAGCTAAGCAGTGGTCAATATATGATTGAACTGTAGCGGGGGTAACTGGCCAGGAAGGCATAGCAGGGTCAACTAGCACGTATTTATAGGTATCGGGCGGAGAGCTATCCAAAATCATAATGTTATTACGGTCGGACAGGTTTGTCGCTAGTGCGTCCTGGGCCAATACACTTCCCGTGGTAGGAATAAGGTCAATAGCGGCCTGACGCGCTTTTACAGGAGAGGATTGAACTTCTGCATATGCAGTGCGGAATTTGAAGTGAACAATGCCTAGTGCATCATTTGCCTGATTTACCCCTATTAAAATGAGTATGGCAAACAAGGTAAAACTGAGTTGTTTAAAAAGTGGCATCTGCACGTTCTTAAATATCTTTTTAAAGTTTGTTAAGAGATTGACGAAACCACTGGACCCCCTCAGTGTCATAAAAGCAAGAACCGCCATGGCAGGAGCGCCGTAGTGAAAAAAGAGTGAATAGTGGTTTGGATTACTTGAATAGAAGCGTTCTGCAAAAAGGGGAATGATCGGGAGGAAGACAAGGTAGAGAAGTGGAATGATGCCATAAGAAAGAATAGATGCCAAAATTCCTTGCACCTTAATGGGCAAGCTTGTAATTACCGTCCAAAGCACCGAAGGCTTATGACTTATAGTAGCTAGGACGCTGTTATTAATGCTAGATAGTTGCCCATCAAGCGAATAAATAGTGGAAAAATCTTGCTGTTTAAAATGGGGAATAAATACTTTAGTAGCAAGGAGTGACCAAGAAAGTCCTACGACAAATGTTGCAATTCCCGCGTAGCGAGTCTTTTTAGGACCTATAATAAGCATCCATACACCGAGCATGGCAACATAGTAGCCAACATCCTTTTTGCAAGCGAGGCATAGCAGGAGAGCAATTCCAAACTGATACCATCTTTCGGAACTCAAGGCCCACAAAGCCCAGAGCAAGAGTGGCCCTACCAAGGTAGAGGGAT
>JBBQFV010000053.1:0-3987 GCA_038322405.1 Patescibacteria group bacterium
AAGCTGACATCTTCATTATCGCTACTCCCATTTGGCTTGGGCACTTGTGCTCACTTGGCCAACGGATTATTGAACGTCTCGATGCCATTTACTACGACGAAAACCTGTACGACGAGCACGGCCGTTACTTTAGCATGGGCAAAGTGACCGGCTGTTTGGTGACCGGCAACGAAGACGGTGGCCACGAAGTGACGGGCAACGTGCTGTGGGCCATGCAGGAGCTTGGTTGGAGCATTCCTGCCAACGCCAACGTGTTTTGGGTCGGCCCTTCAGGTAACCGCACTGATTACGTAGAGGCGGGCGGCGAAAAAGAGGCCACCACCAATGCGGCAGTCGTTACCATGGCCGACAATATTGTGCATCTGGCAACCTTGCTCCAAAAGGAGCCATACACTACCGATGTTAAGGGCAACCTGGAAGCCGCCCAAAGGCAGAAATAGCCTACTTCATGAACAGGCCAAGAATAAGGCCCATGACCAGCAAGGTAACCAGGCGGTTGCCAGCGTAGAGGTACATGAGCTTGGAATCGCGAGGGTCGAGCGCGCTACCTGCCACCACGGTGGTGAGGGCAATGCCGAGCCATATCCAGAATGCTGTTTCTAGGCCACCCATTACGCCAGTGATACCGGTTGCCGCAGCGGTATACACCATAAAGTGGGCGAGGACGTAGGCGGTGAGCAACGCAGCAACTATTAGTAATCCCATGGCCTTTGGGAACGTTTTTTTCATGTGCTCGTCGTTGGCGCCGACCATTTTCATCCAAGAAGGAAGAAAGGTGCCTGGGCTGTACCAAATGCTGCCAACAATCATTGCCGAAACTGCCGCCAGTACTACACCAACAATGGAGATGTCCATAAAGATGAGTGCTATTAGAATACTTTTAGTATAGGCGGGTTTTGCTGCTTGCCAAGCATAAAGATTGGCATTTCGTTTGTTATCTGTCACGGGCTTGTACTGGTTGGTAACAGGTAAACAATCTACAATAGTGTCATGCCGAAACAAAAGCGTCACATCCTTACTATCCATACTGGGCCCATGAAGTCGGCCAAGACACTTCACCTTATTCAGGCTTACTTGCACGCCCAAACCGCTAAAAAGGGGATGCAAGTATTTCGCCCGGCCAGTGACGTTCGGCACCTCGATCCAGTTATTTGTACCAGGTTTGGCAATGTATGTGTGCCGGCAACGCTTGTGGGACAATGCAGGGAAATGCTTGCGCACATTACCCCCGAAACCCGCCTGGTGCTCATAGACGAGGCGCAGTTTTTTGATCCCGAGCTGCCGGCCGTGGTGCAAGAAATCCTCTTTCAAGCTGATGTTTGCGTAGCAGGCCTCGACCTCGATTTTCGGGCCAAGCCTTTTGGCTCAATGCCAAGCCTGCTTGCCATGGCCGATGTTGTGCACAAGTACGCCCCCGTATGCGAGCTGTGTGGCAATATGGCCAGGTTCACCCAGCGCCTCACCCGGGGAAAGCCTTCGCGCGCCAATGAGCCTGATGGGGTAATTGAGGGAAGCGTAGCAGACATAATTTATCAGGCTCGTTGTCATAGTTGTTACCAGGCCCCGCGCTAACCCGGTAAGTGGGCCACAGAGTTTAAAAGACTGACCTGATCCCAATCGCCATGGGGCTTAACAATAGATATCGAGCCTACTTCAACATCGATATGCTTACGTCCGTCCTGGTTAAGGCCTAGGGCGTGAGCCAGCATGAGTCGAATTGGCCCATAGTGCGAAACAATTACCACTGTTTCTGCCTGGGTCGTGTCCCGAATTTCTTGGTAAGCACTAATGGCGCGTTCCCAGACTTGGTTGAGTGGTTCTACCCCTTGCGCGGCCATTTCTTCAGCAGAAAGGAAGCTGGTAGTATCTACATCGCCTGCCGTTTCGCGCGCCGATCCTTCAAATGTTCCGTGGTCGCGTTCGCGCAAACGGATATCTTCTTGAGGTTCTAAACCAGGAAATTTGCTGGCAATTGCGCGTGCTGTTTCCTTTGTACGCTGCATGCCGGAGTGGTAAATGCGCGCAATCGGGTATTCTTTCAAGGCAGTGGCAATAAGCTGGGCATGCTCAAGGCCTTTTTCATTGAGCGGAATGTCGCTGCTTCCCAGGCGTAACCCTTGTACACTCCAGTCGGTCAATCCATGGCGCACGAGAATAATGGTAGATGCTGGCATGGTTCCAGTATACCTGCCTCTGTTTGTTTTGCACCCTGGAGCATCTAGAATGAAGGTATGCCATTACGGATGCTGAAGAGGGTGGTCAGCTTCGTGACGATTCCTATATCGTTGCTTGTCTTTTTGTATATTAGCGTCAAGGTTCGGCCTACCATACTGGACTTTCAGTTTAACTGGTATGCTGTCCTTTCTTTTGTTGCCCTCATAGCAAACGGGGTGCTGCTTGGGTATGTGTTGCGCGTGCCAACTAAGGTCAACGCCACCTATTTGTACATCCTATATTTGGGGACCCTGATTATTTGGTCTGGTGGGGAATTTTTCCAGCGGCTTAGTGTAACTAGGGAAGGGGCCCTTTTTTGGAGCGCGCTTGCTTCTATTGGTTGGATACTTTTGCCCATCTTTTTACTGCTTTTTGTCATTACTTATGTGCGTAAGGAGCACTGGCTACGCAACCCAGTACTCTACTTTTTCCTGTTTATATCGGCCCTTGGCTTTCTCTACTTAAACCTGAGTACCGACGCATTTATTCCCTTTACCCAGGGGCAGTTGGAATTAAAAGCCTGGGGCTTTAACAGTGGCGTTGAGCATTACTTCCCGTACTTTCTGGTTTGGACTGAGGCATTTAACGTCACAGCAATCTTTTTACTGTTTCAGCATATCCGTAAGTCCCGCCAACAAAATGACAAACGGCAGACGTTGCTGTTTATCATTGGCTTTCTCATTCCGATGGTTATTGGGAGCACTACCGATGCCATCTTGCCAATTTTCGGCATTAACACGTATCCAACCTTAGTCAGTCTAACTACAGTCACCTCGTTCTTTGTAACCTACGCCATTTTGAAGTATGGGCTGCTCATATTTAGCCCAATTACCATTGCCTCAAACGTATTGGAAACAATGGAAGAAGCTCTGGTAGTGGTTAATTCTGCCTATACCATTGAATATACCAACGCTCGGGCAGAGGAGTTGCTGCGCTATGCCAAAGGAGACCTCAACGGTCGACGTTTAGAAATGTTATTTCAGGGCAGTTACCCAAAGATAAAGAAGGATATTTTTGCCACTTTGCGCCGGGAGCGGTTTGCTCATATGGAAAAAAGTGAGCTCATGACAAGTAACGGGAAACCAGTCCCAGTAAGCATATCCGCGGCAAGAGTAATGAGTGAAGGAGGGGAAATCAAGGGTTATATCTTAAGCATGACAGATATAACGAGCCTCGAGGCTTCATTCCATGACTTGCAAGAAAAGGTGACCTTTATCCGCAAACAGAACCGAGACCTTACGGAGCTTGGTAAGCTTTTAGAGCAAGAAAAGACGAGCGTTTCCCGTCAAGTTACTGCCCGGACTAAGGAGCTGAATAAGAGCAAGGCTCAGCTCATGGCCTCTATTAACAGCTTGGATATGGGTTTTATTATGATTAATCCCCATCTAGAAGTGGCAGTTATGAACGGGGCAGCCTCGCATGTTCTGAGTGAATTGCAGATAAAAAATAAGCAAGTAGTCTCGGGCAAACAGCAGGAAGACAACCTTGCAGATATTGAGCAAAAGTTTGGCAACTCAATTGGGCTACAAGAAGCAGCCCGAAACTGTATCAAAAAAGGGGTAAGTATCGAATTGCCAGATGTGCTGGTTGAGGGTACTTTTTTTCACCTTTACCTCTCACCAATCCTGGCGGCGGGCAAGGTAATTGGCGCAGTGGTGCTTATACAGGACGTAACCGAAACCAAGGTGCTCGAGCGCTCAAAAGATGAGTTCTTCTCAATTGCTTCGCACGAACTGCGCACCCCGCTCACGGCTATCATTGGCTACACCGCCC
>JBBQFV010000054.1:0-3848 GCA_038322405.1 Patescibacteria group bacterium
CTCGCGGAACTAAACCACAAGTACCAAGACTGGCTCACCGTGTACAACACGGCTCGCCCCCACTACGGCCTCAATTTCCGCACACCAATCCAAGCACTTTCAGTCTGAGGAGGGTGCAATATGTTCCTGCAAGTCTTAGTCAGTAAAGCCCCTCACAACCTGCTACCATAAGGTTATGTACCGCCTGCGTCGTCCAATCCGCCGGACCTTCTGGATTATTGGGGCCCTCTTGGTAATGGCCATGGCCATGCTGATTGGCGCCCTCGCCGCCACAACCCCTCGCCTTTTGCAGGGAGCAAACGAAGCCTTGACTGGCGCCCAACAACTGCTTGGCGACCCCCAAGGCGCGAGCACTAAGTTTACCCAGTCGGGACAAGACTTTGGGGCTTCTCTAGCCGCCATTCGCTCTTTGCCTGAGCCTGCCCAATTTCCAAGCTTTATCCCACCATTCAGTTGGTATATTCACTTGAACAAGGCGGCAGTGTACTTGAGCCGGGCAGGCGCCGATGCTGCGGAACTCGCCAAATCTTATCCGGTTGTCCAAACCAATAATGACCCCAGTGCGCTTTTAGCTGCCCACAGCGCTGCCCTCGGCCAATTGCTGGCCAACCATTCCGATACGGTTAATGCACTCACTACTGAGTTGCAGCGTGCCGATGCTGAGCTGCAACACGTGCCAAGCATTGCCCTTGCCACGAAATACAAGGAGCTCAGTAGTCTAAAAAACCAGGTTCATATACTAGCGGGTGGACTACCGAATGCAGTGCAGTTTGTAACGGCACTGCGCCATGCCCTTGGCGAAGGGGCAAGTGACCCGCGCACCGCCCTCGTCCTATTCCAAAATGACAGCGAGCTGCGTCCGAGTGGTGGTTTTATTGGCAGTTACGCGGTGATTACTGCCAGCAGTGGCAATATTCGCTCCTTCCAATTCGGCAAGGATATTTACGCTCTTGATAAGGGTTACGCCGCCGCCAACCCTTTTACCCAACCGCCGCCTGAATTACTTACTGTCACTCCAAACTGGGGCTTTCGGGATAGTAACGTAGGAGCCGGTTTCTTACCAGACTTGGGCAGCCAAATTGCCGATTTTTACGGCAAAGAAAGTGGCAACCGCCCCAATGTCATCCTTTTGACAGACTTAAGCGTGCTAGAAGACGTCCTTAAGTTAACTGGCCCACTCACCCTACCCGTAACCGGCCAGAACATTGATAGCAACTCAGTGAGCACCGTGCTCACAACCTACATCGACAAAGATTACTTTACCGATGATGCCAACAAAGTGGCCAACGCGCCGAAAAGTATTATTGGCGAGCTTATCCCGATACTTTTGGACAAGCTGCGAAGCACGCCTGGAGCCATTAAAGGTATCCCCAATGTAATCGCCAAAGCTACCCAGCGCAAATCGCTGCAACTTTGGACTAGTGACGAAAGCCTTACGGCCGCTGCAGCCCCACTTTTTCCCGCTGATTCCCCACCACTGGGCGACTGGCTGAAAATTGTAAACACTAACTTGGGCGGTAAGAAATCCTCACGCAATATCGACCAAAAAGTTACAATAACTGAACAAGTGAAAGATGGCTGGCGTAACCGCAGTGTCACCATTACCCGCACCCATAACGGCACAGGCGTATGGCCCGACGACGAAAACCGCAACTATATGGAGGTATATATGCCAGTGCAGGCCGAGGTGCTTACCCGACCAGACGCCAAGGGTGGCGAAAGTATACTACCTAGCGCTCTCCAGCAGCAGTTTAATCTTTCCACAGCTATCTACGGCGGCGAATTAAAACATGCCGATACCTTTACCCGACTCGGATTTTGGGCCACCACAAGCGTTGCCGAGCAAACAGTCTTCACCTTTACCTACCGGGTGCCTGACGCAGCAGGCTATAAAGATACCTTTACCTACTTAAAACAAGCCGGCGCCCGCAACGAGCACCTTGACGCCTTTGGCTTCACTGGCGATGTCACCGGCAACCTCACGCTGGAAAAGAAGCACGCTATCTGGTAGGATTCCTTCTGAAGACCAGTATGGAAGGGTGGCCGAGTGGTCTATGGCAACAGTCTTGAAAACTGTCGGGTGAAAGCCCCGTGGGTTCGAATCCCACCCCTTCCGCCAAAACAAAAGAACCCCTTTCGGGGTTCTTTTATGTTGTTGAAGGTGGGATTCGAACAGGAAAGGGGTCGGGAAAACACCTGTTTTCCCGTGGAGGAAGGCAGCGGAACGCTGGAAACCGTGGGTTTCCAGAAGCGAGCGAAGTGCCTGCCCGAAGGGCGGTCGAAGCGAGCTTGTGAAATTCCCACTTTTAAATGGTAAGAAAAAGCCCCGAATGGTTACGGGGGTCTACGGAGATGGGGACTCGGCCCAAGTTTGGTAAGAGTGAGCTTGTTCAGCTAAGTGTCGAACAAATCGTGAAACTTTCGTTTCTGGCCTCGAGTAATTTTCATTTTGCTAGCTCCGTTCTGAGGGAGGTGCAGGATTCTGTCTTAGAAACCTTCCCATATACCGTGATCTCAATTGATCGGGCATAAGCGTAGCATATTTTGGTCAATTTGTCCAGTTCCAGAGCTGAAGGCTTAATTTAATACCTAGTACACCACTTATCTACTAAACCTGGTTCTATAAAGTGCGAAAGAAAATACTTTCTTTATGTCTTTCGCCCCTTAGCCGCCCGTACCAACCCCGCAAACAACGGATGTGCCGCCTCAGGCCTACTCCTAAACTCAGGATGCGCCTGCGTCGCAATGAAATACGGGTGCACGCTCTTTGGCAACTCAATGAACTCCACCAAATCCTGCTCCGGCAACATGCCACTCAGCACCAGGCCCGCTTCCTGCAAACGAGCGTGGTATTCCGGGTTTACCTCATAGCGGTGACGGTGGCGCTCGGTAATTGAACCATCTACAACCTCCTCCGGCCGATATTCCTTGTACAAACTCAAAGCTAAGCTACCTGGCTTTAATTCGGTCCTGTAGCTTCCCAACCGCATGGTCCCACCCTTGCGCCTAATGGCCTCTTGCCCAGGAATAAACGTGACAACCGGATGACGGCTGGCCTCATCAAACTCAATACTATTCGCACCCTTCAGACCTGCATTCCGCGCAAACTCCACAACAGCCATTTGCAAACCTAAACAAATCCCTAAAAACGGCAGACCGTTTTCGCGGGCATAGCGCACGGCGGTAATCTTGCCCTCCGTTCCCCGCCCGCCAAACCCGCCAGGCACAATGAGCGCATCAATTTCGGACAGGTGCTTTTCCAAGCCGCGCTCCTCTGCATCGATCGCCACTATCTCCACCTTCATTTTGTAGTGGATTGCCGCGTGCTTAATTGCCTCGACCACCGAGAGGTAGGCGTCGGGATTTAAGACGTATTTTCCCACTAGTCCAACCCTCACCACCCCTACCGCCTTGCGTTCTTTCTCACGCATGAGGTGCCAACGGGCGGCAGCGCCGTTTGGCTCATGGCGCGCCCGTAGCTTGAAATATGACAACATTGCCTCAGCAAAGCCTGCTTTTTCCATTTCCTCTGGAATTGCATAGAGTGATTCCGAATCGGCGGCGGCAATGATACGTTCCAGGGCAACTCCGGTAAACATGGCCAGCTTCTCGCGCTCACTGTCTTCAAGTGGCCGCTTGCAACGAACTACCAAAACATCTGGCTGGAGCCCATAACTGCGTAAGGTAGTCACCGAGTGCTGGATAGGCTTGGTCTTCGCCTCGTCCGACGGGTACAGGTAATCAATCTTCACCACGTGCACCACTGCGGTGCGCTCCCGTTGCTCTTCCCTAAACTGGCGTAAAGCTTCAATAAAAGGCAGCGCTTCAATGTCGCCCACCGTGCCCCC
>JBBQFV010000055.1:0-3746 GCA_038322405.1 Patescibacteria group bacterium
TGGGTCTCTTTTCAATTGGCACCGATACTGGCGGTTCAATTCGCCAGCCCGCTGCTTTTTGCGGCGTTGTCGGTTTGCGGGCCACCTACGGACGCATTTCGCGTTGGGGCGAAATTCCTATGGCAAGCTCGCTCGACCAAACTGGCCCCATTACCCGTACCGTGCGCGATGCCGCCATAGTGCTGCAAACCTTGGCAGGCCATGATCCTCACGATGCCACTTCCTCCCCAGACCCAGTCCCTAACTACCTGGAAAAGCTAACCTCCCTCAAAGGGGTAAAGGTTGGCGTTCCGAGCGAGTTCTTTGGTGAAGGTGTAAAGCCGGAAGTGGAGGAGCGGACCCACGAAGCTATCCAAAAACTTAAAGAATCTGGTGCCGAAATACTAGAGGTTTCCTTGCCCGCCTCGGTCTACGCGCTCGCTGCCTACTACCTTATAAACCCGGCTGAAATTTCCTCCAACATGGCCCGCTATGATGGCATTCGGTTTGGCTATTCCGTAGAGCGTGCTGAAAACGCTGAAACCCACGGCCTGTACGATATTTACGCCAAAAGCCGGGCCGTTGGCCTTGGTGCAGAGGTAAAGCGGCGCATTATGCTCGGTACTCATGCACTCTCGTCAGGCTACTACGACGCCTACTATAAAAAGGCCGAAGCGGTGCGGGCGGTGGTATCCAAAGAGTTTGCCGATATCTTTCAAAAAGTAGATGTTTTGGCCGCACCTGTGTCCCCGCACACGGCTTTTAAAGTTGGCGAGCAGGTGAATGACCCACTGGCCATGTATAAAGAAGATATCCTTACGGTACCGGTTAACATTGCAGGCCTGCCGGGAATGAGCGTTCCCTGTGGGTTTGTAAACGGGCTGCCAGTTGGCTTACAGCTCATTGCCGGCCGGTTTCGTGAGGATGTCCTCTTGAGCGTTGGGGCAGCGTATCAAGCAGTGACGAATTTCCACCAAGAGCAGCCTAACCTCTAAGCTATGCGCCCAAGTACCCTTGCCGTTATTATTGTAGTGCTCCTTATTCCCGTCGTTGCGCTTATTGTGAGCCAACGTGACAAAGGATCTAGTGCTACTACACCGCCAACTTCAGCTTCTGCATCTCCATCAGCCTCACCAACCACCGCCGTGCAACCAGTCACCAAAGCCTCAGACCTTAAAGATCCTGCCGATGCCGTAAGCGCCAGCCAAGTTGTTCTCAAGACAGTTAAGGGCGATATTACCATCAACCTTTTTCCTGCTGATGCGCCTAAGACAGTCGAAAACTTCGTAACCCTCGGCAAGCGCGGGTACTACAACGGCATTTATTTCCACCGCATTCTGCAAGACTTTGTCATTCAGGCTGGGGATCCAACCGGTACCGGTGCGGGCGGCGAAAGCATCTTTGGGGCTAAATTCCCTGATGAGCTAAACAGTCATAAGTACTCCGCCGGCACGCTTGGCATGGCCAATTCAGGGGCCAACACCAACGGCAGCCAATTCTTCATTGCTACCAAGTCAATTTCTGCCGGTTCTATCAACGCCCTCAACAGCGGCGGTTATACCGTATTTGGCCAAATCGATCCAGCTTCACAGCCAGTTGTCGATGCGCTTGCGGCCGTTAAGGTAGACGACCCAAGCACTGGCAAGCCCGTAAACCCCACCGATGCCAAAATAACCGGCTTCAGCATAGTCAAATAATGGCCTACGATAACAAGCGGCATCAGCGTTCAACACCGGAACAGAGTGCAGTAGAAAGCATTCTGGGAACGTTGTGGGCGCTCATCACCCTTCCCTTCAAAAACAAGTCCAAAGGGTTAGATGCCACCACTGTCGCTACTTTAAGCCAGCACTGGGGCGGGGTAGTGGACTTGCTAAATAATCCAACTACCGAGGCAATGGCCATTAGCGAGGCTGACAAGCTGCTCGATCACGCCATGCAGGCCGTGAATTTGGCGGGTAATACCATGGCCGAGCGTTTGAAAAGTGCTGAGGGCCGTTTTGGCCGTGAGCTTACTAATGAGGTGTGGCGCTCGCATAAGCTGCGTAACCAATTGGCGCATGAAGTTGGTATTCAGTTAGCTCCAGGCCAGGCGCGCGTTGCCATTATGGGTTTTCAAAAAGCCCTGCGTAATCTTGGTGTTCCAGTATGAGCCTACCGTACCGAATTATTGTCGGGCTAGAGATTCACGTGGAGCTTAACACACGTACCAAAATGTTTTGCCGCTGTGTCAACGACCCGTTCCACGCCGAAAAGCCGAACCAACACGTGTGCCCGGTGTGTTTAGGGCTACCTGGCGCCTTGCCGGTGCCTAACGAAGAGGCCATTCGCAAGTCGATACTGGTAGGAAAAGCGTTAGGAAGCACTATTGCCGAGCTTTCCAAGTGGGACCGCAAGCACTATTTTTACCCTGACCTTCCAAAGGGCTACCAAATATCCCAGTACGATATGCCGCTTTGCATAGGTGGCCAACTGGTACTACTTAATGACAAAGGTGAGCAGGAAAGTGTGGTGCGTTTCGAGCGGGCTCACCTGGAGGAGGATGCAGGCAAGCTGCAGCACGGTGGCAAGGCTGGCTACAGCCGGGTCGACTTGAACCGGGCAGGCGTGCCGCTGCTGGAAATGGTGAGCTTGCCTGACATGACCTCGGCAGCCCAGGCCCGCCGGATCATGCAAGAGTTACAACTCTTAGTGCGCACTCTGCACGTCTCGGATGCCGATATGGAAAAAGGCCAGATGCGCTGCGATGTAAACATCAACATTGCCTTTGAACACGAAGGAAAAGAAATAAAAACGCCAATCACCGAGGTAAAGAACGTCAATTCTTCCCGGGCAGTCGAGCGCGCTGTTGCTAGCGAAGCTCAGCGCCAGTTCGATGAATGGCAGGCCGAGGGGCCAATCCGTAAGCGCACCGGCAAAATTACGGCTGGTTGGGATGAGGACAACGAATCGGTAAACGTGCAGCGCGCCAAAGAGGGCATGGCCGATTACCGCTACATGCCTGAGCCAGACTTGCCTCCTATTGCGGTGTTTGAACTCGAGCAGCTCAACCCGGAGTACATGGAATTGCCGGAACTGCCTAATGACATTCGGCGTTCCTACTTGGCCAAGGGGCTTGCCGCGGCAGATATCGAACTATTGTTTGATAATGGCCACAGGCTACTTAGTGCACTGCGGGAGCTGGAAACCGAAGTTGAGGCTAAGGAAGCGGCTAAGTGGCTCATTCAGGTGCCTGGAACTGAACAACTCACGCCGCAACAGCTTAAAGACATTATCCGAAAGACTTCCGCGGGTGTTGTTTCCTTTTCCGCTCTCAAACCGCTCATTCCCGAGCTCCTAGGGCAGTTGCAAAGCGGTAAAAACCTGGACAACTTCCTGGAAGAAAAAAACCTGCTACAAGCGCACGACGACAGCGTGGTACAATCAGCTATAGCAGATGTAATTCGGGCCAACCCCCAAGCAGTGGCTGACTTTAAATCTGGCAACGAGCGAATCCTAGGCTTTTTCGTCGGCCAGGTAATGAAGCAAAGCGCCGGCAAGGCGCAGCCTGCCCGAGTGCAGGATGCGGTACGGGAAGCACTAACCAAAGCATAAGGTTCAAAGGTATGGCTGAAGAGGGGCAGGAGACAACCCAACCGGAAACAAAGGTTCCCGTAGCAGAAGCCGCAGTTGCAACTCCGGTGGAACCTATCGTTATCTCCGAAACTACTTTAAAGGCTGACCGGCCAAAGCCTAAAAAGCGCAAGCGCTGGGTTGCCTGGACCCTCGGC
>JBBQFV010000056.1:0-3329 GCA_038322405.1 Patescibacteria group bacterium
CGATTGCTTTGGCAAATTCCTTGCGACAAAAAATCATGCCGCTGCGCGGGCCACGCAGGGTTTTATGGGTTGTGGTGGTAATAACATCGGCGTAGCCAAAAGGAGTTGGGTGTTCACCCCCGGCAATGAGCCCAGACAAATGGGCCATATCTACCATAAGCCACGCCCCTACTTCGCGCGCAATGCGGGCAAAGGCCTGGAAATCGGTAATCATGGGATACGCCGTGGCGCCACACACAATAAGTTTAGGGCGGTGTTCACGGGCCAGGGCGGCTACCTCATCGTAGTCAATGAGTTCGGTTTCTTGGTTTACACCGTAATGCAGAAAGGTATAACTTCGGGAGGTAAAGCTTACATCGTGGCCATGGGTGAGGTGCCCACCGTGAGAAAGCGATAAAGCGAGGACAGTGTCCCCGTGATCAAGCAAGGCGGAATAGGCGGCTAAGTTAGCCGTCGAGCCTGCGTAGGGCTGCACGTTTACGTGATAATCAGTTTGGAATGCTTCGCGCGCTTTTTCCTGACAAAGGGTTTCAACCTCATCCATAACCGAGTTTCCAGCATAGTACCGCTTGCCCGGATAACCCTCCGCATACTTGTTGGTAAGTACCGAGCCTTGGGCATCTAAAACTGCCTTTGAGACATAATTTTCCGAGGCAATGAGGGACAGGGTTTGGGCCTGCCGTTCTTCTTCGCACTTGATGAGCTCCTTAATATTAAGCATGCGCTGACTCCTCTGCGGAATTAAGGGCATTGTTGAGTAACCAAGCAACGGTAAGGGGGCCAATTCCTCCTTTAGCCGGAGACAGGGCGCCTGCAATTTGACTGACCGAATCGGTATGCACATCACGCGCGCAGTCGATGACTGTCGCACCCTCTTTTACCCATTGATAGGTAATAAGGTCGGTTTCGCCTGTGCCTGTTATGAGCACATCGGCCTCTTTAGTAATGGAAAGGATATCTGGCGTTTCTTCGTCTACCGCAATAACGTCAAGGCTAAGCTTACGGAAATAGCTTTCGAGCGGTTGCCCGACGAGCCTACCTTTGCCCACGATGACAATTTTCTGACCAGTAAGGTCAACGTGGTAGTGGTCAAGTAAAGACATTACGGCAAGGACCATTGGGGGCAACGGGCCGCGTTGATAGGCTGCCAACCGGCTGAGCGCTGTAGGAGCATAGCTCAGGAACTCCCAATCCCCCTTTAAGCCATCGACATCTTTTTCTGCGGGAATTATGGCCAGGAGCGCATCCAACTGGTCTGTACTAAAGCGCTTTGGTAGAGGAAGTTGTACCAGGATGCCGTGTACTTCGCTGTCAGCGGCTAGAAACTGAAGGGTGTTTACCAGTTCTTCAAAAGGCGTGTTTTCAGGTACATGGTACAGCGACACAATAATACCGTCCTCCTTAGCCCGTTCTTCTTTCGTGGCAACGTACCGAATGCTCTCTGGGTCTTCTCCCACTAGAATTACGGCGATGTGGGGCGAAATACCTGCGTCAATAAGGGCTGCTGCCCGATTTTTTAGGGCAAGATGCAGCTTGTCGATAAAAGGAGTGCTTGAGAGTTCGCGCATACCGCTACGTTACCAGAATTGAACCATATGGGCTATGGGAAAAGGTTAGGCATTGTTTCTTTGAGCGATACGAAACCCGTGCGGGCACAAATTACATGGTCGAGCAGTTCAATGCCCACTTCCCGGCCCGCTTCTGCAATGCGTTTTGTAACTTGGCAGTCTGCCCCACTTGGCTGGGGATCACCAGAAGGGTGGTTGTGGGCTAAAATAATACTGTAGGCATTGTGAATTATGGCTGCGCGGAATACTTCCCGAGGATGCACCACGCTTGCAGTAGAGGTGCCGATAGTGACGAGTTCCCTACGAATTTTGCGATTACGCACGGAGAGGAAAAAAACTATGAGATGCTCTTGGGGAAGATCCAAGAGATCGTAACAAGAAAGGTAGACCGCCTCCGGACCTACCAATAGCTCTGATAATTGGGGACGATCAAGCAAATTACTAAGTGATAATGCCGCCACCAAAGATGCAGCCTTGGCAAGACCCATACCCGGTATTGCGCGTAATTCTGATACCGTTCGCCTTCCCTGACTTAGGCTTTCGGCAACGACGGGACTAAGACTAGAAATTGAATACTGACGCGAGCCACTGCCTAAAATGAGCGCTACCGCTTGTTCAAGGGTTAAACGCTCTGCTCCATATTGGCTGATATACTCCCTGGGTTGCTGAGTGATGAGTGGGGTCATACCTCATATATACCGAACATATATTCGGGTGCAACAGGTTTAGGGACGAGGGGTAGCGATTAAGGCTCTAGGAAGTCGATAGCCTGGCGAAATTTAGACTCTTCGTATGCCCCTTCTATCTTTGCCGTAACGCTATCTTTTGTGCGAACGAGAAATGAAGTTGGCGTTGCCCGGATGCCAAAGCGTTTCCCATCAGCAATGTCTTGGTCAACGGAAGCTTTACTGGAACCATTTTGAAGGCAACCTGCAATCTGGGACTTATCGGCCCCAGCGCGAACAGCCAAGTCGATATACTGATCTTGCGTATATGTATTTCCCGAAGAAGTTGTTTCTCTATAGGTAAGGTCTACCACACTGCGAGCTCTAATGGGGTCAGCCTGTGCAATACACGCCACAACATAGGCTTCCAATGATGCACCAGGGTGCAAAGAAGGTATTGGGTAGTGGCGGAATACCACCGCCAGCGCATCACCATAATCTGTTTCAAGTGAAGTAAGCGTCGGTTGGAACTGTTTGCAAAATGGACATTCCAGATCGGAATATTCGTAGAGTATCACCGGGGCCGATAGGGATCCATATACTATGTCACTTTTGCGGATTGGTGGCACCGCCACCTCCACTATACTAGCCACGGCGGGCAAACCTGTTGGCTTGCTACTCGCCGGTAATGCAACAGATACCGGAACTTGCACTCCTCTAATCTGGCTAAAAAGAAGGAATACAGCAGCAAGAATTGCAATCAAGAGAACTGCCAGAACCGAAAGCAAAACAAGTGCGGTGCGGTTGAGAGGGGGCTTTTCAGGCATGCCCACAGTCTAGTAGAGAAAAGGGCAAACAGCAATAATAAAAGCCTCCTCGTAACGAGGAGGCTGGGACTGAACCGTTCACCACTGGTCAAATTTGGTGGTGAAACGCAGGTGGTCATTGGTGACCAAGGTGATTTCCACCTTAGAAACATCCCCAAGATAGATGAAGAAATGCGGGACATTTGGCCTTACGACAGCCTTGACGTAGCGCACGGTAATCTTCCCACCATCATAGATAAGTAGCTTGAGCAGAAAACCGTCCTTAAGCG